>NZ_CP014143.1:2387500-2756706 GCF_001750105.1 Microbulbifer aggregans
CTAGACGGAAAGACCCCGTGAACCTTTACTACAGCTTTGCACTGAACTTTGAGCCTACTTGTGTAGGATAGGTGGGAGGCTTTGAAACTGTGACGCCAGTTGCAGTGGAGCCATCCTTGAAATACCACCCTGGTATGTTTGAGGTTCTAACCCAGGTCCGTTATCCGGATCGGGGACAGTGTATGGTGGGTAGTTTGACTGGGGCGGTCTCCTCCCAAAGAGTAACGGAGGAGTACGAAGGTGCACTCAGCATGGTCGGAAATCATGCAATGAGCATAATGGTATAAGTGCGCTTGACTGCGAGACAGACATGTCGAGCAGGTACGAAAGTAGGTCATAGTGATCCGGTGGTTCTGTATGGAAGGGCCATCGCTCAACGGATAAAAGGTACTCCGGGGATAACAGGCTGATACCGCCCAAGAGTTCACATCGACGGCGGTGTTTGGCACCTCGATGTCGGCTCATCACATCCTGGGGCTGAAGCCGGTCCCAAGGGTATGGCTGTTCGCCATTTAAAGTGGTACGCGAGCTGGGTTTAGAACGTCGTGAGACAGTTCGGTCCCTATCTGCCGTGGGCGTTGGAGATTTGAGAAGAGTTGCTCCTAGTACGAGAGGACCGGAGTGAACGAACCTCTGGTGTTCGGGTTGTCACGCCAGTGGCATTGCCCGGTAGCTATGTTCGGACGGGATAACCGCTGAAAGCATCTAAGCGGGAAGCCTCCTTCAAGATGAGATCTCCCTGGGACCTCGAGTCCCCTGAAGGGCCCTGGAAGACTACCAGGTTGATAGGCTGGGTGTGGAAGCGTTGTGAGGCGTTGAGCTAACCAGTACTAATTGCCCGTGAGGCTTGACCATACAACAGAGATGGTTACTAACGATTCGGATTGTGAATCCGAGAGACGCGCAAGAGCTCGAGAGAGATCGACTTGCGGTGTATTACTACAGAATGTTTCACCGACTTATTTGGGGTTACTGCAGATCGCAAGATCAGGCAAACGGCAGTAACAGGCAGCGCGGAGTCCACTAGAGAGGCTCATAAGACCACGCCAACCCAAGCCAGTTTGCCTGACGACCATAGAGTTGTGGAACCACCTGATCCCTTGCCGAACTCAGAAGTGAAACGCAACATCGCCGATGGTAGTGTGGGGCTTCCCCATGTGAGAGTAGGTCATCGTCAGGCTTCTAAATAAAAGAAAGGGCCACCCAGTCGGGTGGCCCTTTTTTTATTTACAGTGCCCGACGATGTCGTATTGCCTGGCATCGTGAGAGTAGGGCTATGGGGCGCGTTGGCGAAGCATTGCTTCGCGCGCCCCATAGCGACCGGCCAAGGATGGCCGGGCCGGGGCCGGAGCGAACATACTGAAGTAGCGCCATGGATGGCGACGCCAAAGCCAGCCGTCACTGCATACAGGCTGCTAAATAAAAGAAAGGGCCACCCAATCGGGTGGCCCTTTTTTTATTTTGGATACGGTGAATTACTGCCACTACCTCGCAGCGCAAAGCGCTGCCATGTGAGTCGTGCGCGACCCCGGACCAATGCACCGTAGGTGCGATGCTTGGGCGCCGCAGGCGCCGGGATGCCGTATCACGCACGCGATGGCGAGCGCAGCTCGACATCCAGTGTAGGTCTGCGGAATGCCAGGCGAAGTTCACTGTTCAGGCTGGAGCGCCAGCCCGGTTCCAATAAAAAAGGGCCACTCAATCGGGTGGCCCTCTCCAGGTTAGATGCGAGGCATTGCCATTCCCGCGCCAAGTGCGGGAATCAAATCCATCGTGCTGGGTTAAAACCTGATCACCTTATCAGCCAGCGGATAGACGGCGATCTGGAAGTCGGCGGCCTGCTCACGAAGCGAAGCGAGGCTCTGGTTTTCTGCACTGTTCCAGTATTGCTCGGCCTGCTCAAGGCATGAGAAGCGAGTGATCAGGCTGATAGGGGTGGCGGACGCAGAGTTGCTCAACATCCGCACCGGCTCGTCTTCAGTCACCATGTAAGCGGGCACTCGCTGTTGATAGAGGGACTGGTTCAGGGCGTTTTGGTAGTCCTCCAGTGCAGCTGTATCGCGAATGGAGCCACTGTGAACGAGATAGACCGGCTCATTGCAGGAATCTGAGCGGGCAAGGTCTTCTGTATCGTTGATGCTCACATAGATACAGCCGCTCAAAGAGCAGGCGCAGACGGCAGTAATCAAGGGTTTCAGCATGTGAATACTCGCTGTTGTCATTATGTTGCTTCTGTTAGACGCGGCACGAGCGGATTCCGATGCAGATGTCCGTTATTAACCGCTGTGAGGCCGGCGAATACCGGGTCGCAGCGGGCTCCTTGGGTACACTCCGCTGTCCATAAAACCAACAACGAGACCTCCGGTGGAATTGGGAGAGCTTTCCAACCTCACGATTGCCCTTTTGCTGCTCGCCTGCGTCGTCAGTGCGTTCGTTTCGGCCGTGACCGGAGGGGCGGGTGGCATTCTTATGTTTGCCGCGCTGAACGTGGCGATTCCACTGCGACTGCTGGTACCCATTCACGGTGCCGTACAATTAATCAACAACGCAGCCCGGATTTACTACGTCAGGGAACACATCCGCTGGGATTTCTGTATTCCCTTCTTCGTAGGTTGTACTCTCGGGGCGGTGTTGATGACCCTGGGGCTGGCGCGCCTGGACTGGCAGGAACTGCCGCTGGTCCTATTGGCTGTGCTCATTTTCTATACCGTTTTCAAGCCGAAACGGCTACCTGAGATCCGCCTGGCTCCGGGGCAATTTGGCTGGCTCGGACTTGTGACCGGGAGTTTCGGGATTCTGGCCGGAGCGGTAGACCCGTTGCTGGCTCCCTTCTTCGTTCGCCGGGATCTCACGCCAAAGGAAGTGGTGGCCAGTAAGTCGGTCATGCAGGCCTGGTGCCATGCGTTAAAGGTACCGGCTTTTATCTATCTCGGCTTTGCTTTTTCCGATCACCTGGGGCTGATTCTCGTCCTGGCTGTGGCGGCAGTAGTAGGCACCCGCATCGGCGTGGCGCTGCTCAATCGGCTCGATAGTGAGCTCTTCTTCAAATTAATGCGTGCTGCACTGCTGCTTGCAGGAGTGCGGCTTGTTTACCAGCTGACGGTGGGGTAAGACCAATGAGCGACTACCAAATCATCAACCCGTTCTCCGGGGACCTGATTGAGGAATATGCACTACAGGGGCGTGAAGATGTCGATCGCGCACTGGCGCTGTTGGTCGAGGGACGCAAGCGACAGGCGGAGACTCCGGCATTTGCCCGGTCCGATATTCTCCTGCGGTTGGCAAACCTGTTGCAGGATCGCAAAGAGGCGCTCGCCCGCCTGATTACCGAAGAGACGGGCAAGACGATCTCCGATAGCCGGGTTGAGATTGAGCGGGCCTACAACACTGCACTGGCGAGCGCGATGGAGGCCCGCGGTATCCACGGCGAAGCTCTGGATTCCGATGCCTTCCCTCCCCAGCGGGACAGAGTGGGCGTCGTCCTGTGGAAGCCGCTGGGAACCGTGCTCTGTATCACCCCGTTCAATTTCCCGATCAATATCGCCATGCACAAAATCGGCCCCGCCTTTGCAGCAGGAAATACCATCCTGTTCAAACCCGGGCCCCAGAACAAGCGCTCTGCAGAAATGCTGGTTCAGCTGTGTTACGAAGCCGGCATGGACGAGTCGGTGCTGCAGATGCTGATTCCCGATATCGATGCCACCAGCTATGCGGTGGCGCATCCCCAGGTGCATGCAGTGAATTTCACCGGGGGCACAGCCGCCGCGAACGCCATTGCAGCCCGAGCAGGTTACAAGAAGCTGCTGTTCGAGCTGGGTGGTAACGATCCATTGATCGTTATGGACGATGCGGACCTTGATGCGGCCGTATCTGCGGCGATCAACCAGCGCTTTGCCACTGCCGGCCAGCGTTGCACCGCCGCCAAGCGGCTGTTCGTACACAGCGCGGTCTACGAATCCTTTGCGGCCAAATTAGTGCAGGCGACCAAAGCTCTGAAGGTCGGCGACCCGAGCGAGGATGATACTTTTGTGGGTCCCCTGATCCACGAAGCGGCCGCCGATGAGGTAGAGCAGCGTATCGCAGCGGCGGTTGCCGCTGGCGCCCGTGTACTGGCAGGGCAGAAGCGGGAGGGGAACATCCTCTGGCCGACAGTGCTGGAAAACGTGCCGGATACGGCTGAGCTTGTTGCGGAAGAGACTTTTGGGCCTGTGATGCCTCTGCGCCGTTTTGACGACGTGGAAGAGGTGGTCTCACTGGTCAACAATTGTGCCTTTGGCCTGCAGGCCGGTGTTTTCACCCAGAACCTGTCAATAGCCAAAATGCTGTTCAATCAGCTCGATGTGGGGCTGCTGGCCGTCAATGATGGTCCGGGTTTCCGCGCCGAGCACTTCCCGTTCGGCGGCGTCAAGGAGAGTGGTGTGGGCCGTGAGGGGGTGCGCTATGCCATCCGTGAAATGAGCTACCAGAAGGCGCTGGTGATCTAGCAGGGGAAATTACCGGAGACTGGTGGCCGTGTTGCCCTTCGACATGACAGGCCATCAGTTCACAGTCCCTCGATCCGAGCTTGCGGGCCTGCTGCGCCTGTGGTGATAATTCCTGTCAGCAATGAAGTTCCGTCGCTAGCGTTTGGGACCAGCGTCCTGAGCGTGATCAGTGCGGCCCGGGGCTTCCCCAGCACAATAACAACAAGCTGACAGGAGATGATTCGTGGGCATATTGTTTCAAGACCTAAAAGGGCTTAGCCCTAAATCATCGGTGTCTCGCACTGTTTTCATGACGGTGGTGATGATGTCAGCGGCCTGCTCTCCAAAGGAGCCACAGTCGATGCGGGCGGAGGCGTCGGACGAAAGTGCGCAGCCCAGCGCACCCCGCGAAATTGCCCAGCTCTACCAGAGAACCTGTTTCAGTTGTCACAGCAGTGGCATCAATGGCGCCCCCCGAACCGGTGATCAGCAGGCGTGGGCGGCCCGTATGGACAAGGGGATGGACACTCTGGTCCACAACGCACGTGAAGGTTTTCAGGCCATGCCCCCACGCGGCCTTTGTTTCGATTGCTCCGATGAAGAATACGGAGACTTGATTCTTCTCATGGCCGAACAGGCCGATTAGCGCCGGTTGGAATCTCTCAAAAGACGACGTTGCGGTTGTGATTGGCGGCAATTTTCTGGTGAGTGGAAATTTCTGGGCTTTACTACGGTAAAACCACCCCTTTTCTGGTTGTGGGCAAAGTAGACCTATAGTTTTTCCTTATTGACTAGATTCCAGATATAAATTTCCAATCAATTCTCATCACGTTAGTATGTTGCTTAACGAGGTCGGCAGACTTCCGCAATTTCCAAGAGAAAGGAGAAATTCAGCATGACCAAGATCGATATCGGTATTGGCGCGAAGGATCGAGAGCATATCGCTGAGGGCCTGAAGAGGCTGTTGGCGGATAGCTACACGCTGTACTTGCAGACCCATTACTTTCACTGGAATGTGACCGGACCGATGTTCCGCGAATTGCACCTGATGTTCGAGGAGCAGTACACGGAGCTGGCAGAGGCGGTAGACGATATCGCCGAGCGTATCCGGACCCTGGATGTGTATGCTCCGGGTACCTACAAGGCCTTCGCGACCCTGACATCCATAGAAGAGGTGGTGGAAGTGCCGACTGCGGAGAAAATGGTAGAGATCCTGACCAAGGGGCACGAGCAGGTGGTGAAAACCTGTCGGGAAGTGCTCAAAGCCGCACAGGATGGGGAGGACGAATCCACAGTGGCGTTGGTCGGCGACCGGATGAGCGTCCACGAGAAAACAGCGTGGATGCTGCGGGCGACATCAAAGTCGTAAGTCCGGCTGTAGCAATCCCAGAAATGTACGGGCAGGGGCGGATAAACCGCCCCTGTTTCGTATCAGCGCCCCCACTTCCTGGCTCACGACAGGTGCGGTCAGTGCCCGGACGGTAAGTCCGTATTCCAGCATCTGCGACTCGCAGAGACTGGGTACGACGCTGACTCCCAACCCCTCCCTCACCATCTGTCCGATGGTGCTCAACTGGCTTGCTTCGCAGAACAACTGCATGTCACGCCCTGCCTTGGCAAAGGCCTGATCCGTCCAGCGCCGCACGGCGGAACCCCGGTTCATGGCAATAAACGGCGATGCCGCAAGATCGCTCCAGCACAGGGTGTCTCGCCCGGCCAGAGAATGGCTTGCCGGCACTACGGCGACGAAGCGGTCCTGCGCGAAAGGAATAAATTCGAGTCCACTCAGTTCGTCAGGTCGGAAGCTGATGCCCACTTCGGCCCGCCCCTCCAGGAGAGACTGCTGAACCCGCTCCATGACAACGTCCTCCAGGACGAGATTGATCTGCGGGTGCTCGCGGTGGAAGGCCGCCAGAAGCGCCGGCAGGCGATTCAGGGCAAATGCCGGGATCACCGCCAGCGCGAGCTGTCCTCGCTGAAGCCGAAAGCGCTGCTGCAGGGCGTCGAGGGATTGATCCCAGCTGCGCAACAACTGTTCCGCCCGCTCCAGGAATTCTGTGCCCTCGGGTGTCAGTGCCAGCTGGCGGCTGTCGCGGCTGAACAGTGGCCCCCCGACACTGGTCTCCAGGTTACGTATGGAGATGGATAGGGCGGGCTGGGAGACATGTAGCTGGGCGCTGGCCCGGGCCAGGCTGCGTGTCTTCGCCACGGTGACGAAGGCACGGAGCTGCTTGATGGTGGCATTCATGGTGACCGCTTCTGTGGTGTTGGTTTAGATTAAACGTAACTTATCAATAGTTTAAAAGTTTAAATTATATTTAAGTTTCAGACCAAGGCATGATTGTCCCAGCTGTCAATGCCCCCTACGCTGGGTGCATTCAACAATAAGGAACCGATGAGGTCAGTCGAGATGAGCAACAACAGCACCCCTCTCTGGGCCCCGACGCCGGAGGCCATCGCCGCTACCCAGATGGATCAATTCCGTCGCCAGGTCAACGAACGTTTCGGCCTGAGCCTTGCCGACTATGACGCCCTGCACGAGTGGTCTGTGGCTGAGCGGGAAGAGTTCTGGAACACGCTGTGGGACTTTGGTGAGGTGATCGCCGATACACGCGGTGAGCGGGTGCTGGGTAAAGATTCCATGCCCGGCGCCGAGTGGTTTCCCGATGCCCGGCTCAATTTTGCCGAGAACCTCCTGCGTTACCGGGATGACAAGACGGCACTTGTCGAGAGGCTGGAGAACGGTCGTCGCCGCAGCCTGAGTTATGCCGAACTCTATGAGCGCGTGGAGCGCTTTGCTGCTGCCCTGAGGCAGGAGGGTGTCGAAAAAGGCGATCGTGTCGCCGGATTTATGCCGAATATTATCGACACGGTCGTAGCCATGCTCGCTACCACCAGCATTGGCGCTATCTGGACCTCCTGTTCACCGGACTTTGGTATCAATGGCGTGCTGGACCGGTTTGGCCAGGTGGCCCCGAAGGTGCTGGTCGCCTGCGAGGGCTATTTTTACAACGGCAAGACCATTGATTCCCTGCCGCGCCTGCAGGAGATTCTGGCTCGTATCGACTCGGTGCAGAAGATGGTGGTGGTGCCGGTCGCGCGCTCCGGGGAAGAAACCCGCGCCGCGCTTACCGATATGGACAAAGCGATCAGCCTGCCGGATTTTGTTGATTCGGCACCCGAGGCTCCGCTCACATTTGAGTACACAGAGTTCAGCCATCCTCTCTATATCATGTACTCCTCAGGTACCACCGGTGTACCCAAATGCATTGTGCACGGCGTTGGCGGTACGATCCTGCAGCACCTGAAGGAGCACCGCCTGCACTGCGACCTCCGCCGCGAGGATGCGTTGTTTTACTTCACCACCTGCGGCTGGATGATGTGGAACTGGCTCGTGAGTGGGCTCGCCTGCGGCGCCACGCTGGTGCTCTACGATGGTTCACCTTTCTATCCGGCGGCGGAGACGCTGTGGGACATGACGGACGAAGAGGGCATCAGTGTATTCGGTACCAGTGCCAAATACATTGCTGCGTTGGAGAAGGCCGGCTGTAAACCCCGGGAAAGCCATAAGCTGGAGCGGCTGCGTGCAGTCCTTTCTACAGGTTCACCGCTGGCCCACGAGGGATTCCGTTACGTGTACCGGGATATCAAGGAAGACCTGTGTCTTTCCTCCATTTCTGGTGGCACCGATATCATTTCCTGCTTTGCCCTTGGGAACCCGGTGCTACCGGTCTACGCCGGTGAGCTCCAGTGCCGCGGTCTGGGTATGGCGGTGGAAGTGTGGAATGACGATGGCCAGCCGGTGCTGCAGCAGAAAGGGGAGCTGGTTTGCATCAAGTCTTTCCCCTGTATGCCCATCGGCTTCTGGAATGATGAGGATGGCTCCAAGTACCACGGCGCCTATTTCGAAAGCTGGCCCGGTGTCTGGGCTCATGGCGACTACGCGGAAATCACCGAACATGGTGGTGTCGTGATCTACGGCCGCTCTGATGCTGTGCTGAATCCAGGTGGTGTCCGCATCGGCACGGCAGAGATCTACCGCCAGGTAGAGAAGGTCGAGGAAGTGCTGGACAGTATCTGTATCGGGCAGGAGTGGAACGATGATGTCCGCGTGGTGCTATTTGTTGTCCTGCGTGAGGGCGTAGAGCTGGACGATGAGCTAATCCAGAAAATCCGCACCACCGTTCGCGCCAATACCACGCCCCGACACGTTCCTGCCAAAGTCATTCAGGTCGCGGACATTCCGCGGACCATCAGTGGCAAGATTGTGGAACTGGCTGTACGCAATGTGGTACACGGCAAGCCGGTTAAGAACCAGGAAGCCCTGGCCAACCCCGAGGCGTTGAAGCTATTCGAAAACCTGCCTGAACTGGCGCAGTAACAGGCTAGAGTCAGTCGGCGGGGGATACCCCGCCGGCGTTTCAAAGAAGCGGCTGCGCCGCCACGGTTTACAGTCCCTCTCACCGCTCTCTCTGTCGCGGCTGCCATTCAGTTACCCGCCAATCTGCGCTACCCTTCCCACAGCAAGCATTAATAACATTAAGGGAATACACCCATGGTCACTTACCTCTATTGGGCCGCAGTGATTGCCCTCGTCGTTCTTGCGCTCTTCGTGGGAAGCCGGCTCGGCAGTCTCAGTAAAGGCGCCATTGTGGCGGGTATTGTTTTCCTGATCGGCTGGCTCGCCTATTTCTTCCATTACGAGCAGGTCTTCGTGAAGCGCTTTGGCGGAGTGATGCGCATAAGCGTGCCAGACGGGCAGCAGCATATCGGCGCCACCTGGAAGGAGGATAACCTCTGGATCCAGAACTACGACCCGAAGACAAACACCTGTATTTTCTCAGAATACTCCAAGGGCAACCTGCTGGAAGGTCGGGTGCTGATCAAAAACTGCAACCCACTAAAGGGGAACAGTCCGGCAATGCCCTGATTTTCCGCCCTCAGGGCTGACCATTGCGCTGGTAACCACAAATAGCGCGGCCGGCCCGCGCACTTTCTGGCTCAGGCGGGGTCACAGAAAGTGCAGTGGCTTCCCTATGGCGGGGCCACGTGTCGCGCGATAACACACATAATGTTAACTGGCCTGGATGCCGATCATCAGAGCAGCACCTGCGGAAGGATCCCTTGCGACGTATTTTCGCTTTTCTCCTGATCACCCTGTGCTTCGCCTTGCCCTCGCAGCGCCTGGAGGCCATCCCTTTTTTTGATCAGTTGCCGGGTTTCAAGGTGCGGGTCGAAGGGGATCGTGAACTGCAGGAGTGGCTCGACGATGAGTTGAAAAAATTACGCAAGGGAAATGCCGTCCTCAAAAGCTATGAGGATCCCCGCGATGTGGCCCGTTATGAGCAAGGGAACCTGCAAAAGCTCATGCGCTCCCGCGGTTACTATGATGCCAGCGTTCGGCACTCCGTTTCCGACGGTAAAATCACCTATCGGGTAAACCCCGGCCCTCTATACCTGATCAAGAGCATTTCCATCAACATGCCGGAGCGCCTTCGGCCGGGATTTAGCGGTGTTCCGCTGTCCGTGGGAGATCCCCTGGAGGCCGAAAAAGTACGGGCGGGGGTCAAGGCGATAGAGGACTTTCTTCACCAGAATGCCTGCCTGCTGACCGTGGATGTAAGCTACCAGGCCACGATCATCCGCAGCGAAGCCCGTGCAAGGTTGGTGTACCGGGTTGCTCCCGCCCCTGAGGTTGCGGTGGGCGAGGTGAGAATCGAGGGCCTCAGCACCATCGATGAGGATTTCCTGCGGGACAAACTGCCGGTCTCTTCAGGTGATTGCTTCAGCAGGCAGAAACTCGATGCCGCCCGATTAAAGTTACTGCGTACTAACCTGATCACCAGTATTAACAGCCAGGTCTCTGAGCCGTATGCGGGCCAGGTGGATGTGACCTTTGTGGTCAAGGAGCGCCGTCACCGTACCGTCCGGCTTGGTGTCGGTTATTACTCCAGTGAAGGCGCCGGTGTGTCGGCCGGCTGGGAGCATCGCAATGTCTTTCATCGCGGCGAAAAAATTGAAATAGAAAGCAAGGTCAACCCGGTCCAGCAGAGTCTCAAGGCCCAGCTCACCATACCGCAGTTCCTGCGTGAGGATCAGAACCTTGCCAGCAAGATCGAGCTCTCCAATGAGGATCGGGATTCCTACACCGCTGAATCACTGACGGTTGGCGCCACCGTCTTTCGCACCCTGAGCAAGCACCGCACTGCCAGCGTGGGCAGCGAACTGAAATTCAGTCGGGAAGAGGAAGAGGGCATACCCGGTAGCGAGAACTACCAGCTGCTGTCTGTTCCTCTCGGTCTCAAGCTGGACACCACCGACAATATCCTTGATGCGCGCCGTGGCGCCACGGCAGCCCTGGAGCTCAAGCCGTATATCGATGTGGGAGACACCGATATCCGCTTCCTGAAAACAACCACGGTATTGACGGGGTACAAGACCGCGGAGGCCATGCGTTTTGAACCCACAGTTTCGCTCAGGGTAAAAGCCGGGGTAATTTCCGGGCTGAATAATTTCGAGTTGCCCGCCGACGAGCGCTTTTATGCTGGTGGCGGTGGCTCAGTGCGTGGCTATGCCTACCAGTCGCTGGGCCCCCGCCCGCTGCTCGAAGAGCCGGATGGCACCTTCAAGCTGGGTGATCCGATCGGTGGCAGGGCGTTGAGTGAGATTTCACTCGAGGGGCGTTTGCGCTTTTCCGATACCTGGGGCGGTGTGATTTTCGTCGATGGCGGAAATGCCTATGCGGATCCGAGTCCGAACTTCTCAGACCTGTATTGGGGGGCGGGTATTGGTGTCCGTTACTTTACCTCCTTTGCACCGTTACGGCTGGATGTCGCCTTCCCGCTGGACAAGCGCGATGATCTTGACGACGACTTCCAGGTGTACGTGAGCCTGGGGCAGGCATTCTGATATGTGGCAGTCGCTCCGATCCCTGCTCTCCGGATACCTGAAGTCACTGGGGGTGCTGCTGCGCAGTCTCTGGCAGGGACTCAGCGGGCGGGGTTCACTGGTTTTCAGCCTTTTCTTTGTCGTATTGCTGGCCGTACTGTTTCTTCTGGGTACTGAGCCGGGAAGAATCGCCCTGACCCGCATGGCATTGATGACCGCCGAGGAGGTGGTGGAGGGGCTCGACATTGAAACCGGAGCGCTATCCAGCCCCGCGCTGGGAAGCTGGGAATTCGAGCGTCTGCGGGTCGACTTTGAACAGGAGAACCTGACCCAGGCGGAGAATCTTGCTGTGGCTGTCGACCTGACAGCCCTGATCCGCGGGCGTATCGATATCGCGCATGTGCGCGCAGACACGCTGCGTCTTGATAACGATACGCTCACACGTTTACTTGAGACACTGGTCAGCGAAGACCAGCCACCGCAAACGTCAGAACCTCTCTCTCTCCCAACAGTGCGAATCAGCGAACTCCATATCGGGCGCCTGCACGTGCTCGATGAAAGGCTGCAGGAGCTGCCGGTATTCAGCGTGGATGGCAGCGCCTCCCTGAAATGGCCCGACACGCCAGGGGGGCTCAATCTGCAAGTGTACGAAGTGGACGGGAGTCAGCTGCGCCTGGATCTCTCTGCCAGTGAGCGTGAATCCGGGGCCGTCACTGTTGAACTCGACTTGTCGGAGGATGCCCGGGGTTTCCTCGGCCGGCTCCTGCAGCTGCCCGAGGCGCAGGCTCTGGATGCCGAAGCAAAGTTTGACTTGCGGGAGCAAGACTCCGGCAAGTGGCAGGTGGAGATTGGCACCCTGAGCCTGCCCCTGGTCGAACACCGTTTCGCGTTGAATGGTGCTTTGAACCTTACCCTGTCACCCTGGCAGGTGGATTCTTCCGGACTGACGCTCGAGGTGGATGAAACCCGCCATTCCATCTCCGGTAGCGTCGGGGATGGAGGCGTGGATGCCGAGCTACAGTTGCGAAAACTGCCATTGTCTATTTCCCGCCCGTGGCAGGATGTTTTACAGGGCGGTTGGCTGTCTGCGGACCTCAGTGTCCGCGGCCCCCTGGCGCTGCCGGAAGTATCCGGCGTGATTGACCTGAGTACGCACTTCCGCCAGCGGCCGTTGCGATTGCAGGGGCGCCTGGAGACGGAGGAAAAAGTCCTGACCGTGCACTCGGCGAATCTCGAATATGCCGATGCGGCGCTGGAAGCCAGCGGCCAAGTTGACCTTGGCCGCGAGACCATCGATCTCGAGGGGCTCCTGGCTGGGATGACGGTGGCAGAGCTGAATGAACTGGCGACAGCATTTACTGAAACAGCACCGTTACCACCGCAGCTGTCCGGCGATGTCGAGCGGCTAAAAGTCAAAGCGACCGGCCCGTGGAGTAACCCTGCGTTTACCGCCGAATTGCAGGCAAACCCGGCCTATGAGGCTTTCACTGCCCGACTCAGTGCGGCAGTGGAAGGGGATCTCAAGTCCGTGAAAGTTTCCCAGTTGAAGCTGGAGGGCGAGGGCCTCTCCCTCGGCGCAACTGGTGTGGTCGATATCGATGGGCAGACCCTGAATATGAAGCTGCAGGTGGCTGCACAGGAATTCAGTCCATCGGAGGCGCTGGGACTTTCTGCGACCGAAGGGCTGGTGATTACCCTCGACTCCTCCGCTGTTGTCAGTGGCCCCTGGAAAAATCTGCGCATTACCAGCGACCTGACTTCCTCTGGTCGTTACCGCCAGTATCGCTATCGGCTGGAGGGGGCGGCTGCTGGTGACCTGGACAAGATCGAACTTGATCGAATGCGGCTCGAGCTCTATGCCGGCGAGCCGACCCTGGCCGAGCCGCTCAGCCTGCGCGGCCCACAGTCCCTGATCCTTCGCGATGACGAGCCGATAAAAGGCGGCTATCCGCCCGAGGCCGTGGCGGGGCTGGCGGCGGAATCGGAGCAACTGGGGCGTGCGGGTTCGGCTTGGCTCGAAGTGGATGGGATTGTCGAACCGCGCAAAGCGCGGGCGGACCTCACCGTCTCGGGGCGCAATATCCCGGTGTCCCTGGCCCAGCTGGCGGGCGTCGAACTGCCGCCTTCTCTGGAGGGGGAGGTAAGCCTGGACGGTGAACTCACTGGTCCCTTTGCCAGGCCCGAGGGCACCCTGAACCTGTTGGCCGTCGGGCTTTTCCGGCGTGAGCCCTGGCATTTGCAGGGCACTATCGCCTATGCCTCCGGAGCCCTTCAGCTGTCGGCGGTCGAGTTGGTGTGGGCTGCGGAGAACCAGCTCTCTGCCGAGGGGAGCATTGACAGTAAGACCCTCCAGCTAGATCTTCGCGGGCGTGGTCGCCTGGCGGATTTACCAGTGGACCTGCCAGCGGATATCCGTGAAAACGGCAGCATCGAGCTGTGGGCGACGGCTTCCGGCAGCCCCGACAATCCGGAGCTCGCCGGCGAGCTGGTGATCAACAGTCAGCGGGCTGAGAATGTACGGGGCGGTGGTGAACCCCTGGGCCTGTCCCTGCAGTGGCAGACGCGGGGCGACAATCTGGAGCTCTCCCTCGGTGCCAGCCACGGCGAGCGACAGGCGGCGGAGGCGGATGCCGTGCTTGAGGTAACCCCGCTGTTGAAGCAACTCACAACGCCGCGGGCCGAGGGCGAGCCAGCTCCACCGCTGCCATTGAGGTTGGAAAGCCGCGGCACTGCAGACTTGTCCGTGGTGGCGGCCTTCATTGACCCCGATATTCACGCTTTACGCGGGCAGCTTAACTTTAGTCTGGATGCCGATGGAACCCTCGCAGAACCGGAACTGGAGGGCGGAATTGAGCTGCAGGATGGATCTTATGAGCACCGGCCGACCAATACCCGCCTTCGCCGTATCGACTTTCTCGCACGCCTGACCCCCGAGCGCTGGGTGATCGAGCGGGCGCGGGCCGAGGACGGTGAACGGGGCAGCATCAATCTCGGCGGCGAGGTGCGATTTGCGGCAGAGAGCGCGCCGGAACTCGATTTTCGCCTGCGTGCCGAGAAGGCCCAGTTACTCAATACTCCCGCTGTGCGCGGCGCCATCTCCGGTAACCTGGCGCTGACCGGCACCACGGAAGCATCCCTGCTGGAGGGCTCACTGACCCTGCGCCCACTCACCGTTCAGATTGAGCAGATGATTGGCAGCAGTGTGCCTGAAATTGATGTGGTCGAGGTAGAGGTGGACGGGCCGCCGGTGGAAAAATCCCGCCCGTTCCTGGACAGTATTGCGCTGGCAGTACAGGTGGTGCTGGACCAGCAATCCTACGTCCGTGGTTTAGGCCTCGATTCAGAGCTGGTGGGCACAGTGGCAGTGGAAGGCACTGCGGCCAAGCCCCGGGCTGCGGGAGCACTGCGCATCGTGCGCGGTAATTTTGATTTGCTGGGTAAGCGCTTCGAACTTCAGGAGGGGCAGATTCAGTTCGAGAATAATGTCGCTGCGGTTTACGTGAAGGGGCGTCACCAATATACCGATGGTGAAATTATCGCGGAAATCTCCGGTAGCGGTGACGATATCGACATCACATTCAGTTCTACCCCGGCGGCCGCACAGGACGAGATCTTCGCACAGTTGCTGTTCGGGAAGCAGCTGGCGGATATCTCGCCACTGCAGGCCGTGCGTCTGGTGAGCGTCGTGCGGACCCTGCAGGGAGGCGGGGCGGCAGCCTTTGACCCGGTCGCCAAGACCCGCGAGCTGCTGGGGGTGGACACCCTGGATGTGCAGTCCGAGGAAACCGATGAGGGTGACCAGTATGCGCTTAGCCTCGGTAAGTACATCACCAACCGTATCTATATTGAGCTGCAGCGCAGCACCGACCCCCTCAACCCCTGGGAGGCGAAAATGCAGATCGAGTTGCGTCGTAATCTGAATCTGCAGTTCAAGTCTGCTGATGAGAGTGAAAGTGGTGCCGGCAGTGTGGAGCTGCAGTGGAAGAGAGACTATTAATCTTCATGGCTGGAACCGGGAATGGTTCCGGTAGTGGCGGACACTGGGAGTGATCACCCGATGAGATTCGGTGTTGTTGTTCTGGCTGGGGGCTTCTCCAGGCGTTTTCGTGGAGATAAACGACTCGCCACTATTGACGGAAAGCCGATGCTGTTGGCCACACTGGAACGGGTTCAGCAGGCGCTGGCTGATTTCTCCGGGTCAACCCTTCGGGTGGTCATTCGTGCCCGTGATCCACTGATCGAACACCTGCTTAATCAGCGCGGAGTGATTGCAACACACGCGCCGGCCTGGCCGGTTGGGATCGGTGCCAGTATCACTGCGGGAGCCACAGCGCTGCTTAACAGCGAGCCCGATCTGGATGTGATCGCTGTCATCCCCGCTGACCTTCCCCAACTCTGTTCAGAGACTCTGGTGCGGCTGTTGCAGGAAAGTCAGCGAGACAGACTGACGGTACCGGTATGTCTCGGCGAGCCGGGTGAGCTTATCGCCATCGGGGCGGACTTTTTCCCGCTCCTGTCCTCACTACCGGTGAGGCGCGGCCTGAAAAAACTGTTGCGGGACCATGCTGAGCGGGTTTATCACCCTTTGGTCAGTGATACGGCGATTATCCGCTCAATCAATTCACCCGCAGATTTTCAGGCAGTAATTCAGCCGGGTCCAATTGATAGAAGCCTCGGAATTCATCGTATAGATCGCTGTGATACCGCTGGAGTTCGTGGGGCCTGACGAAAAATGCCTCAGTGGCAACGGCAAAGAATTCCGCTGGAGACACAGCGCCGTAAAGATCCAGCACACTCGGTACTTCCTCATCTTCAGATAGGCCGGCGCTGATTTCCTGGAGCCGTCGGTACTCTTTGCCGAGCACCGCAGCCCAGTTACGGCCCTGCCCGTGGCCGCTGAATACGGGACGGCCGTCAAAGGCACCATCCTCTTCATCCAGCTTGTGCGCGAACTCGTGTAGCGCCACGTTGCGCCCATGTTCCGGGTGCTGCATGTCCTGCTGCAAGTCTGACCAGGAAATGACCACTGGCCCCAGGTAATGTGCTTCTCCCTCCCGGGCGCTGTCACTGGTAGTTTCTATGTAGCCATCTATATGCGTTTCCCGGGCTACATAGGTGCCCGGGTAAACGAGCACGGTGCGCAGATCCGGGTAGCACTGGTGCTCGCGCCGCAGAAGTAACAATGCCGCGAAGGTAGCAATACTCACACGGATTTCTTCCGTCATCGTAAGGCCCTCGCAGCCGACAAATTCCTTGTCCTGAATGAAAAGGCTGATGTTGCTTTGCAGCTCTTTCTGCAGGGGAAGGGGAAGATGGCGGTAGAGGGGCAGGGCGCGGGCGATTAGTGTTCTCTGTGTCTGGTTTAGGGGGCGGGACCGCAGATAACGGAAACGCGACTGCCGCCAGAGGTAGGGCACCACCCAGATCAGCACTGCCACTGCCACGATAGCGAGAAAAGTGGTCATTATGGCGTCCTCCCTTGCAACTTCTTCACGTGACTCGGCGCCGTGCTCTCACTTGCCGGAATCTGCGGGGTCTTCGATCTTCTCCGGGGCAGCGATGTATTCAGTGGAGGTTGCCTGCTTCAGTGGTGCCACCGTAAGAGGTTTACCTGCGTATTGTATCCGCGGTATGAGATAGGGTTCGAACACCGAGGTGTCCGGGGTATCGCTCAGCCAGCGACGACAGAACTCACGGCTTGCCGGGGCGATCATGGGAAAGCTTTTTTCGTGATAGCGGGCTGTGTGCTCGTGGGCGGGCAGGGTAATGATGGAACAACTGAGTAACTGGCCATCATCCCAGGGTTTATAGAGTCCGCAGAAAAAAAAAGGCAAGCCAAAGCCGAACTCCACCGGGTGTTTTCCGTGCTGGCTCTCCACCCAGGCGGTAGCAGGAATCAGGCAACGGCTGTGGCGGTATTCCGGTCGCTGGGGCAATTTGCGCCAGTTACTGTTGATGGACCAGTATTTCTTGTGAGGACGGTAGTCCTCTCCATCCTTCTGCAAGTACAGATGCCAGATGGCGTCCTCTACCTCCGGCTCTCCATGGCGAGTGGTAACGATGCTGATCCGAGAGGTGGGACGGTGACGCTTCCCATATCGCATACGTTCCCGATGCCGGGCGCCGACTTGCTCGAGAAAGCGCTCGATACCGGCGTGATCATCTGTGTCGAAGAGGCTACACATGGTGAGATTGTAATTGTTGTCGTTGATTAGAGCGAGACGGAGTTGAAGCCATATTGACTCAGGTTAAATACCTGCTGCCCTCCCAAACACAACTTCTGTTCCTCGTCAGAGATTTTCCATTTTCATACCGCGAATATCCGCATCTCAAAATGCATTTCTCGGATGAGGGGGGCGAAGGCGCCATCATTCTTGTAGCTCAGCCATCTTGGTCTAGATTTGGACGGGGCAATAGACGCTTTTCCTTTGCAACAGATCAAATAAACGGATCGAGCTGTTGGTTAAATAATAACCTGTTCCTTCATTCCGCCGTGGGACACCGGTAGGTAGACCCAGTAGATATGAAATAAACATGGAATGCGGTTTATCGGTGGTCAGAAAAGGAGATTTGAGCGACTAGTAGAGCGAATTGCCCGTTAAGACAGATAATAGGAATAAGTTACTGTGGGTCATAAAGCCGATAAAACTCCCGATGGTGGTTTCACCCTCCTTGAGCTGATGATTGCAATCGCGATCGCTTCCATCCTATTGACCATTGGCGTGCCAAGTCTGAGAAGCTTTTTCGAAACTCAGGAGCTGAAAAGCGCTGCTGAGCAGACCTATTCCCGTATACAGAGAGCTCGCTCTGAAGCAATCAGCCGCAAAGCGGAAGTCGGAGTCAATTTTTCGGCCGATGGAAGTACCACCTGGGCATATGGCCTCACCGACACAAACTCAGGTACCTGTAATACCGCTGAGACAGATGCCTCGCAGAGTGATGCTTGCACTGTGGCTGTCGACGACGGTGACGGCGCTGTAGATGGTATTGATGGCGTCGTAGATGTCGCGGATAAAGTCCTCATGCGTTTTACCAGTGCAGAGCATGCGGGTGTCGAGATGACGCTGCGCGGCTTTACCAATGGAAGCAAAATCATCTTCGAACCCCTCCGAGGCACCGCAAGAGAGATTTCCGGCAACGTCAGTACCGGCGAAGTCCTGCTTCGGTCAAATAGTGGCCGACAACTGATGATCAAGGTTGGTTTGTTGGGGCAGGTAAGGATCTGTTCTCCGGATGGAAGTTTGATTGGTTATACGGATGGGGCCCCAGGCAACGACTCGGACTGCTGACATGAGAATGACCCACCACCGCGGCTTCTCCCTGATTGAATTGATGATCTCCCTGACCATCGGACTTATCGTGCTTGGGGCGGCCTCGACTGTTTATGTGAGCACCGTTGTCAATAGTGGTGCATCGATTTCAGCCAGTCGTCTCAACCAGGAATTGACCACTCTCATGAGCATAATGGTGCAGGATATCCGTCGCGCAGGTTATTGGCGCGATGCCGCATCAGACCCCACACAGAATCCGTTCAATACCTTCGATGTCACTGCGCTGGCGGTCAGACCTTCTACGGCGGATCCAAGCGGAGTTGGCTCTTCCGGTCAGTGCATTCTTTATGCCTATGACTCGAACGAAAGTGGGCTGCTGGACAATGAAAACTTGTTTGGATTCAGGCTGAATAATGGCGTTGTGGAAATGCGCTTGAGTGGCGTTAATACGAATCCCCGTCATGACCTCTGTAGTAATGCCGGGGATCGATGGGAGCCGGTAACAGATGGCAACCTGGTCAGAATTACCAGCCTTACTTTTGACACCCGTGATGCCATTGCGCCCTCGACCTGCCTGAATGCCCGTGAGCCTGATGGGCTGGACAATGGCGGAGATAGCGGAGTAGATGATGTGAGGGAGTATGATTGTTACGACACAATCCCTGCTAGTGGGGACCTCACAGTTGAGACGCGCCAAATATCCATAAGCATCGAGGGTGTACTGGCAAGTGACACTGATGTCAGGGTTTCTGTGAATCAGCTGGTCAGAGTGAGAAACGACCTGGTGAGGAGAAGGTAATGTACAGTGCCCAACGCAACTTTGCATCCCTGACGGGGCAGAGGGGGGTCGCTACGCTGATATTTTCAGTGCTTATTTTGGCGCTCACAGCAATAGTGACGCTGACCACATTTGAGTTTGTTCGCCAGGAGCAGGTGCTCTCGAATAATGATGGTCGCTCCAGACAAGCCTTTGAGGCTGCAGAAGCAGGCCTCGCGGAAGCGCTCGCCTATCTGGGTAAAGGGCCCGACCGTGATGATAATCAAGTGATTGACCCAGTCTTCGATACAGATAACGACGGTCTGGGAGACAGCAATACAGCAGCTATTGGCTCAGGAAGTGTGGAGGTGGCTACCGCCGATAATGGTGGCCAGATTGTGGTGACTGCCACGGGCTTCAGTGATGATTGGTCGGCCACTCATGTTGTCAGCCAGCGTCTGGGTGTTACCGATCCACTTCCCAATGACCCGTCAAACCCGATGATTGCAAAAGGTACGGTTATCATTAACGGCTCAGCAACCGTACACAATCAGGAGGGGCACAGCACGATCTGGAGTGGTGGCGAGGTCGATTTGGGCTCAAATAATGCGACAGCTACCGAGGTTCCCGATATGGGGGATGCTGGTTATCCGCTGTGCATGGATACGCCAATGACCTGTACGACGATCTCTTCATCCAACAAGCTGAGTGTCGGTCTGGACGTGCTCGAGAACGATACCAGCCTTGGTAATCTTACACCTTCCGAGATGTTTCAGAATTTCTTTGGCATGACCCCGGATGCTTACCGTAACTCTGGTTTGGTGACATTAGAGTCTTCTCCTGACAGTGCCAATGATGATGTCCAGCTTGCGACCCATGAGGTAATTTGGGTAGATGGGGATGTAACTTTCACCAATAACACATCTGTCGGCTGCACAGTTTCGGTCAACGGCAATAATCTGTGCAGCCCTGCCGATACTGAGCCATCGATACTGATCATTGACGGTAATGCCTCTTTTGAAGGAACGCCAAACTTTCATGGTCTGGTGTTTGTTACCGGCAATGCAAGTATTACGGGCAATATGTCAGTAGTCGGATCAATAGTCATTGCTGGAGACCTGTCCAGTGACGCGGGTGGCAGTATGGATGTTTTTTACAATTCCGATGTCTTGGCAGACTTGATCAATGCCGGAAATCGGTTTGGCGTGGCGGGAACCTGGAAAGATTTCTAGTGACGGTGTGTGGTCAAATGGAAAAGTCTAATGATTGATGCAAAACCGGCGCTTTTATCCTTAAAAAAGTCAAGGGGTGTTGGCTTAATAGAAGTCTTGATTGCAATGTTTGTATTGGCGATTGGTGTGCTGGCCCTGGGAAGGATGCAGGGTGATTTCTTGGGAATCAGCGCCACCAATAAAGCCCGGGCAGAGGCATTGGCGATTGCGCAGGGGCGCCTGGAGGACATGCGCAACTATATGCACGTAGCCAATACGCTGGCAGAGTTCAATGCCCTCTATCCAATTGCAGTGAATGCCAATGTGCAATCAATTGATGGTGTCAACGCGACTTTCCGTAGAACGGAGACAGTCGCGGCCAAAGGAGAGCTCAGGACCGTCACAGTAAACGTCGTATGGGAGAATGCCAGGGGAGAGACCGAGAGCGTCTTACTAGATACTGAGTTGGCATATAACTCGCCGGGTGCACCGGCCTCTCTCGCGGTGGTTCAGGAGGGGCCGCTCGTTCCGTCACCAACTGGGCGAGCCAAGTTAGGTGAGGGTACCCTGCCTGACGGTGCGGAGACCACGCCAAATAATGATGGTACAAAGATGTACATCGCCGACGGGGACCGAAACCTTGTTTCCGGGGATAAGATCGTACTGACCCTGGAGGATGCCTGTAGTACAGCGGGCGGAACCTGTGAAAATTTTGTTCAAATTAGGGGGAAGGTCTATATCGATAACGGGACGCAGAAATCGCTTGACCCCGAAGATATTCATTTGCAGGCATCCGATGCTGCTTTCTGTACCCGTTATTATTTGGACTCAGCTGGCGAGGCCCAGACGCTGGATGGTGCGAATTCCAGTGATCTTTTAACCGCAGAAGGCGACTATACCTACTTTCATTACACCTGTTATCTCGGTGGTGGCTGGCACGGCAATGTTGGAATCTTACTGGCGGGTGGGATCAAGCAGAGGGATAAGGTTTGCCTGGGCGATCCTGTTTCCCAAAATGAATGGGAAGCTCCTGTAATTGCCGTTCGCCGCGCGTACCGCGGGATGATTTATGGAAAAGACAGCGACGGAACTCCTCTTACAACCGACAGTGGATACATCTATACCTCATACGGTATTGCTGATGGCATTGTGCTGCCGGATCCAGACACAGATGATCATTCCCATGATTTCGTTATTTCTGCGATGTCCGCTGAAAGCACTGAAGGTGCAAACTGTATCTCTCAGTCAGTGATGGTGCGGGGCGATGCCAATATTGATGGCATACCGGGTGACCTCTTTACGGGCAATCCTCACGATTTTGTTTGCTTGAATGATGGCATGCTCGATACGTATGACCCCGATAAGTATGGTCACGACACCACCTGTCCCTATGATCCCACTAGTCCACCCGTAGAGCGTCATATTCTCAGCGGGTTGGTAGATGTTTCGGTGCAAGACCCTCAGATCTTTTCCGAAGAGGTGCTGGCTTCAATCAGTGTGAACACCTCCGATGGGCCAGGTAACTGCCTGTTGGGTTTGTTCTCCGGAGGCGGCAGTCAGTACCAGGCAAATTTTGAATGTGACGTGTACGATTGGGGAGCTGGCTGGAACGGGATGATCTACACAACTGCACAGGGAAATGAGTTGAAGCTCTCATGTTCGCCAAGCCCACTGCCGCTTACCGCTGTGACCGATGATGATGTGGTCAGTAACGTTGACTGCGTCGTCGACAATTACGCATTGATCAGTGGCAGGGTTACAACCGTCGATCAGAACAAGGTCCTGTCTGCGGTCTCAATTCCCGATGGTCACTGTAGTGTCAGCAATTCGGGATTGTCTTATGAATGTGTGACCGGTGCCTATGATGTTGACTGGGATGGGACCCTGACTTTCCTGCTGAGTGATGGTGTTGTTTGTGCCGCTATTGGTACAAGTCCTAGCGGCAGCCTAACTCTTGTAAATGGATCAGGCAGCGCGGATGCAGTAGCGGTGGCTATCACTGGCTACAATCAGCTGGATATCAATATTCAGGATCGTGTTAACGACTGTCCAGGATGAGGGTAGGGGTAGCTTTGCTCAAAATAGAATGTAGCCGTGGGCTGGGTAATGAATAGTAAAGGTTTCACTCTGATTGAACTAATGATCGCAGTAGCAATTGTGGCCATATTGGCTGCTATTGCGGTTCCGTCTTATCAGGATTCAGTCAGGAAATCCCGTCGCTCTGATGCTACCGCCGCCCTGTTGCGGTTACAGCTCGAACAGGAGAAGTTACGCGCTAACTGTCGATTTTATGCCGGCACGCTGGCCGGGGCGGAGAGTTGCGGCACAGATGCTGCTAGCAGTAGTTTGAACTTCAGTACAGCTAGCGAGAAGGGCTTCTACAATATCTCCGTGACTGCAGCCAGTGGCAATGGTTACACCATCACCGCGGACCCCACTGGCAGCCAGGCTGCTGATACTGACTGCGATCCCATCCAGTATGTCTATCCTGCTGGCACGAAGACGCCAGCTGGCTGCTGGGACTGATCTCTGCGCGCCCTCTGTCCCCCCGGAGTCTTCCATGCTCTGGCCGCTGAGACTCTGAACCGGTTAATGAGTTATCTCTGAGCCGTAGCTGGCGGGGTCCTCTTTGTGGCTTCTCTTTTTTTCTCGTTGCTGTTTCTGTTGGTGAGGCAGCGACGAGCACTGGACAGGTCACACTCTGGTTCTCATCATCCAGAAGATTCCTTTTTGCTCGCGAGTGATGTTCTGGTGGCAATTTGGTGATGGTGGTGTTGGCGCGGATGGATTCGAAACATGCCAGGCATGTTCCGCCCCTTTGGGATGGCTTGGTCTCACTTTGCTGGTGCTAGTTGATCGAACCTGAGGAGGTTCGTTCACCGCCCTACCTTGTCATACAAAAAAGGCCCCATCCTTTCGGATGCTTTTGCTGGGGTGATGTGGTGTCGGTGGGGGGAGGATGGACTCGAAACACGCCTTGGCGTGTTTCGCCCCTGCGGGCTCGCGGCGGGCCGCTCGGTCTCAACTCGCTGGTGCGAGTTGATCGAACCTGGGGAGGTTCGTTCACCGCCCGACCTTGCTATACAAAAAAGGCCCCATCCTTTCGGAAGGGGCCTTTCTTTGTATGGCGCGCTCGGGAGGATTCGAACCTCCGACCGCCTGGTTCGTAGCCAGGTACTCTATCCAGCTGAGCTACGAGCGCGTCGTTGTGGTTGCGAACTATAGTGAGTTGTCCTGCTGGAGTCAACTCTTTTTTTAAGTCTCTTTGAGAAAAAAGTCCTTAAAAATCCGCAAGTTACCGGGCTTTCCTGCCTTCCTCGGAGAGGGCCTTCGACCTCGATAGGGCGCGCATTCTGCCGTGGGTTTCGGCGCTTTGCAAGCCCTATTTTTAAAATAGTCGCTTTTCCCGTGATGGGCCTCACCGGGCGGCCTTGGAGCGCGTCGGAGCGCTCAGCGTCGGAAGAAACGGAGTAGCTCCTTTAGCGGCAGGGTGTTGAGGACATCCCTCGGCTCCAGCCATCCGCGCCGGGCCTGGTCTACACCGAAGCGCAGGTAGTCGAAGCCCCGGGTGCTGTGGGCATCGGCGGCAATCGAGACCTTTACGCCCAGGTCGCGGGCCATGCGGCAGCCCTCGTCAGTGAGGTCCAGCCTTTCCGGCTGTGCATTGAGCTCAACGGCACACCCCCGCTCGGCGGCGGCTTCCAGAATCATTTTCAGGTCAATGTCGTAGGCCTCCCGCCGGTTGATCAGGCGCCCGCTCGGGTGGGCCAGGATATGGCAGTGGGGGCTGTCCATAGCACGGAGGATGCGCCGGGTCTGTTTCTCCTGAGTCAGATCGAATTTGTGGTGTACGGCGCAGAGTACGAAATCCAGCTCCGCGAGTACGCTGTCGGGAAGGTCCAGTTTGCCGTCCTCGAGGATATCGACCTCTATGGATTTCAGTAGCCGCAACTCGCTGAACTCATCGTTCAGCTTGTCGATTACCTCCAGCTGCCTGCGCAGGCGCTTTTCATTCAGGCCGTGGGCCACCGTGAGGTGTTTGGAATGGTCGGTGATGGCCAGGTACTCAAGGCCAAATTCCATGGCCGCTTTGGCCATGGCTCTCAGGGTATCGTGGCCGTCGGTAGCATTGGTATGAGTGTGCAGATTACCGCGCAGGTCTTTCAGGGTGACCAGGTCTGGTAACCGGCCGTCCCGAGCGGCGTCCAGCTCTCCATGATTTTCCCGCAATTCCGGGGCGATCAGGGGGAGGCCAACGGCTTTATAGACCGAGCTTTCTGTCTGGCCAGCGATGCGCTTGTCCCCCTCAAACACACCGTATTCATTGATCTTGTAGCCCCGTTCCATGCCCAGCTTGCGCACGGCGATATTGTGATCCTTGGAACCGGTAAAGTAATGCTGTGCAGAACCGAAGCAGACCTGCGGGACCAGGCGCAGATCAACCTGCATCCCGGATCGCAAATACACCGTGGAGCGGGTCTCGCCCTGGGAGTCGACCTCTGCGACCTCATCGTATCCGGTGAAATGCTCCATCACGTTGTTGTCGGCTTTGGCAGTGACCAGGATGTCCAGGTCGCCGACGGTTTCCTTGCGTCGCCGGTAGCTGCCGGCGATGACGATATCTTTTACGCCTCTGGCTTTTTCTAGATATTCCACCAGCGGCGTGGAGATCTGTTCGGCTTCGATCAGTTTGGTGCGTTGCTCATTGCCGGAGAATTTTTTCAGGCGCCGGCGGATCTTTTCTTCGCTTTTTTCCCCGAAGCCCTCCACTTCTTGCACCTTGCCATTTTCTACCGCTTCCCGCAGTTCCTCGAGACTGTCGATGCCCAGGGCCTCATGCAGTGCTTTGACCCGTTTCGCACCCAGTCCCTGTATTTTCATCAGCTCGCTGAGGGCCGGTGGCGTGCGCGCTTCCACTTCCTCCAGCAGAGGGAGCTCACCACTGGTCACCAATATTTGGATTTTTTTGGCGAGGTCGTCGCCGATATCCGGTAGCTCGGTAAGGTCGACATCATCGGCGAGCAGGTCAGCCATGCTGCGGGGGTAGCCACGAATGGTACGCGCGGCATTGCGATAGGCGCGTACCCGGAAGGGATTGGCGCCCTCGATCTCCAGGAGGTCGGCCAGCCGATCGAAGCGATCGGCGATTTCGCTGTTGTGCATCGGCATGGCAGGCAGCTCGTTCTTCGGGAGTGAGTTTTATTGCCGGTGCAGTATAGAAGGCGGCCTCGACCTGATTCGGGAGGGAGGGCGGTTGTGTTTAGGCTGTTGCTCAGGCTGCGACGGTGGCTGCCTCTGCAGACGTCTGTCGCGCGAATGCGGCCTCAATCGGCTCTGCCTCCCGGTGGCGCTTGATCTCCTCGAAGAAGAGCTGCGCTTCGGGGTAACCGATTTTCAGGTAAGCGAGCCACTGCTTGATGCGATTACCCAGGTACTTTGCCGGATACTCCTCGCGGGTGGTGCAGTAGTAATTCCAAAGCACTGAAACGACCTGCTGCCACGGCATGGGGGTGTAAGCTTCGCCGGCACAGAATGCCCTGATCTGCAGAGGCAGGTCGGGGCGTGCGAGCAGGCTGCGACCGAACATGAAGGCTTCACAGCCGGTGACCTCCCTGCAGCGCCGGAAGTCCTCCACAGTCCAGATGTCCCCATTGGCAATGACGGGGATCGACAATGCCTCGCGGATCTCACCGACATACTCCCAGTAGGCTGGGGGGCGATAGCCATCCACCTTGGAGCGGGCGTGCACGGCGAGTTCACTGGCGCCGCCGTGCTCAGCCGCACGGGCATTGTCCATGTAGCTGCAGCGATCCTGGTAGCCGAGGCGGATCTTGGCGGTGACAGGAATGGTGTCCGGCACGGCCCCGCGTACGGCCCCGACAATGGCTTCAACCCGGTGTGGGCTCTGCAGCAGGCAGGCGCCGCCATCGCTGTTGTTGACGGATTTGGCCGGGCAGCCGAAGTTGAGGTCGATGGCCTTGGCCCCCGCAGCCACTGCACGGGCGGCATTTTCCGCCATCGATTCCGGGTTTCCGCCCAGCAGCTGCAGCCGAACCGGGGTGCCAGAGGGTGTCACTGCGCCATTCTCGAGTTCCGGGCAGAGTCTGTTGAAGACGCGTCGCGGTAAGCGGGTATGGGTGACCCGCACAAACTCGGTGACACAGATATCGATGCCGCCAATGCCGGACAGTAGTGCCCGCACATGGTGGTCGATGACGCCCTCCATGGGTGCCTGGTAGATGCGGGGTGGCGGATTTTGTGTCTCACGGGTCATAAGAGTTCGGGATGGCAATTGCGGGATAAAGCTTTTCAGGCGTCTATTTTAACACTTGCCGTGGCTCCGCCGTAATATCCTTCATCATCGGATTTGAAATTGGTTTCGGCGGTAATAATTCTATTTGTAATGGTCGTTTATCGTTGCGCCTGAAACTAATAAGTGTTTGATTTTAAAAGGTTGTTGTAACGATAATAGCGGCCGCTTTTGCGGATATAGGGGAAAATAGTGCAAGAGACGCTACTACAACAGGGATTGGACATCACGCTTTTCGGTATGGGTGTTGTTTTTTCTTTTCTGCTCCTGCTGGTCATCGGCACCGGCATCATGTCCCGCATCATAGTTCGCAATTTCCCAGAGACGGAACCCGTTCCCTCCGCACGCCCCAGTGGGCTGGGTGACGAAGCGCGCCTGCGCGCTATCGCCAAAGCGGCTATTGATCAGCATCGCAAACGAAATAAATAAAGAACTTCCGACGGGCAACCGTAAGCAACGCAGCCTTTCAGAATAATTACCGAGAGAGATGACCCATGACCGAGGTAAAAAAACCATTGGGAATTACCGATGTGGTCTTGCGCGACGCACATCAGTCACTTCTGGCAACCCGCATGCGACTGGACGATATGCTCCCGATCGCGGAAAAGCTCGACAAGGTGGGTTTCTGGTCCCTCGAGTCCTGGGGCGGTGCCACTTTTGATGCCTGTATTCGCTATCTGGGTGAGGATCCCTGGGAGCGTATTCGCGAGCTGAAAAAGGCGATGCCCAACACGCCGCAGCAGATGCTGTTCCGTGGCCAGAATATTCTCGGTTACCGTCACTACGCGGATGACGTAGTGGAAAAATTTGTCGAGCGCGCAGCGGAGAACGGCATTGACGTATTCCGCGTCTTCGACGCCATGAATGATATGCGCAACCTGCAGACTGCACTGCGCGCGGTAAAACAGCAGGGCAAGCATGCCCAGGGGACCATTTCCTACACCGTCAGCCCGGTCCACACCATGGATCTCTGGGTGGATCTGGGGCGGCAGCTCGAGGATATGGGCGCGGACTCTATTGCCATCAAGGACATGGCCGGACTGCTGCGCCCCTACGAGGGCTATGAGCTGGTTACGCGCCTGAAGGAGGCCGTGGATATTCCTATCCACATGCAGTGTCACGCCACGACCGGTCTCTCCACCGCTACCGCGCTCAAATGCATCGAGGCCGGTATCGACAATGTGGATACCGCCATTTCCTCCATGTCCATGACCTACGGTCACAGTCCGACCGAGACCCTGGTGGCCATTCTCGAGGGCACTGACCGCGACACCGGGCTGGATATTCACCTGCTGGAGGAAATCGCGGCGTATTTCCGCGAGGTGCGCAAGAAGTATGCGAAGTTCGAGGGCTCGCTGCGTGGAGTCGACTCTCGCATCCTGGTGGCGCAGGTTCCCGGCGGCATGTTGACCAATATGGAAAACCAGTTGCGCGAGCAGGGCGCCGCGGATCGCCTCGACGAGGTGCTGGAGGAGATTCCGCGCGTGCGCGAGGACCTCGGCTTCATTCCGCTGGTGACGCCCACCTCCCAGATCGTCGGTACCCAGGCGGTATTGAATGTCCTTACTGGCGAGCGCTACAAGTCGATCTCCAAGGAAACCGCCGCGGTACTGAAGGGCGAGTATGGTGCTACGCCCGCAGAGGTGAATAAAGAGCTACAGACTCGTGTTCTTGAGGGCGCCCAACCGGTGACCTGTCGCCCGGCCGATTTACTGTCCCCGGAACTCGATAAACTCAGCGAAGGATTGCGGGAAAAAGCCGGTGCCGAAGATATCGACCTGGAAGAGGGTGAGCGCCAGATCGACGATGTACTCACCTATGCGCTCTTTCCGCAGATTGGCCTCAAGTTCCTCAAGAACCGCGATAATCCGGATGCCTTCGAGCCGGTCCCCACGGGTGCGGCCGAGCACGCCGTCACCAATGACAGGGGCGAGGGGGTGTATACCGTCACTGTTGAAGGCAAGACCTACAGCGTAACCGTCAACGATGGCGGTGATGTGACCAATATGGCGGCGGCATCCGCTGCCCCGGCAGCCGGCGCTGCTCCGGCTGCTGCCAGTGGCGGTGAGCCCGTCTCGGCGCCTCTGGCCGGGAACATATTCAAGGTGCTGGTCAAGCCTGGTGACCAGGTCGCCGAGGGGCAGACGATCGTGGTGCTGGAGGCCATGAAAATGGAAACCGCGGTGAGCGCGCCCCGTGCCGGCAGCGTCACTACTGTGTCGGTCAAAGAGGGCGACTCCGTGGCGGTGGGCGATGCCCTGCTGTCGATCGCGTGAAGGCCTTGAAAGGAGTCGCTCGTGGATAATCTGTTAAATCTCTGGCTGTCCTCCGGCGCCTATCAAATGGCGTCGGGCCAGTTCGTTATGATTCTGGTGTGCCTGGGGCTGCTGTTCCTGGCCATCCGCAAGAACTTTGAACCCCTGCTGCTGGTGCCGATCGGCTTCGGCGGTATCCTGGCCAATATTCCCGGCGCCCACCTGGCCCTGTCAGCGGCTGAGACTGCCGTTGTGGCCGGAGACAGTGGCGTGCTGCTGCAGTTGGCCCAGTTGTTGGGGCTGGAAAATCTGGCTTCTACCACGGCCATGAAAGAGGCACTCGGCAATGCCCCGGCCTCCGTGCAGACGCAGGCCGCTGTGCTGGCGCAGGATGCCGGCTACAACAACGGCATGCTGTACAACTTCTATAGCGTGGCCATCGCCTCCGGCGTTGCACCGCTGGTGATTTTCATGGGCGTCGGCGCCATGACGGATTTCGGTCCGCTGCTTGCCAACCCGCGTACCCTGTTTCTCGGCGCCGCGGCCCAGTTCGGAATTTTTGCCACGGTCCTTGGGGCGGTAGGACTGTCGGCAGCAGGGATCATGGATTTCTCCATCGCCGATGCCGCGGCGATCGGTATCATTGGCGGTGCGGATGGCCCCACGGCGATTTATGTTTCCAGCCTGCTGGCGCCAGACCTGCTCGGTGCCATTGCCGTCGCCGCCTATTCCTATATGGCGCTGGTGCCGCTGATTCAGCCGCCGATTATGCGCGCTCTCACCACCCCGGAAGAGCGACGTATTGAAATGGTGCAGCTGCGCCATGTCACCAAGCGCGAGAAAATCACCTTTCCCTTGCTGCTACTGATTCTGGTGGCATTGTTCCTGCCGGATGCGGCACCGCTGCTCGGTATGTTCTGCTTCGGTAACCTGATGCGCGAGTGCGGGGTGGTTTCCCGCCTGTCAGACACGGCACAGAACGCACTGATCAATATCACCACCATCTTCCTCGGGCTGTCTGTGGGCTCGAAGCTGGCGGCAGACAAGTTTCTGGACCCCAAGACGCTGGGCATTCTGGCGCTGGGTATAATTGCATTTGCAATCGGTACAGCCGCTGGCGTGCTGATGGCCAAGCTCCTGAACCTTGTGAGCAAGCACAAGGTCAACCCGCTGATTGGCTCTGCTGGTGTTTCGGCAGTGCCGATGGCGGCGCGGGTCTCCAACAAGCTGGGACTCGAGGCCAATCCGCACAACTTCCTGTTGATGCACGCCATGGGCCCCAACGTGGCGGGGGTGATCGGCTCTGCCGTTGCCGCCGGTGTGATGATCACCATGGTGCGGGCGATGACAGGCTGATCCTGCAATCTAAACGTGTAAAGAGCGGGCTTCGGCCCGCTTTTTTATTGCCTGCGTTCAGCAGTAGCTGTTGGGCGCTGACCTGCTGGTCGACCGGGTATCAGTGGGCTGACGTAGCCGTGGTATGATGGGCGCGTTTTTTGTTCACTGGGGCGCCAGCGGCCGCCCGAAGGAGAGGTAATGTCCTGGTTGGGAGCGGGGATTGGCGCCGGTATCGGCATGGTGTTTGGTGGCCCTATCGGCGCGGCGCTCGGCGCCTGGATCGGTAGTTCGTTTGGTTCGGGGCTGCGCAATGTCGGTGCTACCGCCAAGCTCAATCGAGATGGCGCGCAGGCGGTGTTTATTGTCACGCTGTTCTCCATGCTGGCCAAGATGGCCAAGGCCGACGGGCAGGTGTCGAAGGCAGAAGTCGATCTGATTGACGATTTCATCAAGAACAACCTGCGCCTCGGTGAGGAGGAGCGCGCCGAAGCGATCCGCATCTTCCAGAACGCCAAAACCGACTCCTACAGCATTTACGACTACGCCAAGCAATACCGGCAGCTGGTGCGCAACCAGGCGATGCGTGAGGTCGTATACCGCCTCTTGTTCGCCGTTGCCCATGCAGACGGGCAGCTGCACCGTGCGGAGGAGGAGATCCTGCGCCGGATCCCCGCTTACCTGGGCCTGCATGAATCCATCTTCTCTGCGATGGCCGGCGAGTTTGGCAATCGTGGCGCCAGTTCCGCGGTCAGCCTGGAGCAGCACTACGCGGTGCTGGGCTGTGCACCGGACGTGAGTGATCGGGAGCTGAAGCTGGCCTACCGTCGCAAGGCTGCAGAGTTCCACCCGGACAAGATCGCCTCCAAGGGGCTGCCCGACGAGTTCCTGCGCCATGCAGAGGATCAGATGAAGAGCGTGACCGTGGCTTACGAGACAATCGTAGCTGCGCGCAAGCGCTCTGCAGCCTCCGAGACCGCGTGACGATGCATTTCCCGATCAAGCCGGGCACTGCGCCCGGGCCATTTCCCAGATCAAAGAAGTAGCGTGAGATAGCAGCATGAGCCTTGCAAAACAGATTGAGGAAAAACTCGTGGCGGAGTTTGCTCCGGTACACATCGATGTGCAGTGTGAGAGCCATCTACATAATGTACCGGCGGGTTCTGAGATGCACTTTCGTGTGGTGCTGGTTTCCGAGCAGTTCGATCAGCTGCGTAAAGTGCAGCGCCATCAAAAAGTGTATGGCGTGCTGGCCGAGGAAATGGCGGGCCCCGTTCATGCCCTGGCTTTGCATATCTTCAGTCCGGAAGAGTGGCAGGGGCAGGCGCCGGAAAGCCCGCAGTGCCTGGGTGGTGAGAAGAAGTCCTGACCCTTTCTCTTTTCTTCTTGTCTTTGCCGCGGGGAGGCTCGATCTTCCCGCGGCAAACTGGCCTTGAACGGTTTCCCGTCTGACGCCAAAGCTGGCTTATCTATCGTCGTCCAGACGATGTTTCTTCTCTCCTCTTCTCTCCTCTTCTCTCCTCTTCGCTCCGGCAGGTCTCCCCGCCCAACTTCAATTCTTAGCTGCGAGCGCGCGTGGATCTGACTTGGGAAATTGCGCTTCAAGTTGAAAATATTGGTGGCAAATCGGTACTTGGCTGACAGCTCAGCCTCGATTTTTAATGAATTAGGTGCCTTTTTTTCCTGTCTGTCAGCTGAATTAATAAACAAAAACAACGACAAAAAAATAAATGGCGCGCCAAAAAAGAAGAATGGGTGCCATTACTACGCAAAAGTTCCACGATGGGGCAGTGAAGTTGGGTGTTTTTTCTACAGCTGTTTTTTTTCGTGTCTATGCTGAAGGTGATTGGGTTAATTGCTGTTCAATTTGCCGAATATCAATGGAGTATCACCTATGAAAATGACGCGCATTCTGACACCTCTGGCCCTTGCTGTATCCGCCATGGTTGGAGCGCAGCAGGCACTGGCGGGACCCTCGGGTTACGCGCCACCGATGCCCTCGGGCCCGGCCCCCATCTATGAAGCAGGCACTGTTGTGTTCCGCTTGGGTGGTGCCTATGTGGACCCGGATGACACCTCGGTTAACCTGCGGAACCCGGATATCTTCCCCGAGTTCACCGGGTTGCGGTACGACCTGGATTCCGAGTGGTCCTGGCAGTTCAGTGCCATGGTCATGCCGATCGATCACTTCGGTATCGAGTACCAGTATGACGGTGAGGCTGGCCATAGCCACGATGTCCGCTTTATCGAGGACGGAGAGGAAATCCTTCGTCGTAAGTTGGACAACAAGGATCTCGACAGAACCACCCAGTTGCTGACGGTGAACTGGTTCCCGGTCTGTAAGGAATCCTGGATCCAGCCCTATGTTGGCTTCGGTGCTGTCTACACGGACTTCGACAGCGTCAACACCAGCGAGGTCATCAACGAGTATCTGGCGGATAACGCCGATGCCATTGGCCCAGCCCGCTTCAGCATTAACGATAGCTGGGGTTGGACTGGCCAGGTGGGTGTCGACATCATCCTTGGTCGTGAGAGCAACTGGTTGGTGAATGCCGCCGTGCGCTATGACGATACCGAGCTTGATGCCCAGCTCAACTACGCGGTCGAAGGATTGACCCAGGATGACCCGCAGGAAATCCGGACTTTCTACAACTCGGTCAGATCCGAGTTTGACCCGGAGCCCTGGGTATGGACTGTCGGTGTGGGCTACAAGTTCTGATTGCCCGCACTTCCAAGGATGGGGAAAAAGGCGCTTCGGCGCCTTTTTTCATGTCTGTAGAAAGCGCTTTGGGTGTTGCCCCTTACTCTCTCAAAAGGCCCGCCCCCTATCGATTGCTGGGGAATGAAAACTGGGCCCCTTCGCGGAGGTCGCTCGCGGGCCAGCGCTGGGTGATGGTCTTGCGCTTGGTGTAGAAGCGCACCGAGTCCGGCCCGTAGGCGTGCAGGTCGCCAAACAGGGAGTGTTTCCAGCCGCCAAAGCTGTGGTAGGCCACCGGAACCGGCAGAGGCACATTGATGCCGACCATGCCAATCTTGATATTGTCCGCAAAGTAACGTGCAGCTTCACCATCACGGGTAAAAATACAGGTGCCGTTACCGTACTCATGGTCATCGATAATCTGCATGGCTTCCTGCATGGTGTCGGCGCGCATGATACAGAGCACCGGCCCGAAGATTTCCTCGGAATGAATCACCATGCCCGGCTTCACCTTATCGAACAGGCAGGCACCCAGGTAGTTGCCACTTTCGAAGCCCTTCACTTTCAATCCCCGGCCATCAATCACCAGCTCAGCACCTTCTTCCACGCCTTTGGCGATGTAACCGGTGACTTTTTCCAGGTGGGGGCGGGTGACCAGTGGGCCCATGTCATTGGTGTTGTCGCGGCCGTCACCCACTTTCAGTCCAGCGATTTGCGCCTTGAGTTTTTCGACCAACGCATCGGCTGTGGCATCGCCCACAGCAACCACCACCGAGATGGCCATGCAGCGCTCACCGCAGGAGCCGTAAGCGGCGCCCATCAGTGCGCTGGCGGCGTTATCCAGATCGGCATCGGGCATGACGAGGGCGTGGTTCTTGGCACCGCCAAAGGCCTGTACCCGTTTCCCGGAGGCGGTGCCGGTGGTGTAGATATATTCAGCAACCGGTGTCGATCCCACGAAGCTAATGGCCTGGACCCGCCTGTCGGTAAGCAGGGTATCCACGGCTTCCTTGTCGCCGTTGACCACGTTGAGGACCCCTGGGGGAATCCCGGCCTCCAGACCCAGCTGCGCGATGTACAGGGCAGCGCTGGGATCGCGCTCGGAGGGTTTCAGCACAAACGTATTGCCGCAGGCCACGGCCATCGGCCACATCCACAGGGGCACCATGGCCGGGAAATTGAACGGAGTGATTCCCGCGCAGACACCCAGAGGCTGGAATTCGCTCCAGGAGTCGATAGCGGGACCCACATCGCGGCTGTGCTCACCCTTGAGCAGTTCGGGCAGTGCACAGACGTATTCGACGTTTTCGATGCCGCGCTGGAGCTCACCCATGGCGTCGTTCAATACCTTGCCATGCTCGCGGGTAAGCAGTGCGCAGATCTTGTCCGCATGCTCTTCCAGCAGGTCCTTCAGGCGAAACATGATGCGCATGCGCTTGATTGGCGGCACAGAGCGCCAGGCAGGGTAGGCGTCGGCTGCGGCAGCAACGGCCTTCTCGACGGTCTCACGGTCGGCCAGGGAAACTTGCGCCTCAAGCTCATTGGTGGACGGGTTGACGATTTCCTGGAATCGCTCTCCATCTGTGACAAGTTCACCGTTGATCAGGTGCCCGATGGTTTGCATGGTTGACTCCCTCCAGTTTTCCGCAGGCACCGGGGGCCGGCGGGCTTCCATGATGGAATTGCTACGATAAAAAGCCGGGCAAAAGTGCCGGGCGCGTCCTTTGACTCTGCAGACTGATGGTTATGATGCCGGCACAAAACCGTAATCACTGAGATAGTAGGCCGGCTGGCGATCGCCGTCACGCGAACCAGGGTGCAGATAGTCCGTCAACGGAATATCACTGGTATTGGTTTGGGGGATAGGAGAAGGCAGTTTGGTATCGCCCGCTATCCGGAGATCCTGATCCCGAATGGGGCAGGCACTTTCGCTGGATTGCTTTGACACCCGAAGCCTGGCACGGAGCTTCCCTGCTCCCCGCGGGGTGGGTTACTGCGGCGGGAAGTCTCGCAACACGGCGAGGAATGCATCTCCAAACCGCTGTAACTTGCTGTCACCAACACCGGAGATGGACAGCAGGGCTTCCTCTGTCTGCGGCTTTGCGGCAAGCATTTCGCGCAGGGTGGCGTCGTGGAATACCACGTAGGGCGGCACGCCTTTTTCGTCCGCCAGTTGCTTGCGACAGGCCCGCAGAGCCTCCCAGAGTGGAGCATCCGCTGGAGCGATATCGGCAGCGGCTCGCGAACCGCTGGCAGCTGATCGTCTAGTGGGGGTAGGCAGCTTGCGCAGCTCGATCTTTTCCTCCCCGCGCAGCAGTGGCCGGCAGGCCTCGGTCAGCTGCAGGGCACCAAACGCTTCGCTGTTGACCTCAAGGTAGCCGCGCACCACCAATTGGCGCACGACAGCGCGCCACTCGGCGGCACTCAGTTCAGTGCCAATGCCGTAAGTCGACAGCTCGTCATGGCCAAACTTGAGCACTTTTTCACTGGTGCTTCCCCGCAGCACATCGATGACGTGCGCAGCTCCGAAACGCTGTCCGGTGCGGTAGACACAGGAGAGCAGCTTGGTGGCCGCCTCGCTGCCGTCCCAGGTTTGTGGCGGCTCCTGGCAGGTATCGCAGTTGCCGCAGGGTTCCTGCAGCTCCTCAGCAAAGTAGCTGAGCAGTGCCTGGCGGCGACAGCTGGTAATTTCACAAAGCCCCAGCATGGCATTGAGGCGGTTCCGTTCCTGGCGCCGGTGCTCCTCGCTGCCGTCGGAATTGGCTGCCATCTGTCCCAGCTTGACCACATCTTCCAGCCCATAGAGCAATAACGCGGTAGCCGGCTCGCCATCCCGTCCGGCCCGGCCGGTTTCCTGGTAGTAGGCCTCGATGCTTTTTGGAAGATCCAGGTGGGCGACAAAGCGGACGTCCGGCTTGTCGATCCCCATGCCGAAGGCGATGGTTGCTACCACGATCACGCCATCTTCGCGCAGGAAGCGCCGCTGGTGTTCCGCGCGCAGGTCTGCGGGCAGGCCAGCGTGGTAGGGCAGGGCGGTAAAGCCTTGCTGTACCAGCCAGTCTGCAGTGCTCTCGACCTTGCTGCGGGAAAGGCAATAGACGATCCCCGAGTCGTCCCTGTGCTCGGCGCGGATAAAGTCCAGGAGCTGGCGGCGGGGGTTATCCTTCTGGGCGATTCGGTAGCGGATATTCGGGCGATCGAAACTGCTGACGAAATGGCGCGCTTCGGCCAGGTCCAGCCGCTGGGCGATCTCTGCCCGGGTGCGGCGGTCCGCTGTGGCGGTCAGGGCAATCCGCGGAACCGTGGGGAATTGTTCGTGCAGGCAGTTGAGCTGCAGGTAGTCGGCACGGAAGTCGTGGCCCCAATGGGACACACAGTGGGCCTCGTCGATGGCGAACAGGGAGATCTGAACCCGCTGTAACATCGCCAGTGTGCGGGGTTGCAGCAGTCTCTCCGGGGCCATATAGAGCAGGTCCAGCTCACCGGCCTGCAATGCGGCCTCAATTTGCTGGGCCTGTTCCGGTGGCACTGACGAGTTCAGGAAGGCTGCGCGGACCCCCGCGGCGCAGAGCGCCTCTACCTGGTCCTGCATCAGGGCAATCAGTGGGGAGATCACTACGCCGCAGCCTTCACGGGCGAGCGCCGGTATCTGGTAGCAGAGGGATTTGCCGCCGCCGGTAGGCATCAGTACCAGGGCGTCCTGGCCGTCCATCAGGGTATCGATCACCTCGCGCTGAGGGTCGCGAAACCGGGTGTAGCCAAAGGTATGTTCGAGGATGGATTGTGGGGAACTCATGGCGGGGGAGTATACCTGCTCCCGCTTTTCAGCGGGGCGCTGGCGAGGTAGGAATGGTGACCAGTCAGGGCAATTCCGGCGCCTCTTTTCTATCGCTACAGAACAGATGGCGGCCATTGCGTCTATAATCCAGCCACCACAGACATAGACAAGGATAAGGCTATGTGTGCTCTGATAAGGATGATGTCGTGGCTGCTGGTGATTGGTCTCGCAGGATGCGCGACCGGTACCCCGCACAACCTTCTGCAGTCCGACCGCGCCGATACACACCTGGGCTGGCAGCCCGCCCCGGAAAACCAGCTGGCCTATTCGGTGGCCACATCGAGTGGTATTGCCCGACTGGTATTGGACCGGCTGCCGGAAAACCTCAACAGGGTGACCCTGGATCTGCCAGGCATGCAGGAGGTTGAAGGGGTACAGTGGCGCGGAGATGACGGCAAGAATGCCATGCTCTATTCCGGCCAATCCGGAGAGCCGGGGGTGACTCTGGAGCAGCGGCGCCGCGGTTTCACACTCTACATCGAGGGCCCTGCACTGGATCGCATCCGCGTGGGTGGCCTGCTCACGGTTGTGGACTTCTACCGCGGCTGATCGGCCGTGGCGCTTTCCTCGGGCTCATCGAACCCGAATCCATCGGGGCGTATCAGGTAGAGACGGGGCCAGAATTTGCCCGTGATCCAGAGGCCGTTGCGCGCGCGATCCCAGGCGATGCCGTTGGCGACCACATCAGGGTGAGTTGAACCCGGCTCCAGCCCCTGCAGATCGATAACACCGCGCACTTCGCCGCTCTGGGGATCAATGGCGGCGATGCGCTTGTCCTGCCAGATATTGGCCCAGACGAGCCCGTGGGCATACTCCAGTTCGTTCAGCAGCAACCACCTTTCACCGCCGCCATGTACCTTGAGCTCACGTTGAATGGCAAAGGTATCCGGGTCGCGGAAGGTGAGAATATCACTGCCATTGCTCATGATCAGGTGCTCACCATCGCTGGTCAGCCCCCATCCCTCTCCGGCGTAATAGCGCCTGCCGAGCGGTGTCATGTTTTCCCGCCGGTAGAGCTGTAACTCGCCGGCCTTGTAGGTCAGCAGGTAGATCCTGTCTCCCAGCACCGTCAGTCCCTCGGCAAAACGGTCTGCTGCCAGCCATTTGCGCCTTACGGGGCGGGTGGTTGGGTCGGTATACTCGGCCAACCAGGAGCGACCGAACAGGCCGCTGCTCTCCCACCAGCGCTCGCCATCGAAGAAGAGCCCCTGGGTGAAGTGGTCACCGGGGCGATTGCGCTGCTCAATCAGGTCGTAAGCGATCGTCGGAACGGATCCGGCAGCCGCAAGGGTGGGGAGGGCGAGAACCAGTGTGGCGATCGCGATGCGGGCGCGGCGACAGAATTCCAAATCAGGCATTTCAGGCTTTATGACCAGAGTAAAAACATTCGTGACCTTGACCCTGCTCGGGGGACTGGCGGTGGTGCTGCCCATCGCCATTTTCATTCTGCTGTTCCAGTGGCTGTTTGGCCAGGTCAGCGAACTGGTTGCGCCGGCAGTGCACTGGTTCGAGGCCCAGACCGGTTTCAAGAATACCGTTGCCAGACTGGCGGTGATAGCCCTGATACTGGGGGCCTGCTTCCTGATCGGATTGCTGGTGAAAACCAGTGTCGGCCGCTGGTTGCACCGCCATCTGGATCACTGGCTCGGCCGACTGGCGCCGGGGTACAACACCATCAAGGATCTCGTACTCCAGTTTATTGGCGGTGGCGCGGGGGAGGGGGTCCTGTCCGGGCCGGTGGCCCGGGTTCGCATACTCGGTGCCAACAACCCTCTGTCTGTCACCGCGATCGTGACCTCGCGGCACGATAACGGCGACTTCACCGTGTACGTGCCCACCGCCCCGGTGCCCACCTCAGGCTTCGTCTACCACGTCACCGAAGATTGCGTGGAAATACTGCCCCATGTGACCGTCGAGGCGGCGATGAAATCCATCGTGGCCTGTGGCAGTGGCAGCGGACGGCTGTTGGTTCATCCCCCGGAAGAGGCCGCGGTGAACTGACACTGCCGGTGTTAACGCTGGCGGTTCTTGCCCAGATCGCGAATGGCGAAGCGCGCAGGGTGCAGTGCCCGCACCAACTCTTCTGAAACTGGCATTGGCTGGCCACTGATCCAGCTGGCCAGCACTTCAGCGGCCAGCGGGGCGTAAGTGAACCCGCGGGAACCCAGACCCGCGAGGGAAAACAGGCCCGGTGGGTAGTGGCACCGCTCGGGAATGAGCGCCTTGCGGTTGCGGCGCAGGAAGCTGTAGGTGCTGTTCAGCGAATCCCAGTCCGGCACCGGGCCAGCCATGGGCAGGTAGTCCGGTGTGGCGGCACGCACGGCGGCGCGACCGGACAGTGACTGGACGGCGAAGTCTTGTGCCGCCTCCGGCATGACCTGTGCCAGTGTCTCCAGGTTTTCCTTGTGCTCCACTTCCCGGATATCTGCTCCGGTCTCCTTCAGCTTGAAGGTGGCGCCAAAGCTCTGTTGTCCATGGGAAGGGGGCGCCACGTAGCCGTCACCACAGAGTGCCACCCGCAGTCCGGCAGAACGTTCCGTGGCCCGGGCAATGGAGACCTGGCCGCGGATTGGCCGCAATGGCAATTCTTCCGTCTGGGGGAAACCCGGCGTCTGATGGGCGCAGCAGATCACCACCGCGTCCGCGCTGTATTGCTCTGCCCCGGAAGTGCTCAGTTGCCAGCCTTGCTGTTGTTGGCTGAGCTGCTCGATGGCGGTTTGGCAATGCAGCTGAATGTTTGGGTGCCGGAGCAGCGCCGCGCACACATTGGCCGGCTCCAGCCAGCCCGCCCGGGGGAAGAATATACCCGCGTAAGGCAGGGCAATGCCGGCCAGTTCCGAGGCCTGGGCAGCATCCACGGGCCGGGCCAGTTCACTGGCATCACGGGTCGCGAGCCACTGCTGCAACTGTGCTTGCAGCTCCTGCTCTTTCTCTCCCTGGGCCAGTTGCAGCAGTCCGCTGGTATGGAAGCACTCGGGGCAAAGTTTTGGATAGTAGCGTTGGGCGAACAGCAGTGCGTGCAGGTTGAAGTCGCCGTTCGGACCCGGGCGGTGGGAAAGTTTCGCGTACAGGATGCCCTGCTCATTGCCGGAACCGCCGCTGCCCGGCGCGCTGCCGCGCTCAAACACGTTAACCTGGTAGCCGCACTCTGCCAGCGCGCGAGCGGCAGTGGCCCCGGCGATGCCAGCGCCGATTACTGCGATGGTGCTGCCCCTTGGCGCGGATACTGGGTGTCGGGGAAGATGCCAGGGGGTGGCAGTTACAGCCGACGCTTCCGGCGCAGCCAGTCTTCCGCGCAGCATTTCCCGCTTGCGCCCGAATCCGGGCACTTTCTCCAGCGCGAAGCCCGCATCTTTCAGGCCACGTTTAACCAGGCCGGCGCAGGTAAAGGTGGCGAAGGTGGCTTCACGACGGCTCAGCGCCGCGATGTTGTGAAACAGCGCTTCACTCCACATGGCGGGATTCTTGGCGGGTGCAAAGCCGTCCAGGAACCAGGCGTCCACCCGGCGATCCAGTGCATCGTCGCCGAGCCGGAGGGCGGCGAAGCCCTCGCTGGCCTCGCCGATCACCAGCGTCAGCGAAACAGGGCCGAACCGCAGTCTGTGGACGCCGGCAGCAAGCAGGGGTGGATAAGCCTGTTCAAGTTCCTCAGCCAGTGGCCCGAGCTCGGGCCAGAGACTCAGCGCGCGGGACAGGTCAGGCCGGCGCAAGGGATATTTCTCGACTGAGATGAAGTGCAGGTATGCATCGGTCGGTGCCGCCTGCAGCCAGAGTTGCCAGGCGGCGAGAAAATTGAGCCCGGTACCGAAGCCCGTTTCGCCAATGTTGAAAGTGTCTCCGGCCTTCAGTGTCGCCCAGCGCTCTGCCAGGTGGTTCTGTTTCAGGAAGACGAAGCGCGTTTCTTCGAGGCCGGATTCGCGAGAGAAGTAGACATCATCAAAGGCGCGGGAAAGCGGTTGTCCGTCTTCGCGCCAGTGGATATCCGCATGGGGGTGTTCGCTGCCCATCTGCTCGGTTCGCTATTCCCGCAGGCCAAATTCGCGCATTACCTGTTCGCACCAGCGGTCCAGGCGCTCGTCACTGAGGTCGAACTCGTTTTCCTCATCGAGGGCCAGGCCCACAAACTGGCTGCCATCCTCGGTGAGCCCTTTGGAGGCCTCGAACTCATAGCCCTCCGCGGGCCAGTAACCGACGGCGCGGGCGCCCAGGCTGACGAGCTGGGCGTGCAGGTAACCGAGGGCGTCCTGGAACCACTGCGGGTAACCCTCCTGGTCTCCGAGCCCGTACAGCGCCACTGTCTTGCCGGACAGGTCCAGCTCGGCCAGCTGATCCCAGATGTTCTCCCAGTCCTCCTGAAGCTCTCCGTAATCCCAGGTAGGGATACCGAAAATGAGGAAATCGTATTGCTGTGCCAGGGCGATATCGTCTTCCGCCACATTGTGGAGGTCGATCCACTCCTGGCCGATACGATCGCGGATCTTTTCCGCTGCCATCTCGGTATAGCAAGTGCTGGAACCGTAAAAGAGTCCGATGGGTGCGAGCATAGGTTTAGGTAACTGGTAATTCTTCTGGGGTTACTGGGGCTTGGCGCCGGCAAAGTCCAGCTGGCGCCAGGCTTCATAGACGACCACGGCCACCGCATTGGACAGGTTCATGCTACGGCTGTCCGGGCGCATCGGAATGCGCAGGGTATGTTCCTCGCCGAGCAGGTCGAGAAATTCCTGGGGCAGTCCGCGGGTTTCCGGGCCGAAGACAATCGCGTCTCCGGGATGGTAGGTAACGGCGGCATGGCTGCGCGTGCCGCGGGTGGACAGGGCCAGTACCCGTTGGGGTTGCTCCGTCTCGACAAAGGCGGCCCAGTCCCGGTGCCGCTTGACCGGGCTGTACTCGGCATAGTCGAGGCCGGCCCTCCGCAGGCGCTTGTCATCCATCGCGAACCCCAGGGGTTCGATCAGGTGCAGCTCCGCGCCGGTATTGGCACACAGGCGGATGATATTGCCGGTGTTGGGCGCGATTTCCGGTTGGTAGAGTACGATTTTGAACATGCCGTCCGCAGGATTGCCCGGTCGGGTCGTCTTCAGTTGGAGGCGCCGGAGCGCCTGCTGTATGCGGCGCGGATTATTCCACAGTTAGGTGGTGGAAGCGATTTCCTCGCAGTCGATCTCCACGCCCAGCTCGTCGGCGATGGCATCCAGCTCTTCCTGGAGTCCCTCCAGGTCCATGTTCTCTGACACGCTGATGGTACAGTTGGCAGTGAAGAGGGGCTCGCCGCTCCAGGGTGTGCTGTCGTAACCCGTATCCAGTTGCTCCAGGTTGAGCTCGCGGGCTGCGAGGGCGCGGGAAATCTCCCGTACGATACCGGGCCGATCGTTGCCGATCAGCTTCAGTTTGACGGTCTGCAGTTTGCCCGCCGCCACCGCACTGGCATCCTCGACCTGCAACCGGTAGCCCTGCGAGGCGAGCGCACTCAACCCGTCCTTCAATCCCTGGGCGTTCTCGCCCGCGACACTGACGCGCAGAATGCCGGCAAACTTGCCTGCAAAGTGCGCCATGCGACTGTCCTCCCAGTTGCCGCCGTTCTCTGCAACCACGGCGGAGAGTTTCTCCACCACGCCGGGCTTGTCGTCGCTGATCAGTGAGATAACGAGGTGCTGTTGCATGTGATATTCCTTTGCTGCAGAACAGGTTTACACTGCACTGCATTGTAGCCACTGCTGACGCTCCTGATAACAACTTAATGTCGCCGGGGAGAATGATCCGGTCGATGGAGCAGGAAGTAACTTAGGCAAGTTGTCGTAATCCTGACGTCCGTGGAGGCATTGAAAATTGTGTGGCACAGGGGCGTAACTTGAATGACGGACAGGAGCGTATGAAAGTACACGCAGATCTATGTGTGATCCCCATGGGCGTGGGGGTGTCGGTAGGAGAGTATATTGCTGAGTGCCAGCGGGTACTGTGTGAAGCCGGGCTCACTCATCACATGCATGCCTACGGTACCAATATCGAAGGCGAATGGGATGAGGTAATGGCGGCGATCAAGCAGTGTCACGAGCGGGTTCACGCACTTGGTGCTCCGCGCATCAGCACTACGCTCAAGTTGGGAACTCGTACAGATCGCTCGCAGTCTCTTCAGGATAAAATTGACAGCGTAGAATCGAAACTGGATCAATAACCAACAACTCTCAGGAGGGGGGTATTATGAAGCTGAAAAACGTAACAATGGGTCTGGCATCTGTAGCGCTGGTGCTGGCCGCTGCCGGTTGTAGCGAAAAAGAAAACACCGATGTGCAGGCGCCTGCGGTGGAGGACACACAGGCGCAGGACTCCATGGAGAGCAATGCGACTGATTCTGCTGTTGAAACTGGCAGCGAGGCCGCATCAGGGAAGGCTGATCAGGCAGGCTCTAGTGTCGATATGCTCGAGGCCGTGATTGCAGGGGATCACCGCACGGAGAAGTTTGCACAGCGGGATAAATTCCGCAATCCGGCTGAGACCCTCAGCTTCATCGGCGTTGAACCGGATATGACCGTTGTGGAAATTGCCCCCGGCGGCGGCTGGTACACCGAAATTCTCGCTCCCTACCTGAAGGAAGAGGGAACCTTTTACGCAGCTCATTTCCCGGCGGATAGTGAATCGAACTATTACCAGCGCTCCCTGAAAGCATTCAAGGAAAAGCTGGCCGCGGACCAGGAAAGCTACGGCAAGGTAATCCTGACCGAGTTTGACCCCGCCGCGGGCAGTGAAATCGCACCAGCTGGCAGCGCGGATGTGGTCGTCACCTTCCGCAACGTGCACAACTGGATGAATCAGGGTAATGAAGAGAATGCCTTCAAATCCTTTTATGCGGCACTGAAGCCCGGTGGCGTTCTCGGTGTTGTTGAGCATCGTGCGAAGCCCGGTACCAGCCGGGAAGATATGGTCAAGAGCGGCTATGTCACCCAGGAGCATGTTATCGAGTTGGCTCAGCAGGCGGGCTTTGAGCTGGAAGAAACCAGCGAGATCAATGCCAACCCGCAAGACACCGCAGATCATCCCAAGGGTGTCTGGACCCTGCCGCCCTCCCTGCGTCTGGGTGAGGAGGACAAGGACAAGTATCTCGCTATTGGTGAAAGCGACCGCATGACCCTGCGCTTCCGCAAGCCGGCCGATGCGGCCAGCGCCGACTGAGAGGGATGAGTCCGGGGTGGCCTGCGGTTAGAATGACGGTTTCTGACCAACGGCCACCCAGAGCAGTACCCGATGCGAATTCCCCATCATCAACTCGATCCCGATACCCTGCAGAACCTGCTTGAGGAGTATGCCACCCGGGACGGCACTGACTATGGCGAGCGGGAAGTGAGCCTTAGTGACAAGGTCGCCAGCCTGCGCCGCCAGCTCCAGTCCGGCGAGGTCGTGATCTGGTTTGAGCCGGGGGAGGAGTCCGTCAACCTGGTACTGGCAGAGGACCTGGCCGGTCATGAGTGAATGGCTGGTCGATCGCCCCACGGGTGAGCCCCGGGCTCGCTTCCTTTTTGCCCATGGGGCCGGTGCGCCGATGGACAGCGATTTTATGTCGGCGCTCGCCGGGACTGTCTCGGCGCAGGGTATCGAAGTGGTTCGCTTCGAGTTTCCCTATATGCAGGAGCGGCGGCAGTCCGGCAAGCGCCGTCCCCCGAACCCCATGCCCCAGCTCCAGAAAGCATTCGCAGCGCAGATCGATCACTGGCTCTCGCAGGAGGATGGGTTGCCGTTGTTTATCGGTGGAAAGTCCATGGGAGGGCGGGTTGCCAGCCTGTTGGCGGATGCGCGTTTTGCGGCTGGGCAATTGTATGGGCTGGTCTGCCTCGGTTACCCCTTTCATCCGCGAGGCAAGCCGGAGCGGCTGCGTACGGAGCACCTGGCGGATCTCCAGTGTCCGGCGCTGGTCGTGCAGGGCACAAGAGACCCACTGGGAAATGCCGAGGAAGTTGCCGGCTACGGTCTGTCGGAGAGTATCTCAGTGGTCTGGCTGGAAGATGGCGATCACGATTTCAAGCCCCGCAAGGCCAGTGGTTTTACCCTCGAGGGCCACTGGCAGGCAGCCGCAAAGCATGTCGCTGAGTTTATTCAGAAGCAGCTTCGAGGATCGTGATACGCTCGTCTTCTTTGAGCATGGGTTTCAGCAGGGCCATCTGTCCGCGGCGCTCTTCACTGGTATACCAGTGCTCCCAGTGCAGGTCTGACTGCCATTTGGACAGGGTAAAGCGGCGCAGCGGGTTTTCCTTGGCGGTGTAGGTCTGCCCTTCGATGAAGCCCACGGTGCGGTAGGCGTGGTTCAGTAACTTGCGCGCCGCCTGCTCGTAGTTGGACTGCATGTCGGGAGCGATTTCCCGCTCGATCAAAACGTAAATCATCTTTTACTCTTCAGTCACCTAATGACCAGATTCTAGCGCGGAGTGTCGGCCCGGTGAGGGGCAATTTGGCCGCGGAATCCGGGAAATTTGCAGGTGACGATTTAAGGCAATTGCCCGAAAATAGCCCCATGAAATCAGAACACACCCTCGATGCCCGCGGCCTGCTGTGCCCGGAACCCGTCATGATGTTACACGCGGCAGTGCGCAAAGTCGCGCCGGGTGAAGTGCTGCAGATGCTCGCTACAGATCCCTCGACCCAGCGGGACGTCCCCAAGTTCTGCCAGTTTCTCGGCTATGAACTGGTGGATCACCGAGAGGAAGAGAGCGAGTTCGTCTACTGGATCAGGAAGGCAGAAGCCTGAAAGCTTTGATGCGGGCGGGGATCTACCCCGCCCGCTACAGTTGATGTCGTTGGCGTTGAGGCGTCAGGGAGCGGTAACCAGCGCCGCGATGGCTGCGAGTGCCTCCGGGTCCTCTGACTTTATCTTGTTGGCAATATGGTGCTGGAAGAAGTAGCGGAATTCCCGCGCCTCCTGGGCCGGATACAGGCAAAGGTCTCCAGGTAGTACCGGTGTCGTTTCCACATGGTCGTGGTCGATCAGCATACCGTGGATCTCGCCGCTGGCATGGAGCCGCCAGCTCACCACCTCGGTCAGAGTCAGGTTCTCCCGGCCCTCGTCCATAAATACCGCATGGGTACCAATGGTGTCGGGAATTTCCTGCAGCACCTCATCGGCCTTGCTGCTCTCGTACTCGAAGTATTCTGCCGCAGTCTCCAGCTCGACGATTTTGTGGATGGGTGGCTCTTGGAAAATTTCCTCGATGCCCGGGTCGTAGTACCCCTCAAAACGCCCGTCGAGAGGATCCTTGATTTCGGGGCAGGGGACGATGGAGTTGAGCCAGGGGACGAGTCCTACAACCTCGCCATTGGCACGCAGGCCCCAGCACAGCACTTTAAGGCTGTAGAGATCGGTTCCGCTGGAGCTATTGGAGTAGAGCATTTCCAAGCCGTCTAGCTCCGGCGACAGGCGGATAAAGCGTCTGCTCGCTGAAGTTTCGATTGGCTCGCCGGTGAAGAGGTCAACCACATTGCTGTAGCGGTGGTCGGTCATGGAGCACCTCCTTGCAGGGCCGGTTGTGGTGCAGGAGGGCGTTGTGCTGCTTATTCCCCCCTGGGGGAACCGGGTTGCAGGGCAGGGGCCCTTTTCCGGCGTCCCTGTGTCTAAAGGTATATGTTGCCCCCCCGAAATACAACACGGGATTTTGCCGCATTTGGGGACAATGTCCTGTAGTTGGGTATCGGGTGACAGCGCCCTTGGTTGCACTCCCGGGGGCCATTGTTATAGTTCGCGCCTTCCGCCCTTGTGAAAGAACCGCTATTAGCCCCGGAGTCTCTCTTGCCAAGCCTGTCCAGTGCCGCTGAATTGGCGACTGAAATCGAGATTGCAGACAGGATCTGTGCCGTGTTCGATCGCTGCTTTTCCGCTCGTGAGGGCCTGGATACGCGGCTGTGCGGCGGCCACCCGGAGCCATTCTACCGGCCTGCAGGGGAGGAGTATTCCTATCACCGGGTCGAATTCACTCTGGACTATCCGGCCAGTGCCCTGCACGAGGCCGCCCACTGGTGTGTGGCCGGCGCCGCGCGGCGCCAACAGCCGGACTACGGGTACTGGTATGCCCCGGATGGTCGCACGGAGGCGCAGCAGCAGCTGTTCGAACAGGTAGAGGTGAAGCCCCAGGCCATGGAGTGGATCTTCTCCCGGGCCTGCGGCCTCCGCTTTCGCGTCAGCGCCGACAACCTGGCGCAGGGCCTGGGGCCGAGCGATGCCTTCAAGGCCGCTATCTTCGAGCAGGTGCAGACCTATTGCCGGCAGGGCCTGCCGGATCGTGCCGGGAAGTTCGCCAGCGCCCTGGCAGTGGAGTTCGGTCGGCCACAGCCACTCAGTGAGCGACTCTATCAGCTGGCGGACCTGTCATGACGGGTAAAGAGCCAGCAGTGCACAATGGCCCTACCCCGTATAGGACAACCCCTTTCCTGGTGGATGCCTCGGTCTATATCTTCCGCTATTACTTTGCCCTGCCACCCAACTGGGAGAGCCGCAGCGGCTACCCTACCGAGGCGGTCTACGGCTTCACCAACTTCCTGCTGGACCTGTTGCGCAGGCGCCCATCCCACATTGCCTGCGCCTTTGATGAGTCGCTTGGTAGTTGTTTTCGCAACGAGCTCTACCCGGACTACAAATGCAGCCGCGCTTTCCCCGATGAAGCCCTGGCGTTTCAGTTGGCCGCCTGTCGCGCTATGGCGGAAGCGTTGGGTATCGCCAGTTTTGCCAGTGAGCGGTTTGAGGCCGATGACATCCTGGCAACCCTGACTCGACTCTTGCGTGACTGTCGGCCCGTGGTCATCAGCCGGGACAAGGATCTAGGCCAGCTGCTCGATCGGGGTGCGGTTTCCCTTTGGGATTTCGCCGCAGATCGCCATACCGACGGCGAGGGGGTACGTGCCCGTTTTGGTGTAGCACCGCGTCAGATTGCCGACTTTCTTGCCCTGGTGGGTGACAGTAGCGATGACATCCCCGGTGTTCCCGGGGTTGGGCCCAAGACCGCCGCGGCACTGCTGCAGCATTTTGATTCGGTGGAAGCCCTGCTGGCGCACCCTGCTACCGTGGCAGATTTGGCAATTCGTGGGGCAAAGGGGCTTGCCCGCAAGCTTGAAGAGCACGCAGAGCAGATCCTGCTGGCTAAAAGGCTTGCCAGTCTCGAGGAAACTGTGCCGCTCGGTGTCGAGCCTGAAGCATTGCGATGGGCTGCACCGGACTTGGGGATGGCGCAGGCTCTCGCCGATGAATTCGGCATCGGTGGGCTCAAGTCTAAAATCGAACGAACATTTGCGGCGCGAATCGAACAACCGGCGGAGGGAGCGTGAGAGAAGGCAAGATCAGGATTGTGGCCGACGAGAATATCCCGGCGGTTGAACACTACTTTGGCGACCTGGGCAGCGTCCGCCGGTTGCCCGGTCGCACGATGTCGCGGGAGCAGCTGCTGGACGCGGATGTTCTGCTGGTACGCTCGGTGACGCCGGTTAACCGCGAGCTGCTCGAGGGTACCCCGGTGGGGTTCGTCGGCAGCTGCACCATCGGCACGGATCACCTGGACACACAGTGGCTCGACAGGCAGGGGATACCCTGGAGTGCGGCACCCGGCTGTAATGCCAATTCAGTGGTCGAATACGTTTTCTGTGCGCTTGCAGCATTGGGGCGCGACTGGCGCGGGCAGCGCTTTGGCATCGTCGGTTGCGGCAATGTCGGCGGCTCGCTGCAGCAGCGGCTGCACGGGCTGGGCATCGAGTGCCGGGTGTACGATCCCTGGCTTCCCGAGAACCCGGATGCCGCTGACCTGGACGAGGTGATGTCCCAGGATGTGGTCTGTCTGCACGCGCCGCTGGTGAAGGGTGGTCCCCATCCCAGCCTGCATATGATTGATGCCGAGCGCCTTGCCGGTATGAAAGACGGCGCAGTACTGATCAGCGCCGGCCGCGGTGCGGTGGTGGACAACAGTGCATTGCTGGCGCTCCTCGAAAGTGGCAAGCCGCTGACTACGGTGCTGGATGTCTGGGAGAATGAGCCGGATATCGATACGGCGCTGTTATCCAGGGTGGATATCGGCACGCCACATATTGCCGGTTACAGTCACGACGGCAAACTCGCCGGAACACGGATGGTGCGTGAGGCGCTCTCCAATGCGCTGGGTTTGCCCCCGGTCGTCGCTGACAGCGCCTTCCAGGGACAGATTCATTCTCTGATCCCATCTGCTGCTGCAAAGGACTCGGATGGCGAATTTGCCACGATGGCAGATTTGCTGCTGCAGATGTACGACCCCCGGGGCGATGATCGTCGCCTCCGCGCGGCGGCCAACGCAGAGTTGAACCTCGCTCAGGGGTTTGATCGTCTGCGGCGGGAATACCCGCGTCGTCTGGAGTTTTCTCATTACCGCGGCGAGGGTGGTGACCTCGCCGCCGAATCCCGCCGGCAACTGGAAATACTGGGGCTCAAGTGGAACTGAAGAAACTCGGTCTGATCATCAATCCATGGGCCGGTATCGGTGGCCCGGCAGGGCTCAAGGGCAGTGACGGTGTCGAGACCGTGCGCAGAGCGTTGGAGTCGGGCATTGAACCCCGTGCGCAACAGCGTGCAAGCGTTGCCCTCGAGGCGCTGCGTGATTTTCAGGATCGGGTGGAGGTTCTCTGCTTCGGCGGCAACATGGGTGAAGACGTGGCTCGTGCCGCCGGCTTTGCTGTAACCGTCGTCGGAGAAGCGGAAAGCAATCCGTCGACCCCTGCGGACACCGAGCGCGCAGCCAGTGTGATCCGCGCTGCCGGTGCCGACCTGATCGTGTTTGTCGGTGGTGACGGCACCGCCCGCAATATGGTCAATGCACTCGGCCCCGAGTTTCCGGTACTGGGCATCCCCGCCGGAGTAAAAATGCACTCCGCCTGTTTTGCAATTTCCCCCGGGGCGGCAGGGGAGGTCCTGCGGCGCCTGCTCGCGGGCGAGCTGGTGGACCTGCGCGAGCATGAGGTGCGGGATATCGATGAGAAATCTTTCCGTGAGGGGAGGGTAAGTACCCGCTACTACGGGGAACTGTTGGTGCCGGAAGAGGGTCACTTTGTGCAGGCGGTGAAAAATGCCGGTCGCGAAGTGGAAGAGTTGGCGGTGGCCGATATCGCCGCCGAGGTGGTCGAGGATATCGAGCCGGAAACCCTCTACGTGGTCGGGCCCGGTTCCACCACTTTGGCGGTGCTGAATGAGCTGGGCTGCGATGGCACCCTGCTGGGGGTGGATCTGTTGCAAGACGGCGAACTGATCGCAAGCGATGTCAGCGCACGGGATATCGAGGCGGCGTTGGCGCAGCACGAGGGGCCGGCAAAAATCATCCTCACTGCCATCGGTGGTCAGGGGCACCTCATTGGTCGCGGCAACCAGCAGTTCTCACCGGCAGTCTTGCGCGCTGTGGGCCGCGAGAACCTGATCGTAGTCGCCACCAAGACGAAAATAACCGAGCTTGGTGGCAGGCCGTTACTCGTGGATAGTGGCGATGCCGATCTGGACCGCGAGTGGAGCGGGTTTATCCCGGTGATCACCGGTTATCGCGATGCGATCCTGTACCCACTGAGTAACGGCGATTTGTAACAGTTTGCAGTTGGAAGTAGTCATGAACTGGAAGGCCCTGCTGGAGCAGGTTGAAAAAAAACTCGCAGAGGGCGGCACTGATAGCCGTCGTTTCTTTCACGGCCGCGGCCGATGCTACGAGGGACTGGAGCAGGTCTGCGTAGACAGCTTTTACCCCGCGATTCTGGTGACGTTTTTTGAGCCCCATGAGGGTGAAGACGAGCTGTGCCGACAGATCTGGGAGATGGCCGGGCCCTCGGGCTACACCGGTGTGGCGGCCCAGCGCCGCTACCTGCAGGGTGCTCCGGTGGAGTGGCTGGCCGGAAAGCCCGTGCCGGCACCGATTGCCCGTCGTGGCGAGCTGAAATTTCCGCTGACCTTCGCCCGCCAGAATGTGGGTTTTTTCCTGGATATCGAACCCGGCCGCCGCTGGCTGGAACAGCAGGTGAAGGCGCGAGCTGGCTCGCAAGAGCGGCTGAAAATGCTCAACCTGTTTGCCTTTACCTGCGCGTTTTCCGCGGTCGCCCGGGCCGCCGGGGAACTGGAGGTGGTGAATATCGATGTGAACCGCGGTGTGCTGAACCGGGGCCGGGAAAATCACCTGTCCAACAATCTGCCCCTGAAGGGTATCAAGTTTTTGCAGCTTGATGCACTGCGGGAATTCAATCGCTTTGACCGTCGCGGGCCCTTCCAGCTGGCCATCGTGGATCCGCCCACGCGCCAGAAAGGGCGCTTCGATGTGAGCGAAAACTACGAGAAATTGCTGCAGCTGCTACCGGCCTGCCTGGCGCCCGGTGCCGACCTGCTGATGGTGCTGAATTCGCCGAGTCATAGCGAGGCGCATTTCCGCGAAGTAATCGAGAATGCGGACAATCGCTACCGCGTGATCGAGCGTTTACCGCAGAGTCCCGACTTCCCCGACCGAGACCCGGATGCGGCACTGAAAATGCTGCATGTGCGCTTCGAGGGCTAACACTGCATAGCTGCCCAGATGTGCTTATTGAGGGGCTGCGCTCAGAACTGCAGGCAGGGCGCCCCCGGTGCTTTGCCGCCATCCAGCTCTTATCGGGGGGCGGGGAAGTAGTACTGCTGTGGCTTTGGTCGAGGTAGTGAGGCTGCCAACGCTGTTCTTGGATGGAAGCGTGCTACCGCCAAAATTTCCAGCTGCATGACATGGTCAGGCAGTAAGCGCCGGCTGCCGGTCGACGCGCGCCTGTTTCATCAGTTGCACCACCAATGCCTCCAGCTGGGGAGAAGAGCCATTTCTCACCGCTTCGTTCAAACGGTGGGCATTACTGATGCCCTTGTCGTCCCGGCTCACCAATAGCAGGAAACTGTGATGGGTGAGGGCGGCCTCCTCAATGGCCTCCTGGCGCACCAGTTGTGAAAACTGGATATAGCCTGATTCGCGAAGCCAGGTCATGGCGCCGAGGCAGGCCAGGTGGCGGGGCGAGTGCAGGCCGAACTCGTCCGGCGAATCCGGCCCGGCAATATCCTCAACGTAAACGGTTGTAGGTGCCGGAAAACTGCCGAACAGGGCTAGCAGGATACGTCCGGCATCGCGGTAGAAATCGTGAATATGTAAATCGTCGAGCATGGTATTCCGTCGGTTCAGGCGGAGTAGCGTTCTAAGAAGGCGCCCAGTCTTTCGATAGAGTGGGAGAGTTCATCGGCGCGCGGCAGGAAGACGATGCGCAGATGATCCGGTGCATCCCAATGGAATGCGGTGCCCTGCACCAGCAGGATTTTCTCCTCGCGCAAGAAGTCCAGCACCAGTTGCTCATCGTCGCGGATCTTGTGTTGGTCAAGATGCAGGCGCGGGAACAGGTAAATGGCTCCCTCCGGCTTTACGCAGCTCACGCCGGGAATCTCGTTCAGCATCCGATGTGCAAGATCCCTCTGCTGGCGCAGGCGCCCGCCGGGCAGCACCAGGTCCTGGATACTCTGGTAGCCACCGAGGGCAGTCTGCACCGCGAACATGGCGGGCACATTGCCGCACAGACGCATGGAAGCGAGAATTTCCATCCCCTCCAGAAAGCCTTTCGCGCGCTGTTTGGCCCCGCTGACAACCATCCAACCGGAGCGGAATCCCGCCAGGCGGTAGGATTTGGACAACCCGTTGAAGCTCAGGCAGAGAACATCCTTGGCCAGTCGGCCCATAGGGACGAATTCGGCATCGTCGTACAGGATTTTGCTGTAAATCTCATCGGCGAAGATCACCAGGTCGTTCTGCCTGGCCACTTCCACGATCTGTTCCAGCAGATCCCGGGGGTAGACGGCACCGGTGGGGTTGTTCGGGTTGATGACTACGATCCCGCGGGTGCGCGGCGTGATCTTCGATTTGATATCGTCAATGTCCGGCAACCAGCCCGCCTGCTCGTCACAGCGGTAGAGCACCGGGTTGGCGCCAGTGAGGTTGGTGGCCGCCGTCCAGAGTGGGTAGTTGGGCATGGGCAGGAGCAGCTCGTCGCCGGTATTGAGCAGCGCCTGGGTGGCCATGGAGATGAGTTCGGAGACGCCGTTACCCAGATAGATATCGTCGATATCCACCCCCTCAATGCCCAGGGTCTGGCATTCCTGCATAATGGCCTTACGCGCCGCAAACAGGCCCTTGGACTCGACATAGCCCTGCGCCTCAGCCAGATTGTGAATAACGTCCTGGATGATTTCGTCTGGCGCATTGAAGCCGAATGGGGCCGGATTGCCGATGTTGAGTTTGAGAATACGGTGGCCTTCCTCCTCCATGCGGGAGGCTTGCTCCATCACCGGGCCGCGTATTTCATAGCAGACGCCGTGAAGCTTTTCCGACTTGAGTATGTCCTTCATGGTATGGCGGTAACCCTCGGAGGCGTTAACTGCGTACAAAGCCGAAGGTGGCTCCTACAGCATAGCGATTTGGAGGATGGAGTATGTCAAAAGAAAAAGACGATAACTACTGGCGCGACAAGCTGACTCCGGAAGAATTTCACGTTTGTCGCGAGGCGGGTACAGAGCGCCCCTTCTCTGGCGAGTACTGGGATTGCTTTGAGGAGGGCACCTATCGTTGCCGTTGCTGTGGTGAACCCCTGTTTCACTCCGGGTCAAAGTTCGATGCCGGTTGTGGCTGGCCCAGTTTTGATGCGGAGGTGGCTCCGGGAGTGGTGGCCGAGCGGCCGGACAATAGCCTCGGAATGCAGCGAATTGAGATACTCTGTGCCAAATGTGAGAGTCACCTGGGGCACGTGTTTCCGGATGGCCCGACAGAAACCGGATTGCGCTATTGCGTCAATTCTCTGTCGGTGAAACTGGATCAGGACGAGAGCAACGAAAACAGCCAGGACGGCGAGGGAAACGAGGGAGATAAAGAATGAGAAACAGGCACTGGAGCCGCTGGCTCTACCGGGTGCAATGGTTGCTGCTGACAGTGATCTTCCTGGCGGCGGTCGCGTTGAGGCTGGAGCTCCTCCATTTCCGCACCGTATTCAAGATATTTCAGTATGCGGGCCTGGCTGCTATTGGTGTGGCCCTGATCAGCATCCTGGTCTTTATCTGGGGTCTGGTGAAACGCCATGCGGATGCCCGCCGGGCAGCGATGTGGGGCACTTTGCTGGGGTTGCTGCCGGTGGCCGTGCCGCTGCTGACGGTGGGGCCGGACAATTTTGATGTGCCGCCAATTCACGATATCTCCACGGATCTCGGTAATCCGCCGGAATACCGCGCTGTACTCTCCATCAGGGATCCTGACGATAACAGTGCCGAGTACGACGGCGAAGAAGTGGCCAGGCAGCAGCGGGAAGCGGACATCTACGCGGATATCCAGCCGCTGATGGTGGCGTTGCCGGTAGAGCAGGCCACAGCCCTGGCGGCCAAGGTAGCCGAGGACATGGGTTGGCGAATTCTCGACCGCGACGATAAAGCCGGTCACCTGGAAGCAGTGGATCGAACGCTGTTGCTCGGATTCAGTGACGATGTAGTCGTGCGGGTCACGGCAACTGAGGATGGTTCGAGGGTCGATGTGCGCTCCAGCTCCCGTGTCGGTATCAGCGACCTGGGCAAGAACGCTGAGCGTATCCGTGCGTTTCTATCCGATCTGGAGGCCCGCGTACGGCAGGTGGGCAAGGGCGCATGAGCGCCGCTGTAACGATAGTGGGGAATCGGGTAAGTGCCTGACTATAAAAGAAAAAAATAAGTAAAAAGTTGAGTTGAAGGTGTTGACAGGTTCCCGGGTGCTACATAGAATGCGCCCCACTTCTGACGCAGAGCGGATCTTTAAGACGCCAAGCGACGCCGAAGAAGTTGATCTGGGTCCCCTTCGTCTAGAGGCCTAGGACACCGCCCTTTCACGGCGGTAACAGGGGTTCGACTCCCCTAGGGGACGCCACTGCGGGAATAGCTCAGTTGGTAGAGCGCAACCTTGCCAAGGTTGAGGTCGCCGGTTCGAACCCGGTTTCCCGCTCCAAATTCTTCGTGCCGATCCGGTTTCATCCGCTTCGTTACGAACGCCGAGGGGTAACCCGAGGCAATGCCACGGCAGTGTGGCAGCTGTGGATCGAAAGATCCGTGCAAGTTTTCTGTCCCCATCGTCTAGAGGCCTAGGACACCGCCCTTTCACGGCGGTAACAGGGGTTCGACTCCCCTTGGGGATGCCAATGCAGCGGGGTTGCTCAGGCAGCTTCGCGACATAGGATCGCGGGAATAGCTCAGTTGGTAGAGCGCAACCTTGCCAAGGTTGAGGTCGCCGGTTCGAACCCGGTTTCCCGCTCCAAACTTGAAGCCGCTCGGTTGAGCGGCTTTTTTAGTGCGAACCGGCTTACCGGTGCTGCGCTGAATGCCAAGGGGTAACCCGAGGTGATGCCACAGCAGTGTGGTAGCAACTGATCGCAAGATCGGTGCAAGTTTTAGGTCCCCATCGTCTAGAGGCCTAGGACACCGCCCTTTCACGGCGGTAACAGGGGTTCGACTCCCCTTGGGGATGCCAATGCTGCGGGGTTGCTCAGGCAATCCTGCGACACAGGATCGCGGGAATAGCTCAGTTGGTAGAGCGCAACCTTGCCAAGGTTGAGGTCGCCAGTTCGAACCTGGTTTCCCGCTCCAAATAAAAAAGCCGCTCTTATGAGCGGCTTTTTTATTTTCAGCTTTTCATTTTTCCTCTCTCTATTCTTGATTGCCGTCGATCTGGCCGTGCTACCGCGGGTATCTGTTTGTAGCTGTCGCGCTGTCGTGCCTGAGGCTTCCTGCGCCCGCCTATACTTAGCCCCGAAATTCAGTCGCGCGTGCTCCCCGCGGAGGGCATGGGCTTGTTGGCAGGGAGGCAGATTGCAAATAGTGGGAAGGAAGGTGGCAATCGCCATGCGTGTCCTGGTGACCTGTTTGGCGCTCATATGCTCTGCCTGTTCATATATGGCGCCGCAGGTGGAACCGCTCGCCAAATGGAACCCTGAGCATAACGCCGAGGTGCGGCGGATGCTGATGGGGGATCGCTCACAAGATATTGCGATCCTGCTGGCATTCTCCGGCGGGGGGACCCGGGCTGCGGCGCTCTCATACGGCGTAATGAAGGAGCTGCAGAGCACGGCGGTACACACGGCCCGTGGCGAGCGCACGATGCTGGCGGAAGTGGACATGATTTCCTCGGTGTCCGGCGGCAGCTTCACCGCCGCGTATTACGGCGTCTATGGACAGGGGATTTTTAAAGATTTCGAGGAGCGCTTTCTTCGCACAGATATTCAGGGGGCTTTGCTCAGCCAGACGTTGAGTCCGTCAAACTGGCGCCGGCTCGCCAGCCCCAGGTTCGGGCGAGCAGATCTGGCAGCGGAATACTATGACCAGATCCTGTTCGGTGGAGCACCCCTGTCTGCCATGGAGTGGCCGGGTGCGCCCTGGATCGTGATCAACAGTACCGACCTGACCACGGGCATGCGAGTGCCCTTCGTGCAGGAGATGTTCGATCTTTTATGTATCGATATTGGCGAGTATCCGGTCTCGAGAGCCGTCGCAGCGTCCTCGGGAGTGCCCATCGTTTTCTCGCCGATTGCGGCGGAGAATCATGCCGGCACTTGTGATTTTCGCCCGCCGGAATGGATCGATATGGCACTGGCGCAGGATCAGCTGACTTCGCAAAAAATTGTCGCGCGCAACCTGAAAGGCTACCTGGATCGCGAGCGCCGTCCCTGGCTGCATCTGGTGGATGGGGGCATCTCAGACAATCTGGGGTTACGCAGTTATTACCGCACTTTAACGGTGACGGCGGACCCTGCTAACCCCAGGTATCTGTTACCGCACCTGAATGCACAGCACGTGCTGGTGGTGTTGGTCAATGCCAATGCCCACCCTCATCATGAGTGGGCAAGGACTCAGGATTCGCCTCCGCTGCTTGAGGTGGCTGGTAGTGTCACTGGCAGCCAGATTACCCACGCGAGTGACGATACTATCCTCCTCACTCGCAAGACGTTTGAGAGCTGGGTAGAGAAAAATAACTCCACCGAGCGCCCGGTAAGCTTTCACTTTGTCGAGGTAAGCTTTGACCGGATCGAGGACAAGAGTGATCGGGAGTTCCTGAACAATATCAGTACCTCGTTTCGTTTGACCGATGAAGAGGTGGATCGCCTGATTGCTGCCGGACAGGAAGTTCTGTCCCAGTCCAGCGTTTACCAGGATTTCGTACGGTTGATTCAGGGGGCAGATTGAGCGGTGGGCATTTGGGGCCATTAGGCCAGTAATCTCCCCACGGTTTGTCCGGTTGCAATATGTGGGGTAAGGGCGTTGAATATGCGGCCTCAAACCCGGGAGGAAGAGATGACAGCAGCGCTCTCCATTAGCAATCTGCAGAAAACCTACGACAACGGTTTCCAGGCACTGAAAGGCATCAGCTTCGATGTCCAGCCCGGGGACTTCTTCGCTCTGTTAGGCCCGAACGGTGCCGGCAAGTCCACCACCATCGGCATCATCTGCTCGCTGGTCCGCAAGACAGGCGGAAGTGTGTCCATCTTCGGGGTGGATATCGACAAGGATTTCGCCGCTGCCAAGCAGATGCTGGGCGTGGTGCCGCAGGAGTTCAATTTCAGCCAGTTTGAGAAGGTCTACGACATCGTCTGTACCCAGGGGGGCTTTTACGGCATGCCCCGCAAACTGGCCGAGGAGCGCACCGAGAAGTATCTCAAGCAGCTGGGACTGTGGGACAAGCGCAGCACCCAGGCGCGTATGCTCTCCGGCGGCATGAAGCGTCGCCTGATGATCGCCCGTGCACTGATTCATGAGCCGAAGCTGCTGATCCTCGATGAGCCCACCGCCGGGGTGGATATCGAGCTGCGTCGCTCCATGTGGACCTTCCTGGAGGAGATCAACCGCCAGGGCACCACCATTATCCTGACTACCCATTACCTGGAGGAGGCTGAAAGCCTGTGCCGCAATATCGCCATCATCGACAAGGGCGAAATTGTTGAGAATACCTCCATCAAGTCACTGCTGAAGACCCTGAACAAGGAGGTGTTTATTCTCGATGTGCGCGATCCCTTGAGCGATTGCCCGGATCTGGGCGACTTTGAAGGCCGCCTGCGGGATGAGCACAGTCTGGAGGTCACCATCGAGAAAGGACAGTCGCTGAACACCCTGTTCAGTAGGCTCGAAGAGCAGGGGGTTGCGGTGGTCAGCATGCGTAACCGCGCCAACCGGCTGGAGGAGCTCTTTGTCTCGCTGTTGGCTGATGCCAAGAAAGAGGGGGGCGAGTGATGAGCCTGGATATTCTCTGGACCGCATTTACTACTATCTTCCGCCGCGAGGTGCGTCGGTTCACCCGGATCTGGCCGCAGACGCTGGTGCCGCCGGTGATCACCATGTCCCTGTATTTTGTGATCTTCGGCTCCCTGATTGGCCGCCGCATCGGCGAGATGGGGGGCTTTTCCTATATGGAGTTTGTGGTACCGGGCCTGATCATGATGGCGGTGATCACCAATTCCTATTCGAATGTGGCGTCCTCTTTTTACAGTGCCAAGTTCCAACGGAATGTCGAGGAATTGCTGGTCGCGCCGATCCCCAACTGGGTCATCATGGCAGGCTATGTGCTCGGCGGCGTTGCCCGGGGCCTGATTGTGGGCTTCGTCGTGACGATTATCGCTCTGCTGTTTACTTCGCTGGAAGTGCAGCATCTGGGCCTGACTATCGCCATCGTGTTTATGGCGGCAGTGCTGTTTTCCCTGGCGGGTTTTATCAACGCGATCTTCGCCAATAGCTTCGATGATATTTCCATCATCCCGACCTTTGTGCTGACGCCGCTCACTTATCTCGGCGGAGTGTTTTACTCCATCGAACTGTTATCACCATTCTGGCAGGGGCTCTCCAAGCTCAATCCGGTGCTCTACATGGTGAATGCCTTCCGCTACGGCGTGCTCGGTGTCTCCGACATCAACGTGGGCTGGGCATTCGCCGGTGTCATTGTATTTATTGCACTGCTGTTTAGCTGGGGCCTGCACCTGATGAGCCGCGGCAAGCGGCTGCGCCACTGAGAAGTAACCACTATGGATCGCGAAGACTGGAAGGGCCTGCCCCTGGGGCAGGAGACGCAGTATGAATCCCGCTATAACCCGGGCCTGTTGCATCCCATAGAGCGGGCCATTTCCCGGGCCCACCTGGGGCTCTCGGGCGGCGAGCTGCCGTTTTCTGGATTGGATGAATGGTGGGGCTTCGAGCTCTCCTGGCTGAATCCCAGGGGGGTGCCACAGGTTGCCGTGGGCAGGTTCAGCTTCCCCCATGACTCAGTGGCGATGATCGAATCCAAGTCCTTCAAGCTGTACCTGAATTCATTCAACCAGAGCGAATTCGCCAGCTGGGAGGAGGTGCGCGATACCCTCAAGAGAGATCTGAGTACTGCCTCCGGCGGAGAGGTGACGGTTGAGCTCTTGGGGGTGGAAGACGCCGCGCTGTCAGTGGTCAAGCCTGAGGGGTTTTGCCTTGACCAGCTGGATATCGAGACGCGTCGCTACCAGCCGGACGCGGCACTGCTCAGGCTCGATGCTGGACGCGGCGCCGTGAGCGAAGTCCTTTACAGCCATCTGCTGCGCAGCAACTGCCCGGTTACCGGCCAGCCGGACTGGGCTACCGTATGCATCGATTATCGCGGCCCGGCCCTGGATCGGGAGGCGCTGCTGGCCTATATCATTTCCTTCCGTGAGCACCAGGATTTCCACGAGCACTGTGTCGAGCGGATCTTCTGTGACCTGCAACAGCTGTCCGGGTTTGATGAGCTCACCGTCTGCGCCCGCTATACCCGTCGTGGCGGCCTCGATATCAACCCGTTGCGCAGCACGCTTGCGGGTAAGGGGCTTCCTCCCCGTTTCGCCCGCCAGTAGCGGGTTGCCAGAGCGGCCGGGGCGCACTCGTTCGAGGTGCGTTCCTGTGGTCCCGAGCAGGGGCCAGTATTGCAGTCAGTTTTCCAACTCACCTCGCGCCGTCGCGTAGACCAGCTAGTCTTGCAGTGACAAATTTGCTTGGACTTGCGAGGTATGGGCGATGAGTGATGCAGGAGCTTCAGGGAAAACTATGACACTCCTCGGAGTGCTGACGATCATTCTGGGCGTACTGGCGCTGCTGGCGCCGAGTCTGACCGGGTTTTCCATCGCGCTGCTGATCGGTGTGCTGGTGCTGATCGGTGGTGTCTTCCGTCTGATCTGGGCGTTTCGTGCCGGCAGTTTTGGTAAGGGCTTATTGGGCGTTGCCCTGGGGCTGCTCACGATTCTGGCGGGCATTATCCTATTGGCAAACCCCGTGCTGCTGTCCGGGATGCTGACCATCTTTCTGGCCGTTTACTTCATTGTTGATGGCATTGCGGAACTGGCGGCCGGACTGGGCGCAGCCGGCGCAGGGGGCAGGGGATGGCTGATTTTCGGCGGCATCGTCTCCATCCTGCTCGGCATCATGCTCTGGGCCCAGTTCCCGTTCTCTGGCGTCTGGGCGCTGGGCATCTTGTTTGGTATCAAGCTTTTCTTTGTCGGCATGATCATGATTGCCGGTGGTCGCGCGCTGAAGGCGTAGTCAAATCGGGATGCTTGTTCGAGGGCTCCTCAGGCTCTGTTTCTCCTTCGTGCTGGGAGTGCTGTTGGTGCTGGCGGTGGGTGCTTCAATCTATGTGGCCCGCCTGCCGGAACTGCAACTCTGGCATACGGCGATACTGGATGAGGAATTTACCGCGGATGCCGGTATCGATTCTTTCGGAGAGTACCTCGCCCTCGAGGAGCGCCTCTTTGCCCAGCTAGACCGGGAGATCTATCAGCGCACCGCTGTCGCAACGCCGGACACCATCAACCGCTTTCAGCGCGGCAGCCTTGCTGACCCGGAGCGCTGGTCCCCCAACTGGAACCGCAGTTTCCTGTTGGAGGCCACTGCGCCGCGCGCCAACGTATTGTTGCTGCATGGATTGACCGATGCCCCATATAGCCTCAGACGCCTGGGAGAAACGCTGCATGGTGCGGGCGCGACGGTGCTGGGACTCCGGATACCCGGGCACGGCACGGCCCCGTCCGGGTTGGTTTCGGTCCGCTGGCAGGATATGGCCGCCGCCGTCCACCTTGCGATTCAAGACCTTGCCAGCCGAAGCGATGGGCGACCGCTTTACCTGGTGGGCTATTCAAATGGCGCTGCACTAGCGGTGCATTACGCACTGGAGGCTTTAGAGAACCCGGAGTTACCCGGGGTCGACAAGCTGGTGCTGATCTCCCCTGAAATCGGCGTTGCACCCATGGCCGCCTTGGCAATTTGGCAGGCCCGGCTCGGTGACCTGCTCGGAATTGAAAAGCTCCAATGGAACAGCATCGCACCACTGGAGTATGAGCCGTTCAAGTACGGCGCCTTTGCGGTCAATGGCGGTGTTGTCACCCATGAAATAACCACCGAAATTCGGCGTAGGTTGCTTACGTTGGCTAATCGGGATGGGCTGGGCGCGATGCCACCGACGCTCTCGTTTTCTTCGGTGATTGATGCCACCGTATTGGCCCCGGCGTTGGTCAGCAATTTTTATAACCTGCTTCCGCCCGGGGATCATGAGCTGGTGCTGTTCGATGTTAACCGCATGGCAGCGGTGGAGCATTTGCTGCAGTGGAAGCCAGACCGGATCATCGCAGCCGTGCGCCAGGTACCGCAGAGGCAATACACGCTGACCGTGGTGTCCAACTCGCCTGAGAACTCACCAGCCGTCGCCGCCCACCAATGGGCTCCGGATCAGACGGAGCCCTCCGTGGAACCTCTGGGACTCGAGTGGCCAGACAACATCTACTCACTGTCCCATGTCGCCCTGCCTTTTGCGCCGGACGACAGCATCTATGGGGGTAGAGCGGAGGGGCACGGTCCGGGGATACAGCTGGGAAGGCTGGCGATGCGGGGGGAGCGGGGCGCGTTGGTAATCAGCCCCTCAGCGCAATTGCGGTTGCGCTGGAACCCCTTTTATTCGTGGATGGAGGATCGGGCAGTACAGTTCATGGAGCTGGACTGATGTGGTGGTCGCTGGTTGGCCGTCGGCGGCTCAGATAATGACTTTTTTCTTGAGCGTATCTGTGGCTTTTTCCAGAGAGCGCAGCACCTTTTCCCGGTCGTAATTGCGGATCTTGTCCAGATCCATGTGCATGGAGAAACCGGGAGCATGTTCTTCCAGGTAACTCTGCTGGCCTCCCAGGTTTTTACGCAGGTCGGTGACCTGGTAGACCTTCACCGGCGTGCTGAAGCCTTTCACGTTTACCAGGCCGCGGTCGCGGCACATGACCGAGTGCTTGATCAGCGCCCAGGTCTCATGGCTGATCAGAATCTCGCCGGGTTGCGCCGCGCCTTCGAGGCGCGCCGCCAGGTTCACGTGGGTGCCCATTACCGTGTAGGACTGATGGTTCGCGGTGCCGAAAATACCCACGGTGCAGTAGCCAGTGTTGATGCCCATGCGCACCTGCAGCGGGCGAGAAATGCCCTTGTTGTACCACTCCTGCTTCATCTCGGTGACGCGCTTGCGCATGGCCAGCGCCATGGCGACACAGCGGAGGGCATCGGACTTCGGTCCCTTGCTCTCGTCGTCCCCGAAGACCACCATCACCGCGTCGCCGATGAACTTGTCGATGGTGCCACCATACTGACCAGCGATTCGGGCCATTTCTGACAGGTAGCCATTCAGCAGCTCGGTGAATGTCTCCGCCTCCAGCTCTTCCGTCAGCTGGCTGAAATCCTTGATGTCCGAGAAGAACACGGTCAGCAGCTTGCGCTCGGTGACCAGTTCACTCTCCTTGCCGTTGGTGACGGCGCGCCACAACCGCTGGGGCAGGTACTTGGAGAGCTTGTAAGTGCGCATCTTGCTGACATGCTGATCCGCGGACAGGGACTGGTTTTCCTGCTTCAGGGCCGCGATCTGCTTGTGGGTATAAAACGCATAGGCGCAGAAATAGGTGAAGACGCCGATCAGGCTCGCCGCACTGATGGTCAGGTCTGCATTGACCACCATGGCTGGCTTGTGGATCAGGTAGCCGGTTCCGACTCCGAGTAGCAAGCCGGTGTTGTGTTCAAACCAGCGTCGGCCACCACCCGCGGTAAGGGCGTTGAACTGCACCATGGTGACAAACAGCAGGGCCGGCAGCAGACTGAAATTGGTCAGGGCGATAGCGATACCGATCAGGACGGCATCGGTGAATGAGAGCCAGCGCTGTACTGCGCCTGCGTTGCCCGTCGAAGCTCGACTGGAGATGCGGTAGGCGAGGCCGATATAAATGAGCAGAACGGCTGCCATGCCCAGTGTAAGCGCTTTGTCCAAATCCCACGGGGCGGACCAGTTCACAGCATTTACAAGGGTGCCCGCCGCGGCAAAACAGATCAAACCGCGAAAATAGAAGGGGTAGCGGGAATCAATGTTCCGCCCGGGTGCTTCCTTTGGCCGGTCCTGCATTGGGTTGTCTTTATCCGATGTGTGCAGATAGCGCTCGATGGCTGGCGCTATCGAGGGGGACATGCCCCGGATTTATTCTTGTGCTCCCGCGTAATGCGGTGCCTGAAGTTTACTCCGGGCGGAATGATAATGCGACAGGGGAGTCGTCTTTGGTCAAAAACGGACAGATCGGTGAGGCTGTCGCCACCATGCAGTAGAATGCGCCTCCTTGATGAAAGCGAATTCAGTAGGGGAGAGACTGATGGAAGCCTTGGAGGCTCTTCATAACCGCGTATCCGTGGGCAAGCTGACTGATCCGGCTCCGACCGAGGCTCAGCGCCAGAATATCTTCCGCGCCGCCTTACGTGCCGCCGACCATGCCGCCCTCCGTCCCTGGCGCTTCCTGCAGGTGGAAGGGGAGGAGCGCCGCAAGCTGGGCGAGCTGTTCCTCCGTGCCGCCGAGGCGGAGAATAACGGCCCCCTGCCGGAGGCCAAGCAGGAGAAGACCCTGGCTATGCCGCTGCGGGCCCCCTTGATCCTGGTCGCCATCACTCGCCTGCAGGAGCACCCCAAGGTTCCCTATATCGAGCAGCATCTTTCTACTGGTGGTGCTGTCCAGGCCATGCTGACTGCCGCCTTTGCCGAAGGGGTAGGGGCCTACTGGCGCACCGGCCCGCTTGCCTACAATCCGGTAGTGGCTGAGGGCCTGGGACTGGCCGAAAATGAGCGTGTCGACGGCTTCATCTACCTGGGCACGCCCGCCAAACCACCCCGCCAGGCCCCGGTACTGGCTACCGATGACTTTTTTTCACATTGGAAAGCCCCTTAAGGGTTGCACCCGGGGCCTGCATTCTGTAAAGTGCGCCCTCGCTGAACGGGACGTATGTTCCTGATTAGCAAGACAATTTTCGGTGAGGTGTCCGAGTGGTCGAAGGAGCACGCCTGGAAAGTGTGTATGTCGCAAGGCATCGAGGGTTCGAATCCCTCCCTCACCGCCACTAAATGAAAAAGCCCGGCTATACGCCGGGCTTTTTCGTTTAGCGGTTCTGCGGGCGGGTGAGAACCCTCGCGGTTCGACCAACTCGCACAGCGAGTTGGGACCGAGGCGTAGCCGAGCCCGCGGGGTCAAAACACGTTTCAGCGTGTTTTGAGTCCATCCCTCCCGTATTTTCACTCCGAACTTGATCAGTCCTCACGCCGGGCTTTTTCGTTTAGCGGTTTTGAGGGGGATTAGGATGAGAACTCCCGTTCGAGCCGGAGGCAGCAACGCTGCCGGAGACCAGCGAGCGCAGCGAAGCTAATCCCTGCCCGCAAATTGCTTCATGCGTGACGACCTACAGCCCGGCTATACGCCGGGCTTTTTCGTTTAGTGGTGCTGCGGGCGGGTGAGAACCCTCGCGGTTCGACCAACTCGCGCAGCGAGTTGGGACCGAGGCAATGCCGAGCCCGCAGGGTCAAAACACGCTTTAGCGTGTTTTGAGTCCATCCCTCCCTCACACCACTTTCAAGTAGTCTCTAGTTTTAAAGACCTAGGCGAATCAAGGGTGACAATGTTGCCCCATCAACGGTCCCTTCTCGGGGCCGGTTTTGTTTCTGGTCCACTGGTGTATCTGCCTCTATGACTCCACCGTCAGTGGCAAGGGGAGTCGACTTTACCTAAGTGAATTAGCGACCTCTTTGAGTAATGCTACGTATTCATCGTGCTGCTTGCTTCCGAACTTGATTTCGCACGTTGGCATCAAATAGGTGAATTCGGCACCGGAAAACTCTCGTTCCAATTCCGCCATCGCCGTATCAACAGGCTTTTCGTAAATCACGCACAGCCAGTCCTCGCCGTCGACGCTTATAGTCACATGTGCTTGGTCAGCGTGATCTCCTGCACCAACTTCAAATCCGTATTTTTTATTGTTCTCTCGTTCCTGGCGGGCCTGCTCAAAGCGGGATGGTCCCTCGTAGGAGGTTGATGGGGCCTCAAAATATTCGTTGTCATCATCGTCCTCCCGGTAAAGTGCATGGTCAGGATTGTTGTAGTCTGCCTTCCTGTAATGCTTCCACGTCGGATTGAAGTGTTTACTACGGTCGTCGTTTGATCGATTCCCCATCATGCCCTCCTTGGCTGCTCGCCGCATAAGTGTACTAGACACACAGTAGACTACGGTTTGAATACAAGTGAGCCGGCTTTCCGGGGAAAAATAGTTGCAAGCTGGATAACGTTATAGAGAGGCATTCATCGCCAGCCTATACGCTTGGACAACCTTAGGGGTGTGCTGGAAGTTATCGAACAGAGTCGATGCCTAGCTGTACGATCCAGGTGGTAGGCCTACTGTCCCGGCTCAAGGCGATGCGCTCAAGAGATCACCTCATTGATATCGACATCAAGATCACCGCTGCGCTCCATCACTTCATTGATCTCACTGGCAGCGGCCTGGGCCATGCGGTGCACCCTTGCCAAGACTACCAAGCACGCTCAATTGTTTCGCTTTAGAGATAATTGAGTGCTCTGCAGTTAAGCCCTTATTTTGGTCAATTGCGAACCGTATAGCGCAACTGCGTCGAGACAGAGCTATCCCCTCCGAAGGTAAAGCCCGAATGGGTAATCGCGCCAGCCTCCCCGTATGCGAACCTTAATATCTGGCACGTGAATCTACGCAAGGAAACTGAATATGGCTAGCAAGGAGAGAAACTTGGGGTAGACTACCAACGGGTTTTGCCACGCAGGTTCCTTCAAGCTTCTCCCCCCGGTTCATGGTGAGACCCTGTACCATATGCCTCCCCCTCAAATATAGGCCCAAGGTAGCTTATCGTGAGATATGTTATCGACCCGGTATCGGTGAATCTCAGAGGAACAGAATCTTTGGTTAAATGGCTGCTCAGCATCGGCTTTGCTCTATTTAGCCACTTTTCAATCTCTCAGCCAGATTTTGTTCCCGCTGTGATTCAAGATGAGGTTACCACTTTAAAAAACCTCCCCTTTCCTGATCATCCAGAAGATTTCATTGCGGCGGTCAGGTGCTCAGTGCTAACAAGCAGCGATAGGCTCACCCCAGTACGGCTGAGCCCAATGCAGTGTACTAGTGGAAATAAAACAGTTCCGAACATTGAGGAAACTGTTTTAAAACACATCAAGTCCAAGCTCTCTATATCTCCCGCATATCTCAACGGGGAGAAAATTCGCGTTTTACTCAAATTTACTGTCACATTTGAAAAATCTAACGGGAAAAAACATATATCCATTGTTCAGAATTATGCAATCGACTCGCTGCCAGCAACAGAATATTTAGGCCCCCAAAGAATAGCCCCACCTCGAAAAGGATTTGAGAGAGAGCGCGGGTCATGCAGGACTTGCCCAAGTGACATCCCTATTTTGGCCCTCTCTAGAGTAAATTCTCTTGGCCAAGTGACAGGAGTGGACATTCTCACTGAAGGATTAAGCACCCCTTGTCTTGATGGCATCACCAAGTGGGCCAAATTTCAAAGATATATACCTGCTCTGCACCAGGGTAAGTATGTCGACTCCATAACTGCAGATGTCTTTAGAAAAAAACTCTACGCATCATACTACTACAGCTGTCACTGAAGTTACGTTAGTGAGTGCCACCCCCAAGTAGGTAGGCCTTAGATGGCAGAGTGGGACAGCCCTTGGTGTAGTCTCATGGCCGCAATTTTGGAGACCTCGAAGAGGGCAGCAGACCTACTCGCGGAGCTTCCGTCTAGCTTCATGTATGCCACGACACGCTCACGGCTCTCCGGGTCTGTCCGGTTGCCTCGCTTCTGGTTGGCAGCAAGACGGCGCTTGGCTTCCTGCTCCTGCTGCAGGGCAAGAGCCATTAGCTCACAGTGCCTTTCTGGCTCACGGATGAGCTGGTGTGTTGCATCGATGACAGACTGACCACGGAGCTGTGTGAGCTTGGTCGTGTCATTCTCCATCGCTGCTGGGTCACCGTAGACAACAGTGATCGCGATGAGGGATGCCTTTTGGTAGGTAAGGTAGGTATTCATTGATTCATATCTCCTGAGAGACAGCCACAGGCAATCCCGCGCAGTGAAGCGACGACCTGTGGTGTCTTGGTGTTTAAGTCTTGGAGGTGTTAATGGGCAGCAGGACGCTGCTCAAAGTCGATACAGAAGGGAGCTAGTCGATGGCCGCGCTGGGGGACTTCCAGCGTTCACAGCCGCCATAGCGCTTGGTCGGGTAGCCCAGTCGGCCCCAGACCGCCACAGCCACGGCAGAACTCTCGGAAGTGTCTGGCTTGTGGTCTCTCGTCGCATACCAGGCATGGGTGCCTGACAGGGCAGAAGCAGCCTCAAGTTGGTCTCCGGGTTGTGTTGCTTCGTGTTCACAGATTGATGATTCTCCATGCACAGACAAGTCCCAGTAGCTACTGGGAGCCACCGGTAGCGGTGTCATGGTAGTTACTAGGTCATGGGGTGCCCGTCATTAAGGACGGGGCTGCCCCCGGGAAGGGGCATACCCGGCATAGTTTTTGCGCAAGTGCTCAGACATGCTGGAGGACGCGCGCATAGACAGGATGGCAACTAGCTTATCGTACCACCAGTTGACCCGGCAGTTCCGGCCTCCTAACCTGTCGGATACAGAGAGATAAGACCTTTCAGATGTATTCGGAGGTACATCTAAGAACAAGAATGGAATCACGCTCAATGCACAAGACCAAACTCGTTGTTACCACAATGCTACTCAGCGCTTGCGCATCCATGCTTCCGGAAGAGCAACAAAGCAAGCTCAATCAATGGAAGGGGGCTCACGTTAACGAACTAACCTCCTCTTACGGTCCACCGCATAAGCGCAGGACACTTCGGGACGGCAGCTGTATTTACACTTACAGTTACAACTATCCCGGTAAGACCCCCCTCACTGCCCAAGAGTTCGGTTATTTTTATTCATATAAATGCGAAGTTAGATTTACCCTCAACTCAGAGGGCCATGTCGTGTCAGCGGCCCTACCGTTTGGCAGTTGCAAAAAGTACGTAATTGAGCGCCCAGCAGTGTCAGCAGATACATCAGCTGCCCGCTGATTCGTGCCTTCTCCGTTACTTTATTGCTTCACCTGCTGAGAGCCACCCGTAGCGCTGTCATGGAGGTTAATAAGTCATGGGGTATCCGCCATGTGCGTAACCCAAAGAAGGGGCACCCGCTGCAGGGCGACTCCATAGCCAAGATGGCAACGGGCTTATGTCGCAATTTATTGACCAAGGGGGTTTTGGCCTCCTAACCTCTCGGCTACAGAATATAAGACCTGCTAGAGGTAGTCAGTGCTGTATGTAAGGACAACAAGGAGTCTCTACCTATGCACAAGGCCATCCCAGCATGCTGTTTAGCTCTCCTCAGCGCCTGTGCCGCGATTGGCATAGAAGACCAACAGGGCGCGGTCGATAAATGGAAGGGGGCTCATGTCACTACCCTAGTCTCATCTTATGGTCCTCCGCACATGGCGAGGGCGCTTCCGGATGGTAGCTATATCTTCACTTACAGACACTCGCGAGGTGTGTCTGCCCCTGCCGGTGCTGCTGGTACTACTTTTTATTCATACGATTGTGAAGTTGAATTTACCCTCAGCCCCAAGGGCCATGTCATCTCAGCAGCCCTCCCGTTAGGCAGTTGTAAAAAATACGTGCTTGATCGTCCAGCTTCTTCTCAGACATCAGTTTCCCGCTGATTCAAGCCACACTCCCTACGTTATTGCTTCACATTCTAGACATATACTGCTTCACGCAAGCAAGTTTCCGCAATCAAGAAGACTCATAACCGATTGATTTTAAATCTCTTTGTGTGTTGTCAAAAACGAGAGCCCCGTTCGAGCCGGAGGCAGCAACGCTGCCGGAGACCAGCGAGCGCAGCGAAGCTAATCCATCCCTCCCGTATTCTCACTCGGACTTAAATCGTTGCTAGCGCAGCAGAGACACAAGACGACTACTGGTCATGCCGTAGCTTGTGGTAGCGGGAGAGCGCGGTTCCGTCAGATCTGACAGTTGATCACTTGCCCAAGCTGACTTTGTTGTGTATTTTTCGATCTCAGTCTCAGGGACGACCCTGGGGCGATGATTAATCAGCGGGGACGGCCCCTCACCTTAAGTGGAGCCGTTATGAACTGGTTAATTCTTATCTTCGCTGGTTTGCTGGAAGTGGTCTGGGCAGTAGGGCTCAAGTTCACCGAGGGCTTTACCAGGCCAATCCCCTCTCTTGTAACTGTGGCCGCTATGGCTGCTAGCTTGTACCTTCTCAGTATCGCGATGCGCTCGTTACCCCTGGGGACCGCCTATGCAATTTGGGTTGGCATAGGCATGGTGGGTGCGGTTGTCGTTGGCGTTGTGATGTTTCACGAGTCGTTATCAGTGATCAGGGTGGTCAGCCTGCTTTTTCTCGTCATCGGTATCATGGGCCTAAAATTTTCAAGCGGCGCATAGTGAGTCAAGGTTGGTAAGGCGCAGAGGTACAGGTCAAACTATTGCCCTGGGCTTCTGCGCCAAAAAAGATGCGGTTTCATATCCTGGCTGTCATAGGGACTGCGCATATCCTCTACTTGGGGTTAAGCCGGTCCGGCGCAGAGGCTAGCTAGGTATCTCCGCGCCAGGACATTCCACCAGAACTTCAACAGCAAGACGCCCTTATTGAACCCCAAGGGCGGCCTTCTTCATTCCCTCCTCCAGCTTCTTGATATCCTCCGGCGACAATTGCGGGCGATCGATCTTGATCGTCAGTTTGTTGAACTCCGCCGTCAGCGGGAAGGGTGGCAGATAGTCGGAATCATCGATGCCGGTGATCGTGTCGGAGCCGATGTCGAAGCTCTCGTCCCACTGCAGGATGATCGGGATGGTTTTCTCCATCCGTTTCTGGGCCACCACTTTGCCGTCCACTTTTAGCGTGCCGGTACCGCCCTTGCCGACACCGGCGAAGCTGTTGAACTTGATGGTACCCAGACCGAGGCCGTCGTATTTGAAGTCGAACTCGATGGTGTGCTTGCCGGGTGTCAGTGCCTGCGGGGCCTCCCATTTCACCCATTCGAGGTTCAACAGGTTCCAGTTGAATACCGGCTTGCCGTCCAGCAGATAGAAGCCCCAGCCCGCAAAACGGCCACCGGAGGTGGCAATCATGCCCTCGGCGCCTCCCTTTGGCACAGTGATCTCCGCTGTCAGTGTGTAGGAAGTGTTGAGCAGGAAGGGCGCATCACCCTGGGGAACACCGGTCATCGGTCTTGTATACACCAGCTCGGTACGGCCTGCAGTCAGGCTTGGACGCGCGGCGGCGACCCTCGCTGCCACTGACGCGTTGAGTGGGAAGACCTGATATTTCTTGGCCTCGTCGACAAACATCTTGCGCATTTCCTTGACCTTGTCCGGATGCTGCGCGGCGATGTCTTCAGACTGGTTCCAGCTTTTGCTCAGGTCGTAGAGCTGGAACACCTGATTGTTCAATGGGTCCGCGTTTGCGGCCTCGAACGCTTGCCAGGGTGCGCGATTGACCTTGGTGCTCAGCAGCCATCCGTCATGATAGAGCGCCCACTGGCCCATCATTTCGAAGTACTGGGTCTTGTGCCGTGACGGGGCCTTGGCGTTCTTCGCGTCGAAGGTATAGGCGAAGCTGGTGCCCTCGATGGGTTTCTGCTTGATGCCGTCAACATACTCGGGCGCCGGGATGCCGGTGACTTCGAGCAGCGTCGGGGTGACATCAATGACGTGCATAAACTGTTCGCGCAGGCCACCTTTGGCTTTAATCCCTTTCGGCCACGAGACAACCATGTTCTGGTTGACGCCCCCGAGCCGAGAGGCGTTTTGCTTGAACCAGTCAAACGGGGTGTCGAAAGCCCAGGACCAGCCCGCAGACATATGGTTGTAGGCAAACTCGGTGCCCCAGGCCTCGTAGTATTTCATCTGCACATCGACCGGTGGCAGGACACTGTTAAAGAACGCGACTTCGTTGAAGGTGCCATCCGGTCCACCTTCGGCACTGGTACCGTTGTCGCCGTTGATATAGATGATCAGCGTATTATCGAGCTTGCCGAGGTCCTCAAAGGCCTGGATCACCCGGCCGATCTCGTGGTCGTTGTAGGCCACGTAAGCAGCGAACACCTCGACCTGACGGATGAACAGCTTCTTCTCTTTGTCCGAGAGCTCATCCCAGGGTTTGAGTACTTCCTTAGGCCATGGAGTTAGCTTCAGGTCTTTGGGAATGACACCGAGCTTCTTCTGGTTTTCGAAGATGCGCTCACGCAGCTTTTCATAGCCATCGTCGAACAGGTGCATCGCCTGAATTTTCTCCACCCACTCCTTTTTCGGGTGGTGGGGTGCGTGCGACGCACCGGGTACGTAATGCACGAAGATCGGCTGGTCCGGGTCGGTCTGGTGGATCCGGGAAACCCAGTCGATGGCATCGTCCGCCATTGCCGTAATCAGGTTCCAGGTGGGTTCTTTGCCGGTGACCGGCCAGATTTCTGCATTTGGATTCGAGCGGTCCAGCTTGAGGGAACCTTCGTGTCCCTTCCAGGGGTAAATCTGTGTCGTGTTACGGAACAGGTTCGGCCCCCACTGGTTGGCATCGCCGCCGACAAAGCCGTAGAAATAGTCAAACCCCAGGCCGGTGGGCCATTGGTTGAAGGGCCCGACCTGGCTGGCCTGATAGGTCGGTGTGTTGTGATTCTTGCCGAACCAGCTGGTTGCGTAGCCGTTGTCGCGCAGGATGCGACCGATGGTCGCGTTGTCCGCGCCGATGATGCTGTCGTAGCCGGGGAAGCCGGTGGCCTGCTCGGCGATTACTCCGAAGCCGACCGAGTGGTGGTTGCGGCCGGTGATCAGTGCGGCGCGGGTCGGCGAGCAGAGGGCGGTGGACATGATCCGGTTATAGCGCAGCCCGTTCTCGGCGATCTGGTCCATGGTCGGTGTCGGGATGACACCACCAAAGGTGCTGGGGACGCCGAAGCCGGCATCGTCGGTCATGATTAGCAGGATATTGGGCGCGCCTTTTGGCGGTACCACCCGGGACGGCCACCAGGGGGTGGACTGCAGTGCACCTTCCTTGATCACGCCGCCGAACTTCGGTGGCGGCGGGGGGAGTTGTTTGCCACTGATGGTGGTCGTGGCGCCGGGAGAACCGGGTTTGCCCGTGGTCTCTTCCGCAACCACTGCAGAGGTGAAAACGAGGAGAAAAGCGCTGAGCAGTGCTGCGCTTTTTCTGCGTAAAACTCGACGAAACATGCCTGTCACCTGACTAACGGGAATTCCGAGAATTCCGGGAATTTCTTCAGTATTGGTGACTGACATCTCCGCCGCTATAGTCACTGGAGGTATTCGGTGACGACGCTTGGATCTTGTCAGTGGGATGACCGCTTTCGCCTGCGTTTAATCGCAGGCGTTGTGTCGAAATTCAACCAGCGGCATTCATGCGCCATCTCACCATTGCGGATGAAAGCTCCCGGCTTGATCTAGGTCAGTAAAAAGCCATTTATACGACAGTGAATACCGTGATGAACTTAACCACCGGCTCGTTTGCAGTATGCTGGCTGTATCGGATATTGAAGCGAGATCAGGCGCTGCCGGGAGCTTCCTATGGGACAGGAAATAGCCAGTACAGAATTCAGCGACGCGGATGAAAAGGAATTTCGGCGAAGGCTCCGGGAGGAGACCAATATTCTCAACCGCTGGTTCCAGCAGGAGCGGTTTGAGGTTCCGGAGAGCCCCATGTGTGGGCTCGAGCTCGAGGGCTGGCTCACCGACAGCGATTTTGTGCCAGCGCCGGAGAGCGAGATCTTTCTGGCAGAGGTCAACAATGAGCTGGTCGTGCCGGAGATCTCACGCTTCAATTTCGAGCTTAACAGTGTTCCCATGCCGATCCAGAAAACGGTGTTCAGTGACCTGAACCGGAGCTTGTCCACGCTCTGGAAGACCTGCACCAGGCAGGCCGAGTCCATGGGATTGCGCGCCATTGCGATCGGATCTTTGCCTACTATCCGCGCCAATATGCTCACACTGGAACATATCTATCCGAGTAAACGCTACTTCGCTCTGAACGACCGGGTGATGAAGCTGCGCCGCAATCAGCCGACCGTGCTGTCTCTGGAAGGCAAGGAGGTATTGCGGGTATCCCACCCGGACATCATGCTCGAGGCGGCGGCGACTTCGGTGCAGGTGCACCTGCAGGTGGCACTTGCCGAGGGCAAGCGTTTCTTCAATGCGTCCACCATTGCCTCGCCGTTCATGGCGGCAGTTGCGGCCAATTCTCCTTTCCTTTATGGCAAGGCACTCTGGAGCGAGACCCGTATTCCGATCTTCGAGCAGGCGGTCAATCTTGGCAGTTTCCGCAACCTGGATGGCTCCGTGGCGAAGCGGGTTTCCCTCGGCAATGGCTATGTGCGGGAATCGCTATTGGAGCTGTTTCTGGAAAACCTGGATGGCTATCCGGTACTGCTACCAGACAACTACAACCGCACGCCGGAGGAACTCAGCCACCTGCGTCTGCACAATGGCACTATCTGGCGCTGGAACCGGCCGCTGATTGGCATTGGCAGTGACGGCACGCCGCATCTGCGCATCGAGCACCGCGTACCTTCGTCCGGGCCTTCCATGCCCGATGTGATTGCCAATACGGCGTTTTTCCTCGGGCTGGCCACCCACCTTGCGCGCATGCCGGAGCCTCCGGAAGACCGGCTGTCATTTGCTGCGGTTAAAAGGAACTTCTTTCAGGCTTGCAAGTACGGTCTGAATGCCGAGATTGAATGGATCGATGGCAAGCTCTGGAATCTACAGCGTTTGGTGCTGGATGAATTGGTTGGCCCGGCAGAAGAGGCGCTGGAGTCCCTGGGCGTCGACCGGGACGATATCTACAAGTACCTCACCAGGATCATCCGCCCACGGGTGCTGACCGGGCAGAACGGTTCCAACTGGCAGCGTGCCTATATCAATACCCATGGCGCCAACTTCCAGCGCTTGCTGGAAGAGTATTACCAGTACCAGAAACAGGATATTCCGGTGCATGAGTGGAAAAGTGAAGCTTAATTTCCTCGAGGTTCTACCTGATTCTTTTTTCGATATCGAACATCCCAGCAGGCTGCACGAAGTTTTCGATGGGCCCACCCTGATCTCTCTGGAGGGGGATGCCCCGGAACCGCTGATGATCAGCACACTGTTGCATGGCAATGAGACCACCGGATTCTTCGCCCTGCAGCGGTTGCTGAAAAACTATCGGGCGAGGCTGCCCCGTTCCTTACTGATTTTCTTTGGCAATCTGGAAGCAGCGGCGCAGGGTGTCAGGCACCTGCCAGGACAGCCGGATTTCAATCGGATCTGGGGTGGGGGAGAAAGCCCGGAGGCGCGGATGGCGAGAGAAGTGCTCGGTTATGCGCGCCGCAAACGGGTGATCGCCAATGTCGATATCCACAACACCACAGGCAGAAATCCGTATTACGCCTGCGTGAACCGGACCTCAGAGGATTTCCTGCGCCTGTCCTCCGGCTTTACCGATATCGTGATCTACTTCACCGAGCCGCACGAGGTGAACTCGAATGCCTTCGCGAAGATTTGCCCCTCCGTCACTCTGGAATGCGGGTTGCCCGGGGAGGCGGAAGGGATTGCGCATCTTTACCAGTATCTGGACAAACTGCTGGTCAGTGTCGGCAGCGAGGGCAGGGCAGCGGATGACTGCCGTATTTATCACACTGTGGCGCGCCTGAAGGTACCCTACTATTGCGAATTCGATTTTGAGTTTGACGAGAACACCGACAAGGACTTCTCGTTTATGCGCTCGTTTGATCACTTCAATTTTCAGCGCATCGCCAAGGGCACCGTTATTGCACACAGGCGGGCCAATGGACCTCACCTAGCGGTATTGGACAACTGTGACAGGCTGGTAACCGAGCAGTATTTTGGCTTCCAGGACGGCAGGGTGATTGCCCTGCAGGATCTGATTCCGTCCATGTTCACCACGGTGAAAGATGTGGCCCGGGAGGATTCCCTCGGTTATCTGATGGAGCCCTATGTCGGCGAATAGGTAGGAGTTTTGTTGCTGCACTGCGCGTTAATACGCGCTGCTCTCTCAGCGGCCGGAACCCTGTGTCGGGCTCCGGCCACCTCTCAGCTGTCAGGTATTGGCAGAGGCCTGGCCGGTTGCGGGTACCTCATCTCGCTTCAGGAACCCTTTGATCCGTGCCGCGCCCGCACTCATGTCCAGGCCGATTCCGTATAGCGCCGGCACCAGCAGCAGCGTGACAAAGAAGGCCACGAATACCCCGAATGCCAGTGCCACGACGATGGGCTGCAGGAAAGCGGCCTGAATACTGCGCTCCATCATCATCGGCATCAGACCAACGATGGTGGTGACGGTAGTCAGCAGGATGGGGCGGAAGCGCGCCACACCGGCTTCTACGATCGCTTTCATCGGGGCCATGCCCTGGTCCCGCAGACGGTTGCTGTGGTCCATCAACACCAGGTTGTCGTTGACCACCACCCCGGCTGCCGCGGCGATACCGAAGTAACTGAAGATGGCCATGGTCATGCCGGTGACGGCGTGGCCGAAGATGGCGCCGACGAAGGCAAAGGGAATGGCAATCAGGATCAGGATCGGCTGGAAGTAACTGCGGAAAGCCACCGCCAACAGGCTGTACATGGCGAAGAAGGCCATGATGTACAGTCCGAGAACTTCCTGAATGAAGCGCTTCTCGCCCTCGGCCTGACCCACGGCGCCGCGGATGATACCGGGGTAGCGTTTCTCCCACTCGGGGAAGAAGTTCTCGTTCAGGTCCTTCATGATCTCGCCGCGGACATCATCCTTCAGGTCCGCCATCACCCGCGCAGCACGGTTGCCGTTCCAGCGCTGGATACGCTTGATGCCCGGTGCGTACTCCAGATCTGCGACTGCCAGCAGGGGCACTTCACGGCCGTCCGCAGTGCGCACGCGGAAATCCTTCAGGCTCTCGATGGAGCGGCGGGATTCCAGCGGGTAGCGCACCATTACCTTCACGTCCTGGCCGGCGCGGGGCAGGCGCTGGACCTCTTCACCGAAGTACGCCTGGCGCACCTGGCGATTCACGTCTGCCAGAGTCAGGCCCAGTTTTGCCGCACCGGGCTTGAGGTCGATGCGGATTTCCTCCGAAGCGCCTTCCAGGTTGTTGCGTACGTCGTATAGGCTCTCGTAGGTACGCAGCTGGGTTTCCAGGTCGGCGGTCGCAGCACGCAGAACATCGAGATCCGGGTGGCGAATGGACAGCTCGAAACCGGGTCCGTTATTACCCATCGAATACTGTACCGAGACTTCTTTCGCATCCGGAATATCGCCCAGCAGTTCCCGCAGGCGCAGGGCCGCGTCTTTGGCGGACATGTCGCGCACTTCCGGCGGGGCCAGCTTGACGATGGCCAGTACGCTGTCGCGTCGTGAGCGGGTGTACCAGTTCTCGATCAGTACGCCTTCACCGCCGGTGCGCTCGTTGACCTCATGCTCGAGGCGCTTTTCCGCAGCCTGCAACTGTGCCAGCACTTCCAGGGCGCGGCTGTAGGGCGCACCCTCCGGCATGACGACATTGACGATCACCTCATCGGATTCGATATCGGGCATAAAGCTTTTTTTCACCCAGCCACTGCCGAACATGCCAAAGCCGATCATCAGTGCCGCGAGAAAAATGCTCAGTGTCAGATAGCGGCGATTGACCGCCCACTGGCCGATGCCGCGGTAATGGGTTTGTGCAAAATGCACGATGCGGTCGGCGATGCCTTTCTGGATGCGTCCGAAGCGGCCCAGGTTGGTGCGCGGCTTCAGCTTGCGCAGGTGAGCCGGCAGGATGAACAGGGATTCAATCAGGGAGAACACCAGTGCCAGGATCACCACCCAGGTAATGTGGCGGGTGAACTCGCTGGTGGAGCCGCTGATAAAGATCCACGGCAGGAACGCGAGGATGGTGGTGATGACCGCAAAGATCACCGGCTTGGCCACCAGCTGCGTGCCCAGTACCGCAGCCTTCAGACCGCCGCCCTCATGCTGGAATTCCGGATTGTGGGACTGGGTATGGATACTCTCGCCCACGACAATGGCATCGTCCACCACGATCCCCAGTACCAGCAGGAAGGCGAAGGTGGACAGCATATTCAGGGATACACCGACACTCGGCAGCAACACAAAGGCGCCGGCATAGGCGGTCGCGATACCGATCGCTACCCAGAAGGCGACGATCGGACGCAGGCTGAATACCAGTACCAGCAGCACCAGCAGCAGACCCTGGAAGGCGGAGCTACCGATGGTATCCAGGCGGCCTTTGAAGTCCTCGGCGTTATCGGTCCAGAGGGTGAGCTTGGCACCGGTAGGGAGTGTCTCCTCGCGCTCACCGATCCATTTGCGAATGGACTGGGAGGCGGTGAGGATGTCCATGGTTTCGGTGCTCATCACCTGCAGCAGTACCGCCGGTTCGCCATTCAGGGTGGCGAGGATTTCGTTGTCCTCGAAGCCGTCCACCACGGTGGCCACATCGCCGACGCGGATGGTGCCACCGTCTGCCGTCTGGCGCACGATGATATTGGCGAACTCCTGCTCGCTGTCCGCCTGGTTGCGAACCTTCAGCTGGTAAGTACCAACCTCAGTGCGTACGGTGCCGGCGGACTGGTTGAGGGAGCTGGCGCGAATGGCATCGGCCACTTCCTGGAAGGTAATGCCATAGCGGCGCAGGGCCTGCTCGCTGATCTCGATGGAAACTTCTTCCATGCGAGTGCCGAACAGATTGACCACTGAAACAGCCGGCAGGGTAGCGGCCTCACGCCGCAGTTGTTCCGCCAGTCGTTTCAGTTCGCGCTCGCTCAGGTCGCCGTGCACCGCCACGCGGATAAATTCCTGGCGGTTCACCCACTGCTGTACCTGCGGTGGCTCGATGTCGCGGGGGAACGAGGAGATGCCGTCTACACGGATCTTGATGTCGTTCATGAAGCGGGCGAAATCCACATTGGATTCCGCGAGGATGTAGACCTCACCGAATCCCTCGGAAGACGTTGAGCGCACCCACTCGATATTGTCCAGGTCGCTGACGGCTTCTTCGATGCGGGCGACGATCTGTTCTTCCACTTCCTGCGGTGCGGCACCTGGCCATGAGACGCGGATTTCCAGGCCGGGGAAGCGGACCTGCGGATCCATTTCCCGTTCCATCATGCCGAAGCCGAGAATACCGGCAACGAAAATTCCCACCATGGCCAGATTGGCGGCGACGCTATTGCGTGCCCACCATTCAATCAATTTATTCATATGGGGACTCCCTTACTTCTGGGCCAGCTGGGTGATGGGCTGCACTTCCATTCCATCGACAGGATTGGCGATGGTGGAGGTCACCACGCGCTCGCCATCGCTGACACCGGAGGCGACTACCACCCGGTGCTCGGAGGTGGACAACACCTCGACGGTACGAATATCCAGGCGATCTTCCTCATTGATCACGTACACCTTGTCCGCGTTACGCAGCGCGTTGCGGGGCAGTACCAGCGCACGGTGTTCCTGCACACCCTCTGCCTGGGCGGTGACGAAGAGTCCTACCGCCAGGGGAACGCCGTCGCTGGCGCCTTTGCCATAGGGATCCTGCACTTCGGCTACCGCGTAAATCAGGCGGGTCTGCTGGTCCACCGCCGCCTGGGTGCGCACGATGCGCCCCTGCCAATCGCGCAGCTCGCGACCAACCTGGGCTGACAGAGTGACGGTGGGACCGGGGTTTTCAGCTGTGGAAACAAACCCCATGGGCAGATCCAGTTCCTGCAACTGGGAGTCGGTGAGCGGCAGGCGTACTTCCACCCGGTCGGTGGCGAACACGCGACCCAGAGGGGTATTGGCGGTGACATACTGACCCACACCCACATCGCGTCCGATAACACGTCCGCGGAAGGGCAGCTTGATCTGGGTTCGGGCCAGGTCGAGTTTGGCATCGGCGAGCTCGGCTCTGGCGGAGCGCAGGCGGGCTTCAGCCTCATCCACCTGAGGCTGGTTGACCTGTAAGGGGGTGGGTTGTTTGTTGGGATTGATGGACAGCCACTGCTTGCGCTTTACGTCGGCGGCGGCTTTCGCCTGCAGCAGCAGAACTTCGGCCTGGGCCACACCGGCTTCAGCCTGGGCCAGGGCCAGGCGATAGTCGGCGTCGTCCAGCTGGATCAGTGTCTCGCCTGCCTCGAACCCGGCACCCTCGGCAAAGCTTTCGGAGATCGAGACGATACGGCCGGCGACCTGCGGAGTAAGGTCGATCTCAGTGTGCGGGCGAACCTCCCCCTGGGTGGTCACGGCAAGATGCACTGAGTCCTCGCGGGCTTCGGCGTAAAGCAGCGAAACCCGGCGCTGTTCTTCTTCTTTTTTCTCGGGAGCGGGCTTGGCAGCGCTCATGAATTGTACAGTCGCGAAGCCCAGCGCCAGCACCATGACGGGTGCTGCAGCTTTCAAGTATTTGTTCTTCATTGCTCTCATCTTGCCTGAGTTGAGAAGTTCACCAATGTCCTATTGGCGCGAGGTTGGATCGATAAGATCACGTTGTGCTCAAGGTTGGCTATCGTCCGACGCCGGAGTGAGCAGGATCGGCGATGGATGCCTTTTTTGCCGTTCGCTCTATTGACGAGACGGGGGAGGGGTTTGGATGCGGCTGGCTGAAATTTTGTTGAATGACCTTCCCGAACTCCCATCGGGAGGGGATTCCGCGCCACAGAAGCAGCGTCTTGAAAGGGCTCAGTGAAGCATTAAATTGCGAAGATTCCCGGTTTCTCCCCCAGCGCTTTGACGGTGGCTTGTAGCTCCAGGTAGGGGCGTATAGTTGATACGTCAGTACAAAGGATTGCTCTCCGCTATCAAGCCGATAATTACGTCTAATTTAAACCTCATTGCGTGACCCTATAGGATCTAGTCGTCCGATTGATGAGATCAACACTATAAGGAACGCACTCCATGTTTAAGAAAGCCCTCCCTCTGGCTGTGGCTCTGGCGACGGCCATCTCGGTCAACGTCAATGCTGAGTCCCAGTCCGGTGTGGCCATGTCCAACCAGGACTGGTGGCCAAACAAGCTCGACCTCGCACCACTCCGTCTGCACGCAGAGAAATCCAATCCGATGGATGAGGATTTCGACTATGCGGAAGCCTTCAGCAAGCTGGACCTCGATGTGGTCAAGAAAGACATCGAGACGGTGCTGACCACTTCCCAGGACTGGTGGCCCGCAGACTACGGTCACTACGGCCCCTTCTTTATTCGTATGGCGTGGCACAGCGCCGGTACCTACCGTGTCTATGACGGTCGCGGCGGCGCCGGTGGCGGCCAGCAGCGTTTCGAGCCGCTGAACAGCTGGCCGGACAACGTCAACCTGGACAAGGCACGGCGCCTGCTGTGGCCGGTGAAGCAGAAGTACGGCAACAGCATTTCCTGGGCCGACCTGATGGTACTGGCCGGTAATGTTTCCCTCGAGTCCATGGGCTTCGAGACTTTCGGTTTTGCCGGTGGTCGTGAGGACGACTGGGAAGCCGACGTTGTCTACTGGGGTTCAGAGCGCGAATGGCTGGGCAACGACAAGCGCTTCAAGGGCGACAAGCTGGAGAAGCCGCTGGCGGCCGATCGCATGGGCCTGATCTACGTCAACCCGGAAGGCCCCAATGGCAACCCGGATCCGAAAGCGGCTGCCGTCCGTATCCGTGAGACCTTCGGCCGCATGGCCATGAATGATGAAGAGACCGTTGCGCTGATTGCCGGTGGTCACACCTTCGGTAAGGCCCACGGTGCACACAAAGGCGACTGCCTGGAAGAGGCCCCCGGCGGTGCGGGCATGGAAGAGCAGGGCTTTGGCTGGAAGAACAAGTGTGGCAAGGGCAATGCGGAAGACACCGTGACCAGTGGCCTGGAAGGCGCCTGGTCCGCCAACCCGATTGCCTGGAGTACCCAGTTCCTGGACAACCTGTTCGGCTTCGAGTGGGTGAAGACCAAGAGCCCGGCCGGCGCTACCCAGTGGGAGCCGGAGAACGCCGCGCAGGTGAAGTTTGTGCCGGACGCACACGTGAAGAACAAGCGCCACGCGCCGATGATGTTCACCACCGACCTGTCGCTGCGCTTCGACCCGGAATACCGCAAGATCTCCGAGCGCTTCCAGAAGAATCCGGAAGAGTTCCAGCAGGCCTTCGCCAAAGCCTGGTTCAAGCTGACTCACCGCGACCTGGGCCCGCGTGCCCGCTACCTGGGTGACGAGGTGCCGGAAGAGGTGCTGGTGTGGCAGGACCCGATCCCTGCGGTGGATTACAAGCTGATCAATGATCGCGACATCAAGGCGCTCAAGGCGCAGGTGCTCGACAGCGGCCTGACCATTCCGGAGCTGGTGCGTACAGCCTGGGCTTCTGCCTCATCCTACCGCGGTACCGATATGCGTGGTGGTGCCAATGGTGCCCGCATTCGCCTGGCACCGCAGAACGAGTGGGCAGTGAATGATCCGCAGGAGCTGGACAAGGTCCTGGATCGCCTGGAAGGCATTCAGAAGGACTTCAACCGCAAGGCGCGCGGTGGCAAGCAGGTATCCCTGGCCGACCTGATCGTCCTCGGTGGTGCGGCCGCAATCGAGCAGGCAGCCAAAGAGGCCGGTCACGATGTCCAGGTACCGTTCAAGCCGGGCCGGAATGATGCCACTCAGGCGCAGACCGATGTCCAGTCTTTCAGCTTTATGGAGCGCAAGGCTGACGGTTTCCGCAACTACTACAGCAGTGAGGCGCACTACACACCGGTAGACATGCTGGTTGACCGCGCCAACCTGCTGACGCTCAGCGTGCCGGAAATGACGGTGCTGGTCGGTGGTATGCGCGCCCTGGGTGCCAACCACGATGACGCAAAACACGGTGTGTTTACCGATCGCCCGGGCACCCTGAGCAATGACTTCTTCGTGAACCTGCTGGATATGTCCACCAAGTGGAGCAAGTCTCCGGAGGAAAATGGTCTCTACATTGGCGTTGATCGTGAGACGGGCAAGGAGAAGTGGACCGCCACCCCGGTGGACCTGATCTTCGGTTCCAACTCCGAGCTGCGTGCCGTGGCCGAGGTCTATGCCCTGAATGGCAATGAGAAGAAGTTTGTCGAGGACTTCGTCGAGGCCTGGAGCAAGGTCATGACCCTGGATCGGTTTGACCTGAAGCAATCCTGATGCAGTGAAATAGCTACGCTGCATTTCTGATGCAGTCGGCATGAAAGGGGCGGCCTGTAGGTCGCCCCTTTTTCGTTCCCCGGCACAATGAGGCTTAGCGCTACGTCTAGAATTATTGCGCAAATCCTTGCCCTCATGTCCTGTACTCAGATAAAGCCACAATGAATTACGCGGATCTCACCATTCTGGCGCTTTTTGTATTCGTCTACTGTGCGATCAGTGGGCGAGCGGATCGTACACCGATCAATGGTGCGCTGGTCTATACCCTGTTTGGCCTGGCCGTGGGGTCTTATGGGCTGGGATTATTCAGCGCTGAGGTCGACTCTGGTGGACTGCGTACGATCGCGGAGCTGACTCTGGCCCTCGTATTGTTTTCCGATGCGGCCAAGGCTGATCTGAGTGTTTTAAAGCAGACCATCGCTGTACCCCGTCGTCTGCTATTGATCGGGTTACCCATGACCATTGTTCTGGGAGTGCTCGTCGGGGTAATACTGTTTCCTTCACTTTCTTTTTTCGAGGTGGCGGTGCTGGCGACAATGCTGGCGCCGACCGATGCCGCACTCGGAAAAGCTGTCGTCTCCAATTCGGCCGTACCCGCCTATATCCGCCAGGGGCTGAACGCTGAAAGTGGCCTTAATGACGGAATTTGTGTGCCAATCCTGTTTGTTTTTCTCGCGCTGGCGACTGGCGAGGCCTCCGCGCAGGAGTCCGGCGGTCTGGCTCTAAAGTTGGTACTGGAAGAATTGGGTATTGGTTTGGTCGTCGGCTTGGGGCTGACTGTAATCCTGACGTACCTGCTGCGGGCCGCCATGCATCTCGGCTGGATTCTTAAAGACTGGCGCCAGATTCCGGTGGTTGCGATGGCGCTCGGTTGTTTTGGCGCGGCTCAGTGGCTCGGCGGTAGTGGTTTTATCGCTGCGTTCAGTGGGGGACTCCTGTTTGGTTGGCTTATTCCCACAGGCAAGCAGCGGTTGCTGGCTGAGGCGGAAAGTGCTGGCGATGTGCTGGCGTTGATCACCTGGGTTGTATTCGGTGCTGCTGTGATTGGCCCTTATCTCAATGCGATCAGCTGGCAGGTCGTGCTGTATGCCGTGTTGAGCCTGACCGTTGTGCGTATGCTGCCGGTTTTCCTGTGCCTGCATGGGACCATTGCCAGCAAACCGGAAAAGCTGTTTATGGGCTGGTTCGGCCCGCGTGGTCTGGCGAGTATTGTATTTGGTGTGATCGTTCTGGGAGAGAAACTGCCGGGCGGTGACACAATTTCACTGACGGTTGGCATCACAATACTGCTCAGCGTGATCGCGCACGGCCTGACGGCCAACCCTCTGGCGAGTCGTTTGGGGAGCAGGGAGCACCTTGACCCTGGTGGTTAGACTGTACTGCATGCGTGTCTCCGCAGTGACGTTCACCACGCTCCGCGACGGCAGTGTGGTGCAGGAGGAGAACAGGCAACTGCTGGCTTCCTTTCAAGCCGTCAGCGCCGTCATCATGTTCGGCTGCACCACGGCAGTGGTTATGACAGTGGGGCAGGGTGGTTACGTCTGGAGCGGCTCTGGAGAGCAATAGCGCAACAGGTTGAGACCGTCCACATCGAGCGTGCAGTAATCCTTCCTGCTCGGCATTTTCCCGCTCATCAAAGGCAGTTATCGCTGCTCATTTATTGCGCTTCCGGGTAATGCTGCTGACGTGTCGGTCTGTCTTGACCAGTGTGTGAGCGCGGATGCAAAATACTGGTCATGTATACAGTAGTACCCGTCCCCCTGTTACCCGTTACCGTCTCGGCCGGATTTCCGTCGCCGGCGGCGGCGTATGCGGCCAAACCGCTGGTATTGGATGACTGGCTCTGGCCCGGTCGCGCCAGTTGTCAGCTGGTCTGTGGGGAGGACGGGAGCCGCTGTTACCTGGTGCTGGACCAGTCATTGCGGCCGGTAGCGGGCGACTGGCTCTGGGGTGGGGATGGGCAGCCCCTGTTGCAATGGCCCGGGGTACCGGACAGCCGCATAGCAGACAGTGCGGAAGCCATCGTTGTTGCCGCTTCCATCCAGCTGTTCCGACGGCGCCCGGATCCCGGTCATCAGCCGCCCTCAATCCATGACTGGTTGGTGCGTCGTCCCCATGCCACTTATTTAGTGAGGGCTGACGGTCGTTCGATGATTGACCATGGAATAGAGCACGGCAGCCTGCTGGTGGTGGATCGCAGCAGCGAGCTACACGATGGCGATATCGTCATTGCTGGCTGCACCGACGGCTTCCTGGTCAAGCAGTACCGGACCAGGCCGCCACGACTGGTGGCAGGGAACGCGGCGTACCCGGATATCGTGCTCGAGCGTGCGCCCCAATACGATCTCGATGGGGTTGTGATTGCCAGCCTGACCAGGTATCGAGGGTAGCGTGAAGCGTTGGGACCTTCAGCCCACCCAGATTGCCCTGGTGGATGTGAACAATTTCTATGTGTCTTCCGAGCGGGCCTTTGACCCCGCGATTCGGCGCAAGCCCGTGGCGGTGTACTCCAACAATGATGGCTGTGTGATTGCGCGTTGCGCGGAAGTCAAAGCCATGGGCGTGAAGATGGGCGTGCCGGTGTTCGAGGTGCGTCAGTTATTCAAAGCGCGAGGGGTAGTGACCCGCAGCAGTAACTACGAGCTGTACCACGATATGTCGACACGCTTTACGGCGTCACTGGAACAGTTCTGCCCGGAGGTGGAGCAGTACAGTATCGACGAGAGCTTCCTGCACTTTCACGGGTTCGGTGAACAGCTGTCGGAGCATTGCCAGCGCCTGATTGCCGCGGTGCGCCAGTGGACCTCGATGCCGTGCTGTGCCGGCATTGCACCCACGCGCACGCTGGCCAAGGCCGCCAATCATTTCGCCAAGACGCTGGGAGTGCCCGGCGGCGTGTTGCAGATCGGTAGTGAATACCATCGCCAGCAGTTGCTCCAGCAGATGCCGGCCGGTGAAGTCTGGGGCGTCGGCCGCCGACTGGCCAAGCGGTTGGCCATGCTCGATATCCACACCGCCTGGGACCTGGCGACGGCGCACGTGCCGACTATTCGCAAGGCCTTTGGTGTGACCCTGGAGCGTACCGTGCGGGAACTACAGGGCGTTTCCTGCATTGAACTTGCGCCGCTGGATCAGGCCAAGCATGAAATCGTCTCGGGCCGTATGTTTGGCCGGCTGCTCACACAGTTTGAGGATGTAATGGCGGCGGTGGCCAACCACGTACAATTGGCTGCTGAGAAGCTTGCCGCACAAGACGGCGTCACCGGCCGTCTCACCACCACCGTGCAGGCCAGGGAGTCCGGTGGAGGTTGGCGTCATCTATCCGCCCATGCGGAGTTCCGGCCAGCCACGAAAGACACACAAGCGCTGACCGCTGCGGCACGGCGCGCTCTCAATGAAGTCTTTGTGGCGGGGCGGGAATACAGGCGCGCCTCTGTCTGTTTCTCGGCCCTGGAGCGGGCGCAGGAGCAACAGGACGATCTGTTTGGAATTACCAACGATGGCAAAGATCGCCTGACGGATTGCCTGGCGGATATCAATCGGCGTTTCGGGCGGGGTGGGGCGGTGCTGGCCAGTGCCAGGCTGTCGGACGAGTGGCAAATGAAACGGGAACATCTGTCACCGGCTTATACTACTGACTTTCGGCAGCTGCCAGTGGCGCGGACCGAATAACGGGCTGTGCTAGCAGGTGCGCTCAGGGCGCCGATGCGGGCTTTGACAGGCGCTAGCAGGTGAATTCCACCCCGGCAAAGACCGGGTTCAGGTTTGAATCCGCGAGCAGGGGAAAAGTCGCAATCCAGGTGTATTCCTGGGGTGATGGTGTGCTTTTCTCTGTCGTGCGATGACGATGGTTCCGGTAGGGATCATCCATGCATTCAAGCACAGACGATCCCATCAAGGCTGGCAGATGCTAGTCTCTTGTCGGTGCGACGGTGTGGATGCTGTTAAAGCTTAACGTCTTTATTTCTCCCGTAATGACATCCGCGAGGTCCTCGCTCTGTTTGGCGCGCACCGGACTGTTTTGCCATTCCTTATAAGCGGCTTCATCCACCCAGGTACACATGACGCAGAAGAGATCGGGGTCTTCTGCCGACAGCATTGTTTCGCCATGCAGGAATCCCGGTATCGTCTCTGCCGCTTCCTCAACGCAACGGCGCTTGATATGAGCCTGCGCCGCGGCTTCGCCGTTACCGTCCTGGGGTTTAATCATCAACATTGTCCAAAAACTCATTTCGCCTTGCCTCTTTCAACTCGGTCCGGACTGATTTTCGTGATAACAGCCTAGTCGGCGGGAGACCTAGGTATTGTTGTCGGCACAGCACGCGTCGAGCTTTTCTTCCAGCGTGGCCTGATCAAGAGCACCGGCAGGCCCGATAAGAACCAGGCTGGAGTGGGGGCGTTCATCATTCCATGGTTCTGCCTCGGTATAGCTCCAGCGCTGACCAACCCGCTGGTAGATCGTCCGGTGCGAGGGCGCTTCCGTCAGGTTCAGTACACCCTTGGCACGCAGCACTGACGTGGGCAGCGCGTCGAAAAACGCCTGTAGTCTTTCTCTGTTGAGTGGGGCATTGATCGTGAAGCTCAGGCTTTCGAAATCGTGGACATGATCGGTAGATTGAGTGGTTGCGGCCTTGGGATCACGCGTTGTCTCAATGCCAAGCACGATATTGGTCTGCACATCGCCCCTCACGGCTTCGATCACGCGCTTGCCCGGGTAGTGGGCGGTGAGCCAGTGATGCGCAGAGCTTCGCTGTAAATCATCCGCCAGATCGACCTTGCTGAGCACGATGAGGTCGGCTGCGGAGATCTGATTGCGGAACAGCCTGCCTGTCAGCGGACTCGCGGCGAGGTCCTGCAGTGTCTCCGCATCCACAACCACGAGGCTGCCATCCAGTCGAATGGCAGGATTGGAAAGGGCGACTTGTACAATCCCGTTGGGATCTGCGATACCACTGGCTTCGAGCACAATGGCATCCGGTGGATCGTCGCGCTCTGCGATTTCGATCAGACTATTGGTCAGGTCCGCGGACACCGCGCAGCAGGCGCAACCGTTGGTCAGTTGGATCATGTCCGCCGTTTGTGACGCCACCAGCGCGGCATCGATATTGATACGACCGAAGTCGTTGACCAGTACTGCCAGTCTGCGGCCGTGCGGCGACCTCAGTAAGTGGTTCAACAGGGTGGTCTTGCCCGAGCCCAGGAAGCCACCGATGATGGTTAATGGCAGTGAACCTTCAGCGGCGCGAAGCTTGCGCCCACGCAGTTGGTACGCCGCGAAAAGCAGACCCATGATGCCCCGGTGCGCCTCATTAAACCGGTCCTCGACGTCTCTGTCATCTTCAGATACAGACTTTTCGGATTGCTCATCCTGCTGTGTCTTGTTCGTCATCATGATGCCCGTGTTGTGCCAATATTATCGCCACGCTACGTACCCCAGACCTCGCGGCAAGAGCTTGCATCGTCCGGCTGGAGTGAATTTCGCAGAACATCAAAGCCTAGTTTCCGGCCTCAGACAGTGAGCGCAGGCAGGCAGAGTCATGTCTGTCGCCCAAACACTCGGCGATGTGCCTTCAGCGATCATGAACAACCTACTCTATATCTTTGTAGCGGCTGTTCCCGATGCCGCCTGCCTGCAAGATGTAAGACGATTTATAGCGGTTGTGACGAAAGTTGGGCCCTGCCACAAGATGAGAAAGCTCGGAGTGACTCTCGACCGGGAAGAAGACTTCGTTAAGCCGGCAATGGCGGAAGAGATTAAGTCTGGGCCGGGCCATGAAATGGATCCGTAAACAGAATGGCTACCCAATATAGGAAGCAATGTATTCATCTTGACTGAAAGGAGAAAACTATGTGTTCGAGGATACAATGGAATTCGAAAGGACAGCCCGTTCTCGTTGGGCGGAATATGGATTGGACGGACTGGCAGACGAAGATGGGAACGAAACTTCGAACCATGCCCGCGGGCGTGGAGCGCGAGGGGCTAGTCGATGAGAATCCTCTCAAATGGACTTCCAAGTATGGCAGCGTGATCACAACGGTATGGGACTGCGCGACCGCCGATGGTCTCAACGAGGCAGGACTGGCGGCGAATCTTCTCTATCTGGCCGAGGCCAACTACGGTGAACGGGATTCTTCCCTTCCAGGCGTCTCGATTGCCCTCTGGGTGCAATATTTCCTCGACACCTGCGCGACAGTCGCTGAGGCGGTGGAAGCCGCCAAGGCGTGCCAAGTGGTACCGTTCCAGCTCGTGCATATGGGAGAAAACGTGAATGCGCCGCTTCACCTATCGCTCTCGGATGCCAGTGGCGATTCCGCCATCATCGAGATCCTGGACGGTAAACCGCATATTCACCACGGGCCGGAGTTTACGGTGCTGACTAATTCGCCGGTCTATGATGAGCAACTGGTTCTGCTGAAACAGTACGATGGCCTGGGTGGCACGAAACCGATTCCCGGCACGATGTCGGCCGAAGACCGCTTCGCTCGCAGCGCCTACTACCTGACGAGGTTGCCGGAACAGCCCGCGTCCTATCAGGTCGCTGTTGCCGGGGTACTGAGCGTTATCCGGAATGCGGCCACGCCATTCGGGGGCAGTGACCCCGCACAACCAAATAACGCGACCACCATCTGGCGCACAATCTGCGACTGTACCAATAAGCGCTATTACTTTGAGTTTTGCCACATGCCCAACGTGGTTTGGGTCGATCTCGATGATCTCAAGCTCAGTGCCGGCGCCTCTGAGCAACTGTTTGACCTTGATGCGGATAATGACGCTGCTGGGGATGTTTCAGGGAAATTCAAGCCCGCAGAACCCTTGGTATTTCAGAAGGCCAACACGCCTGTCACCTGGACGCCCGCTGCATAATCATGGCGACAAGCTGCGAGCAGGATGTCTAGCTCGTTGTACCACTGATCGATTGCCGGCGCCGCATATGGGGTCGGCAGTCTTCCCGCCAAATAGGACTCTCTCGGACAGCCACACCGGTTGTTGGATGGTTTCAGATGTTTGGGTGGCCGCGTCGTGCTGTTGTCTCCAATACTTCTACTAAAACCCGAATCATCGCGCTAACACGGCAGCCGATCACAAGCCCGGAACCGGCCTTCCAGGTAGCGCGACGGGTCCGATCCTTATCTGCCACCAAACAGCGGCTTCTGGATCAAGGATGGAATCACCGGCGTGATGTTAAGCCGGAATTGTGCCCGTTTCCCAAAGTCATCCTGGGATACCACCGAGTACTCGACACCTCCCAGAATTTTGACCGGATGTCCGAAGATTGGAAACGTCTTCCCGACCAATATACCGACGGGCACGTTCCACTTGTTGGCGGGAGGCGCCTTATCGTTGTATGTGATTGTCGGTGCCGCAGTGATCTCCCACCCGTCTCCCAGCCGATAGGAGAACTGGTACAGCATGCTCCCCTTGCTTGTGTCGGGCCTGTCGCCCTGGCCATTGTCCGAGACGTGCCAGAAGTAGTTGGGAAAGATCAATGCGGTGATTTTCTCGTTGGCGTACCCCAGGGCCATGGCAATCCCGGCGGACGTCTGGTTGGAACCGAGATCGTCCGAAGTGGCCGTTGGGAATTCGAACACCGGCCCGCCAGCGAGGATCCACTTCCCGCCCGGCGGATTGAAGCTGTCGGTGGGCGGGGCGAGCAGGAGGGGAAGCTGGATGTCCCCAATGGCCGCCTCCTTGTCGAAGTCGTTAAATCCGATGGGAACGGGCTGCCGGAACAGCAGCGGGATGATCGGCCGGGTGATCAGCCTCCACTCGTTGTCGCCCTCGCCGTATAGCGGTATGGGCAGGACCGGTTGTGCCGTTGCACTTAGTCCGACTTTGGGATTACCTAGGTTGATGTCGCCATCGTAGAACGTTGGCAGGCCCCAGGCCACAGTCAGGGCCCAGATATCCGATGTCGGATTGGACAGCTTCTTGCCCACGGTGGCCATGCTGCCGTGCTCCGGATGCTCATGTTCGGCGGCGCTCTGCGGCGCCTCTGCGGCCGGTGGTGGAGAATGGGAGTCGGCACCAGACTGCGCCAACGTCATTAGTCGAGAACTGAGATTGGCACCAGACTGCGCGAGTGTCGGCGGTGGAGAATCGGGATCGACGACAAACTGCTCCAACGTCGGTGGTGGAGAATTGGGATCGGCGCCAGACTGCGCCAGTGCCGGTGACGACAGGCACAGGGCTGTCAGTGGAATGAGCAAACCCAGAGCTGGGATCACGCGGCGCTTGCTGAGTTGTTTATGACGCATGGATGTCCTTCCTTTGACCGGTTCTTCGTCGAGCAGGCTGTTGCGTTCGTCCCCCTTCGGTGTGGCGAAATGCCTGGCTCCCTTCTTTCGACCTGGTTGATGTTGCGGCCGGCAATCGCCGGTTGTCTGTTTGCTGTGTATGCGGTTCTTGAGCACATTGGCTTTTCCTTCTCATAGAACCGTCATCAGCACCAGCGCCACAACGATGAAAATAAGGTTACTGACCGCCGATGGCAGCGCGTAGGCGACCGCGGGCGCGCTGCTCCTGGCATCCTTGCAAAATTCATCGGGGGCGGCACCGGTCATGGCGCCATAGGTGGCCCCGGAGTTGTAGGCAACATTCAGCCTCAGGACGAAGTGGCCGAACAAGAAGGTGGCAATCGTGCAGAAGGTGGTAACGATGGCGCCGGCGAGAATCAGCTTCGGACCCTGGGTCTGCAGAAGCTCGATCAGAGTGCCGCCGGCACCGATCGCCACGCAGGCGATGAAGAGGCCGAGGCTCAGGGACATCAGCGCATCGCCGGCAGGTGCGGCCACCGAGCCCCAGCGCGGACTGCGCGAGCGCAGCCAACCGAGTATCACGCCACCGAGCATTGCCCCCATGGCGGCGCCGCCCAGCACCGCCAGCTTGACGCCGGCGATGGTCACGGTGATTGTGCCCAGCGCGCCGAACAGGGCCAGGAAGATGCCCAGGTTGATCAGGTCGGTCTTGAGCTGATCCTCGACCACGTAGCCCACCTGTTCGGCAAAGGCATCCAGTTGCCGCTGGGGGCCGCTGGCGAAGAGGACATCGCCGGCGACGATCGGGGTATCCCCGCGCACCGGCAGCTCATTACCAGTGCGGGCCATGCGCTCGACGGTCACGCCGCGCCCATGCTCGCGGACGAACTCGCCAAGGGTTTTACCGACAATTTTCCGGTTCGTCACCACCAGTTCCGACGAGGCGAGCTTGACGCTCAATACCTTGGGGTCGGTGACCTCCTCGCCTAGCACCTTGGTGCCGAATACGAGAATGCCAGGCGTTGCCCACGCGGCCACCACATCACCGGACTTGAGTTTGAGGTCGGGGCTTGGCTCAAGCAGTTTACCGTCGCGCAGCACTTTCTCGATCAGGGTCGGTATGCCATGTTCGGCTTCGTGTTTGGCCGCGCCGGCCTCCAGGTCGGCGATGGTCTTGCCGATATAGTCGGGGGCGGTCACCTTCCATGCCCGGATGCTGGCGCTCACCATCTCCGCGTTAGCGCCGGCGTCGCTCTCCAGTTTGGCGGCTTCCTCGGCGATGTCCTTGCCGACAAGCCTGGGACAGATCTTGACCAGCAGGATCAGTCCGAAGGTGCCGAACAGGTAAGTGAGAGCGTAAGCGCCAGCCATCAGGTCACTGGCAGCTTCGAGGGACATACCATCTGGGAGCTTGTATGCGCCCCCCGCGATCATGTCCTGGCCGGCGGCCAGCACGGCTGAGGTAGTCATCGCACCGGCGGAAAGACCGCCCACGACGATACCGTTGAGATCGAAGGCCTTGGCAACCAAAAACACGCTTACCGCCATGGCAACACCGGCGAAAAGTGACATCGCGAGGTACTTGAACGCCGCCCGCGTCGAGAGGAGGTGGACCAGACTCGGCCCCACAGAGATACCGATCACGAACAGGAAGAGTGTAAAGGCCACCCCCTTGACGGTCGGCGATACGGTTAAGTGCAACAACCCGAAGGCGAGACCGACGATAAGGATGCCAGTGGTCGGTCCCAGTGCCAGCGAGCCGATCTTCAGTTTCCCGACCAGGGATCCCAGACCGATCACCAGGAACAGGACCAGAACGATGTTCGCCTGCAGGTATGCAACAATCGTGTCCATGTTCGTTACTGCCTGAATTCCCGTGTTGCGTCGAATGTCACTTCGAATTCGATGTGACACCAATCCGTGTTGACCGACGGCGGAAGAGATTTATGCGGTTCAGTCTGGCTCAAATTCGCTTCCTTTCCCTGAACCAGATCCATCGCCGACCGATGATGCTCCCGACCAGCATCCCCATGGCGATGGCAAGCAGGGTGGCTGCCGCCGTCTGGAAATCGTTAACCCCGGTGATGCTCTCCCCGCTGAGCCATGTTTCAAACTGGCGCAGGCCGCGGGAGCCGGGTGAGAGCATGAAGACCAGCGGAATCACCATGACAAAGGCCGGAATCTGGTATGGCTTCCGCGATAGCCAGAGGGCCAGAATGGTACCGGCGGTCATAGCCAGAAAAATGCCTGCGGTCTCGCCGTAGGCCATGGTGGCGAGCTGAAGCACCGCGGTCGTGGCCAACATGGTCAGCAGTCCCTGCGGGAAGTGTCGCCAGCGCATCTGGAAGGCAAGCAGGATGCCGAGCAGCATCAGCGCATGACCCGGATAGGCAGCCCACCAGGGAAAGGCGTCGTGGGGGCCGGTCGGCAGGAGTTCTTTGATTGTGGTACCGGTGAACATGGCCGCGAGAAACGCGCCGGTGACCATCAGCACGAGTGTCATAATGGAGTAACCCAAGCGAGCTATGCCGGCGGACCATTTGCCCTCAGCCAGCTCGAATGCCTGGGTACTGATCGAGTCACCCGGCAGGAAGACAAATGTGGAAGCGATCAGCAGGAGGCCGGGCGCGGCCGTGGTCCAGCCGAATTTGAAAGCGAGCATCACGATGATGCCACTGACGAGTGTGGCCGTGAGCTGGCCGATCTTGCTGAATGTGGGAATACGATCGGCGGCGAGGAAAACCAGTCCGGTGGCCATGGCCGTGATCCCAGCCCACAGCAGCCCCTCCCAGGTCCCGACGATATCCACGGCGAAAGCCACAGAGATAAGGATAACGCCCAGCCAGACGAGAAACGGCGAGTAGGGCGGTTCCTTTTTCTGAATACCTTTCAGTGATTCCCGCGCTTGATGCACGGAGAGTTTCCCGGCGTAGATGTCTTCCAGTAAGTTCCTTATGTCCTGGGTCTTTGCCAGTGGTGGGAACCCCGGGATTCCGCATTTGACAAACGTGATTGGCGCGTCCGGGTCTAGCTTGATCATCGCGGATTGCGCATCCATATTCACGGTGGTGTCGGGGTAGCCATAGCAGCGGCCTACCCGTTCAACCATTTGCTCGTAGCCAGCCACACCCTCCCAGCTCCATGTCAGTAATTGCTGACTCAGTTCACGGAGCAACGCCTGTAACTGCGCTTCGTCTGCGATTCTTTCGTTGCCATCCACTGCGCTTTTCCCAGTTAAATAGGTTTTGCCTGGAAAGGCTTGCCCCCGAGTACGGTACCCCAGATCCTGATCTTTTCGATCTTGACGGGGTCCACTTCGAACGGGTCCTCTTCAAGAATGGTGAAATCGGCAAACTTCCCCTGTTCCAGACTGCCGATCTTGTTTTCCAGGCCGAGGATATACGCGGCATCAATGGTTATGGCCCGCAGTGCGCGCTCCACGCCGATGGCCTCGTCTGGGGCGATCACCGTCTTGCCGTCTTCGGCGATCCGGGTCACCGCACCGGCGACCGCTGACAGGGGCAGCATCGGCACCACTACTTGTGGGTAATCGGAGTGGAAAGCGAAGGTCACACCCTCCCGTTCGAGGCTGCTCAGTCGCGCTACAGTTTCCGCACGATCCGGACCATACGCGTGGGTGCGGTGGAGCAGGCTGCGGTAATGAATGAAGTAGACATTCACGCTGGCGACCCCGCCCAGAGCCTTTAGCCGCCGCGCCTGCATCGGATTACTCATGGAGTAGTGCTCAACAGAGAAACGGTGATCGAAGCGCGGATGCTCTTTCTGCAGTTCAGCGAGCGCATCGAGGGTGATATCGATGGCCATATCGCCATTGGCGTGCGTGTGAATCTGGTATCCCGCCTTCCAGAACGGCTTCATCGCTTCCAGCATGTTGGCATCGCCGTGCTGCCCCTGGCTGCCGTCCAGGTACCCGGGGAAATTCACCAGCGACCCCAGTAGTGGATAGGACCCGTCACTCCAGAACTTGATCGCATCGATGAAGAGTCGGTCTGTCTGCAGCTTCTGCGTATCTTTGACCACGTCGACCGCCTTGTCACCGTGCTTGGCGAGCAGACTCAAGCCAATCGGCGTCAAGCGGATGCGTAACGGGAAATCGGCGGCGCTGGTGGCATCCTGATGGTCTTTGAGTTCCGCATTCCAGTCGAGGGCGCCGAAAGCGAGGTCTGCCACCGTGGTGACACCGGCGCGATTGGCGACCCCGGCAAGGAAATAGAGGCCTTTGAGTCCACCGGCTTCGGCGAGCTGACCCAGAACCGGTGTCATCGCCATGGTTACAGCTTGCGGCTCAGCCAGCACACCGTTCAAACTTCCATCGTCATACTTCTGGATGTGCGGATCCTTGCTGTCTGTCGGAACCTTTGATAGTGCCAGGGCCGGAGTGTTGAGGTAAATGAAGTGTGGTGCCCAGGCCAGGATGTAGACCGGTCTTGTCGTGCTCACCTTGTCGAGTATTTTGCGGTCGAGGGGAGCGCCCTGCTTTGCTGCATCATACCCCCAGGCAAAGATCGGTTTTTTCGGGTCTTTCTCCTTTGCATCCAATTCCTTGAGATAGTCCACGATAGCGTCAACGGTTTCGAGCGGCTGGTTCATCCCAGTCGGGCTGGGCCATGCCAGGGGGCCAACGAAGGGCAGCGCCATAAAACCCGCCGACATCCAGCAGTGTGAATGGGGCTCGATGAAGCCGGGCATGATGACCTTGTCTTTAAATCTGTCGTCCACGGTGACGTCGTAATGCGCGAGCCATGGCTGCATGGATTCCATCGTGCCGGTGGAGAGCACCTTGCCGTCTAACACGGCGACAGCGTCCACCACCGGACGGCCTGGGTCCATGGTCCGTACTGTGCGGGCAGTGAACACGGTCACTTTCTTTTTGGGCATTTGGGACCTGTACTTCGTGTCGATAGTTGTCCTGAAGAATTTAACAAGACTAGCAGCGTAACTATTTTCACCACAGCGATAAGAAATCAGTTGTCGTCAGGCTTATCGGGGAATTGCGGGATTTTTAACGTGAGGGCATCGATGATGCCAGCGTGTTCAACTTGGTACGTTGAATGATGTTCGACTATGTGCGGTGTAGTGCTTCCGTATCGGACCTCTTAGCGGATCCTGTTTACGGCTGTGTTGGTTTGGTCAGCATCCAGTTTGGCACACGCAGGTCCCAGTAAATGGCGGCAGAGCGCAGGCAGAAAATAAGCATGATGGAAAAAAAGCCATTTTCTATCGCGGATTCTGATGAGAAATTCATCAAGGTGTAGTAGGTGATGCAGCCTACGGTGACGGGTATGGCATACAACTCGTTGCGCATCAACAGCGTAGGGCTGTTGGAAAGTACATCTCTTATCAGGCCGCCACCGATAGCAGTAATGATCCCCAGTAACACCGGACCGAGTGGCAAGCCGAAGTCGTACTGCATGACCTTATGTGTGGCCTGAATCGCAAACAGGGATACACCCAGTGCATCCAGATAGAGCATGCTGCGATAGATTTCCCGCCGCGTCATCATGCGGTTGGCAATGAATGTCACGAGGCTGGCGACAATTGCGACCCAGATATAATTGAGGTCCAGAGACCAAAAGACCGGAACATCCAAGATAACATCACGAATGGTGCCGCCACCGATTGCGGTAATGATCCCCATTACTATGGCACCGAAGAAATCGATACCCTTAGGTGCTACAGCAGCCACGGCGGTTGCGGCAAACGCAACCGTTCCTGCCATTCCAAGAAAATACTGGAGGTCACTAACATTCAATGGCGGGGTTCCCGAGCAAATAGTAGCAGTACAAGACTAAATGAAAATTCGCCTCACTGAATCTGCAATGTGGCTGAAATCATCCCGGCTAGTGAGGCTGCTAGTACAGCTCTCTGTCACGTGAATGGCTCAATATCTATTTGATCGTCAATTTTCCCGTCCCGACTTCACATGAATTTTGGAGGGTTTGCATTCAGTGCTTGTTCCAGGCCGTGCGTCAGCGTCGGTTGATGTAACAAACGACCAACCGCTACCGCGCCGAGAACGGCGACAGTCATTGGTAATGATAGGGAAAACGCTCCGGTTGTTTCGATGACGAGCAGAATGCCAGTAAAAGGGGCGTTGGCAACGGTTGCCAGGGCGACTGCCATGCCAGTCAAAGCGAACACCGTTGGAGAGATGTCTGTCATGGGTATCCACTCGTTCGCCACGCTTCCAAACATGGCACCAAATGCCGCACCAAGTAGCAGTACAGGCGTAAAGTAGCCGCCGGGAACGCTGGCGGCGAGGGACAGGGGGCCAAGAAGAAATCGGATGAGGAACACGATCACAAGCGCCCGAAGATCCAATCCGCCATCAAGGATCGACTGTGTCATCTGCTCGCCGGTGCCAACCAGCGCCGGCGCATGCCAGGCCAATATCCCAAAGAGACCGCCGATCAGTGCTGCCCGAAGCACTGGGCGAGGCATGGCGCTTATGAGCCCCCGGCTGGTAACCATAATGAGCTGAAGGTGCAGCTTGGCAAAGAACGCCATCAGGCAGCCGAGGAGCAGGCACAGTAATAATTGTGGTGGCTTCACCCCGCTAATCTCCCCTACCGGGAAATTTATCGCATTCCCAGAGATCAAGCGTGCAACGGCGACGGAGATACCGCCCATACCGAGCGCAATCACGGAGCGCTTGAAATCGACGCGTTTGAGCACCGCTTCCACAGTGTAAGCGGCGCAACCGAGGGGGGAATTGAACATGGTGGCAACGCCTGCACCGCCGGCCGCGGCCGTGAAAATGTCGCGGTCGGATGCTTTCAGCCTGAGGATACGGCACACCGTGCGCCCAACGATGGCCCCCATCTGAATGGCGGGGCGTTCGGGGCCAAGGGCGAATCCCGCACCCACCGCAAGGCTCGTGCCGGCAAAATTTGCCGAAAGACCTCCAAGTTGGGAGGCGGGCGTTGCGGTCTCTTTACCGGGCCTGTCCAGTGAAGTCTGGGGAGCATCGGGTGCAAGACGGTAGGCGAGATATGCTGCCACTGCAGCACCCGTGAGGCAGACAAGGACTGCAGCCAGCCATGGGGGAAGGGAGGAGGTGCCGGCGAGATTAATTGCGGCTATGCGGGCTGAGTCAGCGAATTTAAGCGCGGACAGGAATAGAGCGCCCAAAGTACCGATCAGCGTCCCACACAGGATGATGGCCAGAGTTTGTCGCAATATTCACAATCCTTAGTTAGCCGGATTGGCACCTTGCAGGCCTTCCATGCCGTTTCTGATGGATGTTCCGGGCCGGAGGCGCGAGCCGTGATCTGGACCTGCACCAATTTCGAGAGAAAGAGTAATGCTGCGTGACCCGTAATGCCAGACTATTGCCATCGGGGTATTGCTCGATTTGACAGTTAGTGAACGGGAAGCAATCAGCGTGTCGATAGAGCAGCGTTGGTAAAATCCAATTGCTTATGAGAATAACCTGCTTGAGCTCCAGACCTGAGGTCCCGCTGATCCTTTGAATTTCTGAAGCGGGTATCAGTCATGAAAGGCGATGCTGCCAGGGAGAGTGGCTTTCGCGGCGAAGCAGGTTTTGAGCAGTGACCTGTTAGCGCTTGCGTAAACATCACATGGGCTTTTCTCATGTCTCCATTTCCATGTGCGCCGGGGTTGTCAGCTGCAAATTTCGCCGCTGCTACAATCATGGCAGGAAAAAATGACAACGCTCAGGACTGGTGAGGCGATCCATTGGCTATGCCGCAGCTGGCGCTAACCCGTACCACCAAGGAATCCCTCAAGATTGCTCTGGCAATGGTGGTTACTTATGCCATCGTGCTCAGTGCCAACTGGGGGGAAACCATGTGGGCGGGACTCGCTGTCACCATGGTGAGCCAGCCCAGCATGGGACTGTCCCTGAACAAGGGGGCATTGCGGCTGTGTGGAACGGTGCTGGCACTGATCGTATCCCTGACATTGATGAGTCTGTTTCCGCAACAGCGGTGGATGTTTATGGTCGCCCTTTCCCTGTGGGTTGGCCTGTCAATGTACATGATGCTTGGTTCCCGCCGGCCTTACTTCTGGGATATTTGCGGCTTTGTCACTGTGATTGTCTGTGTGCACGCGGCACTGGCTAACACCGATCCCTTCTATATCGCCATGCTGAGGGCGCAGGATACGACGCTGGGGGTCCTCGTCTACAGCATCATAGCGATGCTGATCTGGCCCCTCCGCAGCAGTAGCCGGTTCAGCCAGGCGTGCGCGGCGTTGCACGATAGCCAGACAAAGCTGCTGCAGCAGTGTCGCCTGGCCTTACAAGATCCTGATGCCGCAAAAGATATCCAAAAAATCAGGGATGAGATGATCCGAGCCCAGTCCGGGTTAGGTGAGCTGCTACAGGCTTCCGAGTCTGATAGTTACGATATATGGGAGAGCCGTCAGCGGTGGCGCCAGTATCTCTCCGACGCGGAAAAGGTTACTCAGATTCTGGCGCAACTATCGGACAGCCTGGATAGAGTGTCCCAATTGCCATTGAAACAGCTGTTGCCGAACCTCGCGGAATACATCGACAAGCTCGAGAGCCGGTTGGCGCAGTTGAACAATATGCTGGAAAACCAGCAGAAAAACCCGGTAGTAGAAGTGGGTAAGCTGGATGTGGCAGAGCAGCAGGCAAAGCGACTGCCGATGCTCGATGCGGGATCGCTGACACTGCTGCGGCGCAAACTGGCAGACCTGGAAGAGCGGTCCCGCACCATGTTTTATTCGTTGCAGGGGGCATTGGGCGGTGCGACCGGCCAAAACACTGGCGCCGCGGTCGTTACGGCTCCTCAGCAAACCCTGTTGCCCGATCCCGATCGTGTGGCAGCGACCCTGCGCATCATGCTGACGTTGTGGGTCGCTTATCTGGCGTATCTATATGTTGATGGAATTCCCGGCGGACCTGTCTTCGTAATATTGACCATCGCCCTGGGAATGAATCTGGCCAGGGCACCCCAGGTGCCACCATTGAAGCTGATCATTCCAATGCTGATCAGCATCACATTGGTCGGCTTTGTTTATATCTTTATTATGCCGAAGCTCGCGGGATTTACTGAACTCGGCATACTAATATTTTTGTTCACATTTTTTATTTGTCAGGTTTTTTCGGCGCCAGAAAAAGAGGCGGGGCGGGTGGTTACCCTGGCCGTCTTTGTAGGTATGACAAGTATCAGCAATAGCCAGGGTTACAGTTTTCTGGTCGTGGCGAATATGGCGCTGCTATTTCCTATGGCGCTGCTTTTGCTGGGGATTACCGCTTATTTTCCTCGCTCACTGAGACCGCAAACAGTGGTTCAGCGATTGCTGCAGCAATTCTGCAGCAGCGCTGTCTGTCTGCTAAGACTGACATTGCGTGGCGGCAAGGATCCAGCGCATTCCTCGCGTGTGCGGGGTTTCATAGACCAGTGGAGGCTGCGTTATCACTACCACCTGCTGTCAACAATTCCGGCCAAAATTGCCACCTGGTCGCCCAAGGTCGATGCGCATTTCTTGCCAGGCAAGTCCGCCGATGACCTGCAGTCACTGGTTTCTGCGCTGATGCCGCTTGGTTACGAGATTTGTAGCATGGTTGATGAATGGCAATCCAGCGCAACCGTCGGTGCAGAGGTTAGGGGCGACACGGCTCAGCGCTTATGGCGTCAGAGAGTGGCAGCGGAAGCTGCGCGGCTTTCCAGTGTGATCTCGTCAGTTGGCGATTATGTGTCGGGTAACGATGGAGAGAGCGCCGTCGTAGGGGAGGGATCAGCCGTAGGGGAATCCGAAGCCCTATCGAGTGCGGTTGAGATGGAAGGCCCGGACTCAGCTGAGATAGAGCGCCTGCTGAACCTTGTTGGCATGGCACGGGAGGCGACTGAATCTTCCCAGTCCCTGGAGAATACGGTGCGCCGTATCGATTGGACGCGCTGGAAAAGCGAGATCTTTCTATGAGGGGTTGCCGATAAGTATGATGAGAATTCCCCACGAGTTTTCCATTGCCGGTATCTACCTGCCGCCCTTACTGGTCGCATCGATTCTGGGCTTGATTGCTGCAGTTACGACTGCCTGGTTGCTGGATCGTTATCGGCTTTCACGGTTCTTTATCCATCCGCCATTGGTTCTCTGCGGCCTGAGTGTCATCTACACCATCCTGATCGGTTCGATCTTCATAGGGATTTGAGCCATGAAGATCAACCGAAAATATCTTTTTTCCGGACTGGTAGTAGCTCTAGCGGCACTGCTAGTGCTATTGAAATACTGGGATCATTTGAGAAACCCCTGGACCCGCGATGGACAGGTGCGTGCTCAGGTGATCTTGGTTACACCGAATGTTTCGGGTCAGGTTGTTGATTTATCGGTACGCGATAACCAGTTTGTGCAGAAAGGCGACCAGCTGTTGCAGGTAGACCCGCGACCTTTTGAGGCCAGTCTTGCCCGTGCACGAGCCAGCTATGATGAAACGGGCGACGGATACCTGGCGCGGGAGCGCCAGGTGGAGGCTGCGGCTGCGCAGCTCGAAATTGCCCAGTCCGCGGTGCGGGAGGCGGAGAGCGGGATCAAGGAAGTTGATGCAGTGATCAAAAAGAACCGCGCAGAACTACAGCGGCAGAAAGAGCTGTTGCCACAGCGGGCCACGTCGAAGAGATCGGTCGAATTCGCCCAGGCGCTATATGACGTGTCGCTGGAACAACGCAAGATCGCTGAGGCCCGTTTGATTCAGGCCCACTCGCAAGTCCAGGCAGCCGAAGCCGAACTTAAGCAGACCCAGGCGATCTTGGGGGAACTTGGGCAGGGGAATGCCAGTATTCGTGCAGCGCGAGCTGCAGTGCGCGAGGCAGAGCTGAACCTGGGCTATACCCGCTTGCATGCACCGGTTGATGGCTATGTGACAAACCTGAATATGCGCGAGGGAAGTCACGCAGTGGCACACCACCCGGTGTTGGCATTGGTCGACGTCAATAGTTATTGGATCGATGGCTATTTCAAGGAGACCCTGGTTGCGCGCATCGAACCTGGTGATCGGGCGGTGGTTACCCTGATGGCGTATCCGGATACGCCGCTGGAGGGATATGTAGAAAGTATTGGCTGGGGAATCTCTCAGAGAGATGGCAGCACCGGCAATGACTTGCTGCCTAATGTAAGTCCTACTTTTGAGTGGATTCGCCTGGCGCAGCGGGTGCCCGTGCGCATTAAGCTGGACCAGGTCCCCGAGGGCATTGACTTGCGGGTGGGGACGACTTGTTCGGTATTGGTCAAGAGCGGTACTGCCGCTGAAGAAGAAAATGTGTCGTTGTCCGTCAGCCAATGAGCGCGGCTATGTCGCCCGAGTGCAGCGCCTCGCCACTCTGGTGCTATTGGTGCCCCTGGTACTTGCAGGATGCATGCTGGGCCCCGACTATCAGCCACCAGCTGTGCCGATGGAGGATAACTGGATTCGCCGTGACAGTGCGAGGATCGACACTGCTCAGGGCGTCAACCCGGTCTGGTGGGAGGACGTGTTTGCCGACCCGCTTCTCGATGAACTGGTAGCACTGGCACTGGCAGAAAACCTGACGTTGCGTTCCGCGGCATTGCGTATGCTGCAGGCGCAGCAGCTATTGGCGATTGCCTGTGGCAATCAGTATCCGCAACTGCAACAGCTGACAGGGTTAGCCTCGAGAAACAAAGAGGCCAATATCATCTTCGATGAATACAGCGTGGGGTTTAATCTGACGTGGGAACTGGATATGTGGGGCAGTTTGCGACGTCAGGTGGAGACAGCCTCCGCGGAACTCGAGGCTAGTGTCGCCGAGTACGATGGTGTTCTCGTTTCTACCGTGGCACAAGTGGCCCAGACTTACATTCTTATCCGGACCACGCAGGCGCGCCTCGAGGTAGCGCGTCAGAATATTGCATTACAGGAGCAAAGTTTACGCATTGCCCGGGCAAAATTCGACGCGGGTGAAGTCAGTGCGCTGGATGTCGATCAGGCGGAGACGCTGCTGTATAACACCATGGCGACGGTGCCGGATCTGGAAACGGCCCTGCAACAGCTGAAGAATACGCTGGCCGTATTACTGGGTTTGCCGCCCCAGCAGCTGGAGCAGAGATTTGGTACCTATGGAAAGATCCCCCAGGCTCCGCCGACCATCGCTGTGGGCATGCCCCAGGATCTGCTACGCCAACGCCCGGATATTCGCGCTACCGAGTGGCAACTGGTCGCACAGGGTGCCCAGATCGGTGTGGCGCAGGCAGAGCTGTATCCAGCTTTTTCCATCGGCGGCTCGATCGGTTCCCTGGCATTGGAGGCAGGTGATCTGTTTGAGGGGGAGAGCGAGACCTGGAACCTGTTCGGTGCTTTCCAGTGGAATCTGTTTAATTACGGCCGGTTGCGCAGCAATGTTCGCTTGCAGGACGCCCGTTTTCAGCAGTTGCTAGAGGACTACCGCCAAATAGTGTTGCAGGCCCAGGCCGATGCTGAGAATGCCATTGTTGCCTACCTGAATTCCCATGACCAACTGGCCCACTATCGACAAGCCGCGGCGGCCTCGACGCGCGCTGTAGATGTTTCCACGGCCCAGTACACCAATGGCCTTGTCGACTTCAATACCGTGATCAGTACCCTGAGGGCTGATGCTCTGCAGCAGGACCTGTTGACCGCAACGCAGGGACTGGTGGCGGTGAACCTGGTGCAGGTTTACTTATCGCTGGGCGGCGGCTGGCAGATACGAGAAGGAACCTCTTTGGAAAACCTCTTGCCGTATGAAACTAAAGAGCAGATGCGGGAGCGGACAAAATACTGGCGAAAGATTTTTCAAGAATGACGAAAGTCTGAGACGCGGAAATGCTCGTCAAAGTCCTGCTACTTGCATCGGTATTATTGGTAGTGAATACGGTGATTCACGCGATGGCTATGACTTTGGCCATCCGCTGGAGCCGCCATATCGCCGGTTTGCATCCTTCGCACCCATTCTTCCCGACAGGAAGGCCGATGGTGGTTTCCGCAGTCGTGCTGCTGATGTTCTTTGCCTCCGTTGCCGAAGTGATGGTGTGGGCAGTGGTTTACAAATGGCTCGGCGCATTCAGTGAGGGGGAGCCGGCGATCTATTTCTCGATGGTGACCTATACCACGCTGGGTTACGGCGATATCGTATTGGGGGAAAATCTGCGCCTGTTATCCTCGTTCCAGGCAGCCATCGGTATCATTATGTTCGGCTGGACCACCGCAGTCGTCTTGGCGGTTGTGCAGCGCCTTTACCAGAATCGCAGTGACTGATCGCCCTTCATAGCTAAGAAGTAGCGAATTACATTTTTATTCCCCGTGCATTCACCAAGTTAGTGAGTCTTGTGCTCGCTTGTGAATGCTTACCGGCATGATAGGTGAAGACTGGGGAATAGAGGAGAACCGTTGTCGATTGGCAAGCCCTAGAGTGGATATCAGGATGTTGAGTCTGTGAAAAAAGGCGCCTTGATACTGTATAAATATACAGTTTTTGTTGGATGCACTCTTGTTCTCTCATCCGCGTTAGAGAGTTAATTTTCCTTGGAGAAGATCCGTTTCTACCTGGCGCAAATTTCGATCAGATCCACGTGGAACAAGAGTTTTGAAGTGCCAAGTTCCACGGTTCTGAATGCCGAGTGATTCAGTTATCAAATAATAGGCATATATTATCGATCGGTGTGATCTAATAGTTTCTGTTGGTCTTCCTGGTCTGGCGCTCAGTTAACTTGCGGCAAAAAATTCCTTTATTCCTACCAGTCCGAACTGAAATCCCATTGCCAGTACGATCAACCCCATAAACCGAGTATTCAAGTCGTGCATCAAGCCACTACGTTGTTTGCCGTCAGCCATCCCCGTCAAAAGCAGCGCGATCCCCGTAACGCTGACGGCAATGACGATGCCGACCAGTGCCGTGGTGGGTAAGGCGGTTCCGGTGTGAGTAGCCGCCAGGGTGATGACCCCGGTGATGGTGCCGGGGCTGGCGGCGAAAAGAACAAGGGGGGCGAGTGAATGGCCAGAGTCCGGCCCTGCTTCCCTGGATGGAGTGGTTGTACCGCCTGTTCCCCGCAGCATGGCAAAGCCCATCCACACCAGTACGACACCACCGGCCACACGGAAAACCTGCAGGGAAATCCCGAAAACATCCAGCAGGCGAACACCGACCAGGGCGGCGATACCCAGCACGACGAGAATAGCGATCAGAGCCTGTATGGCATCTGTGAAACGCTCTTTGCGGGAACGGCTGTGCTCGATTTCATTGAAGATCATCGCGCTAACCAACGGGTTGATCAGCGAGAGAAGGGTGATGGTCGCCTGTAGGTATTTCATGTCGGGGGTTCCGGCCTGACCTCTTGTTTGCGCAGACAGTGGTTCGGGCTCAATTTCGCGGTCATTACGGAAAACTTGTATTGCTGCAGCGCTGCGCTTCCTCGGTAACGACGAGTCATCCGTTCGTTTCCACCAGTTTCAGAGAGCATAGCTTTGCGGGGCTCTCCTTTACTCTGGCAACTTGGTCTGGGAAGCGACTGTGAGCACTCAAGTCAACGTCTTGCCTGTGAAACTGATCGGAGGATAGGAGAATAAAGGGTGGTTGGAGAGGGATTACACTCAGGGGAGCTGCCGGATGGTAGAGCAGCACGGTGTGAAAGTGTCGATGGTAACTAGAGAGTCTTGGGGTCAGCCCGACACGCGGTGAGGGGTGGCGCAGTAGCACGATTGGCGGCAAAATCCACAAATATTGTGATCGAATATTTTTGGATAATTTATGCCGTGGTTGTTGTTTCTCTGGTTGTTTCCTCTCCTTGCACTGGCCCACGGCGGTGGCCTTGATGCCAGCGGATGTCACAGCGATAGGGCGCGGGGCGACTATCACTGCCACCGGCAGGAGAGCACGAACGACAGGGCGTCTAATGGGGCCGCGCCTGCAGCGCAAACCGGCGGGCGCACAATAACCAGCTTCCGGCAGGCCAAACAGGTTTTGCGCGAATCGGTCTATGTTACTCCGGAATTCCAGGTTGGTTTTTATTCAAACTGTCGATTCGTTGCCCAGGGGAAAAAACTGGTCCCTGAGTGGGCCAGTTGTGGCTACCGGCCGCGCAAGAATGCCAACCGGGCGAGCCGCATTGAGTGGGAGCACGTGGTGCCGGCCTGGGCAATCGGTCACCAGAGACAATGCTGGCAGAGAGGAGGGCGGCGCAATTGCACACGCAACGATCCGCTTTTTGCCATGGCCGAGGCCGACCTGCACAACCTGGTGCCGGCGATTGGTGAGCTGAACGGGGATCGCAGCAATTACCGTTTTATGGAGTTCGGCAGTGGCGGTGGCTATCCCTCGGGGCAGTACGGGGCAGTGGAGTTCCGGGTGGACTTCAAGCAGCGCGCGGTGGAGCCGCCCCGGCACCGGCGTGGTGATATCGCGCGCACCTATTTCTATATGGCTGAGACCTACGAGCTAGCAATCTCCAGGGCGCAGCTGAAACTGTTTGAAGTCTGGCACCGCGGTGACCCGGTCGATCCCGCAGAGTGTGAGCGGGATCGCCGGATCGCTGCGGTGCAGGGCAATCACAACCCGTATGTAATTTCCGCCTGCCGTTGAGAGAGCAGGCGGAGATATCGGTCAGGCCGTAATTTCGCGGTGTCAGCTATTGGCTTAACCGTTTCAGCAGGGCTTCCGCTGTGGCATCGGAGGAAGCCGGGTTCTGGCCGGTGATCAGCAGGCCGTCCTCCACAACATGGCTCTGCCAGTCGTCCGCCTTGGAGTATTTGCCTCCGTTTTCCTTCAGCATGTCCTCGACCAGGAAGGGCACCACATCAGTCAGTTCCACGGCGGCTTCCTCGGAGTTACTGAATCCGGTCACCTGTTTGCCGGCGACGAGAGATTTGCCGTCGGCACCCTTGGTGTGACGGAAAACCCCAGGTGCGTGACAGACCGCGGCAACCGGCTTGCCCGCCTGGTAGAACGCCTCGATCAGGGATCTGGAGTCTTCGCTCTCGGCGAGATCCCAAAGAGGACCGTGGCCACCGGGGTAGAAAACGGTATCGAAATTCCCGGCACTGACCTCGCTCAGGCGTACAGTGTTAGCCAGCGCCTTTTGTGCTGCCTCGTCCTTTTTGAAGCGCTCGGTAGCGGCGGTCTGGAAGTCGGGTTCGTCACTCTTGGGGTCGAGGGGCGGCTGGCCACCCTTGGGGGAGGCCAGGGTGATTTCGGCCCCCGCGTCTTTGAACACGTAATAGGGGGAGGCGAATTCCTCGAGCCAGAAGCCGGTTTTATTGCCGGTATCGCCTAGTTGATCATGAGATGTAAGGACCATCAGGACTTTCATACAACCTCCGGTGGTACGGTTTGAATGTGGGTGCAGAGACATCGGTTCAGCGCAGCACCCGGAACTGGATCCGGGTCAGTTGCCATGGATGGTAGTGTCGCTGGAGAGATTCATGAAGTTGAAAGTTTAGATTGGAGTTATCAATCTGGAGAATATCCAGAGGGGCACGGTGACTCGCATCGCACGGCAAAATCGACTTTCTCCGCCGGGCGCAAAGTGCTACTAATATGCCCATAGAGCACATCGAAAAAGACAATAAGAGAACGCATCAATATGAAACTGTTCCGCTCCCTGAGTATTGTACTGATGGCTTCCCTGGTGTGGGCCGAGACCGCGATGGCAGAGGAAAGTCCCATTGCCATCGCCATTCACGGCGGAGCCGGCACCATCGAACGAAGCAAGATGACCGATGACCAGGAGCGCGCCTACCGGGAGAAGCTCACGGAGGCTGTCAATGCTGGCTATCAGGTGCTGGAAAAGGGCGGTGACAGTCTGGATGCAGTGACCACGGCGATTCGTATCCTCGAAGATTCCCCTCTGTTCAATGCCGGTATCGGCGCTGTATATACCTACGAGGGGCGCCACGAGCTGGATGCCTCGATCATGGAAGGGAAGAGCCGCCGTGCAGGCGCTGTGGCGGGGGTCACCAGTGTACGCAACCCGATCGACCTGGCACGGATGGTAATGGAAGATTCCCCGCACGTGATGCTGGCGGGGCCGGGTGCGGAGACGTTTGCACAGTCCCGCGGCGTGGAGAGGGTGGACAACAGCCTCTTCGATACCGAGCGCCGTCGCAAGCAGCTGGATGAGGCCAAGAAGAAGATTCAGAGCGAAGAGCGTCGGCACGGCAATGAGCAGGCCGCGGTCGAGGCGCTACCCGTTGCATTCCGCATGGGCACTGTCGGTGCGGTGGCTCTGGATAAGAACGGTAACCTGGCGGCCGGCACGTCCACTGGTGGCATGACCGCGAAGCGCTACGGCCGCATCGGGGATTCCCCGGTCATTGGCGCAGGCACGTTCGCCGATAATGCGTCCTGCGCGGTCTCCGCCACAGGCCATGGCGAATACTTCATTCGCTTTAATGTGGCTGCGGATATCTGCGCGCGGGTGCGGTACCAGGACAAGTCTGTCGGCGAGGCGGCGGATGCCGTCATCAATGATGTGCTGCGCCCCGTTGGGGGCACTGGCGGCGTTATCGTATTGGATGCGGCCGGAAACATCGCTCTCACGTTCAATACGCCCGGTATGTATAGGGCGAGCCGCTCCAGCGACAGTCCGCTATATATAGGTATTTTCGACAAAGAATGAGGGCTGCGATCACAGCCCTCGGTGGTGCCGGATTTTTCTGTAGAAGGGTTTGGTTATGAAAACTGCCAGTAAGAAGTCCCGTAAATCCCCGCGCCAGATCGAGCGTTCAGTGCGCCAGTTCTGGGGCTGGGTTTTTCTCGTCGGTCTGGGTGCCGTGCTGTTGATGTATATCGCCATGGCCTGAAGACGGCTCTTTCAGGGAAAATACCGTCAATTCCCTCCAATGAGCCGCTGCAGGTGCGGCTCGGTACTGCCTTGTCGGCTATGTTTTGAGCAATCGTGTCGGGAACCGTCGCTCGCGCGTCATTCCCGGCATACATCGCTCAAGTTGATGATCCGGCAAAGGGACCTGTGTGCGGAGATCTCCCAGGTATTCAAATCCATGGCGATGGATAGTCGCCACCGGCGTGTGCCTGCTGGTGAGTTTTGCCCTTGCCCAGACGGATCAACCGACCGAGGATGTTGACGCTGGAATAGAGAGAGCTGACCAGCGAGAGAGTAAAGGCTTCAGAAGTGGAAGGCTTGAAAAGCCCCAAGAGGAGGGCGCTGAAGCCCCTCCTAAAAAAAGTGAGCTGGCAGTCCACCCCCTCAGCCCGCTCGAGCACTCAACGCCGCGGGCGGCCATTGAGTCCTTCCTGACTGAAACCGATGCCATTGGCGAGTTGGTCGTAGAGCAGTTCTGGGACGAGCCGACACAGGAGGTCTCCCAGGAAATACGCCGCCGTATGCAGAAAGTGATGCAGTTGCTCGACCTGAGCCAGGTTCCCCCGGCAGCGCGGGAAGACAAGGGCAGTGACGCCCTGATCTATCTGTACGAGGTACTCAATCGCATCAAGCTGCCGCCGCCAGAGGAAATACCCGGCGCGGAAGATATGTCGGATATGGCCGCAGTCGCGGTACAGAAGGGGGATCTGGCCGATCAGGCCGCTGCAGCCAAGAAGAGTACTAAAAGTGCCAGCCCTCTGCCCAAACCTGCCGCTAAAGCAGATGGGGAGCAGGGGGTGGCCAAGTCCGTCAGCTGGACGATACCGCACACCGATATCACCCTGGTCCGGGTGGCCGAGGGCCCTCAGACCGGGAAGTTCGTTTTCTCTGCCGACACGGTGGCCCGCGCAGCGGAGTTTTACGAGCGCACCCGCCACCTTCCTTATCGGCGTCAGATTCCATTGCGTAACTATGCCGACATGCGCCCTTACCTGAGCATGTCCGGTTGGCTGGTCCCACCGCGCCTGATCCAGAGCTTGCCGGAGTGGATGAAGCGCAGCATCTTTCGTCAGGCAGTCTGGAAATGGCTGGCTCTGGGAGCCGTTATTCTGCTTTACTGGCTTGGTCTGGCCATTGTCCGCCGCCTGGCGCTGCGTATGCAGCAGCGAGGTGCCTATTGGCGGCATGTCAGTCGCTTTTTGCTCCCGCTAAGCCTGTTACTCACCATCAGGCCATTGGTGTCGTCTGTCAGCCAGCAACTGACGTTGATTGACGTCGTGGGTGAGTGGTTGTCCCTGGGCGCCGAGGCACTCTTTTACTTTGCTCTGGCCTGGTTTATCTGGCAGCTGCCGTTGGTAATCACTGAGATTTTTATCAGCCGCTCCCCCAAAGTCGAGGGGCACAGCCTCGATGCGCATCTGTTGCGTTTCATCGCGCGAACGTTGGGTGTGATCGCCATCATCATCATCCTTTTTCTTCTCAGTGCCCGGTTGGGCGCACCATTATTCAGTCTGCTAGCGGGTTTCGGTGTCGGTGGTATCGCGGTGGCGTTGGCCGCACAGGGCTCGATCGAGAACTTTATCGGCAGTCTCAACCTGTTCGGGGACAAGCCGGTGCGGGTTGGGGATTTTTGCCGCTATGGAGAGGATTCCGGGCCTGACTTCCAGCGCATTGGTACTGTGGAAGCCATCGGTATGCGCTCCACTCGGATCAGGGGCATCGACAACACTCTGACCACCATCCCGAATGCTGACTTCTCCAAGATGCATATCGTCAACTACAGTACCCGCTCCGCGATCCTGTTCCTGACGATACTGAGCCTGCGTTACGAAACCACGGAAGATCAGCTGCGTTTCGTGTTGGTGTCGCTGCGGGAAATGCTGGTGGCGCACCCCCTGGTGGTGGATGAAGAGCCTTCGGTACGGTTGATCGGGATGAGCGACAGCTCTCTGGATATCGAGGTTCGGGTTGATATCAATACCATTGACCACTTTGATTTCCGTGCCATACGTGAGGACATCCTGTTACGGATTCTTGGTATCGTACGGGGCTCGGGAACCGGGTTCGCGTTTCCCTCCCAGACACTTTATTACTCCAGGGATTCAGGACTGGATAAGGAGCGGGGCGAAGCGGCGGAAGCGCGAGTGCGCGAGTGGGCCGCTGCCCATGAAATGCCATTCCCGACCTTTACGCCGGAGCAGCGCAGCAAACGCAAGAATACCCTGGACTACCCGCCGGAGGGCTCTCCACTGGCGGATCGCTAAGTCGCCTTTGCTTTCTCCGGTGGCTGCGTCATACATGCCCTTGGCATTAACTGCAGTCAGCCGCGACTGCAACGATACGGGGCTATTCAGAAGGCGAGTTCAAACTCTGTATTGAGCACGACACCGTTACCGCCCAGGGCGAAGGGCACACTGTTGTAACCCACCGGAGAATCATCCAGGTACAGTAGCTGTGTGGTCCAGCGCACCTCGCGTCGCTTGAATGGGTAGTACTTGAGGCCAAAGGCCATGTCCCAGGGGTCGCCATACTCTCCGTTGATCTTGGATCCGGATAGGTACATCTGCAGGGTCTTTGGCACGAGCATAGTGGAGGCCTGGATCTGCAGCCCGTGGTCGGTGAGTCGTGTTACCGGCAGCATTGCATCGGGTTCTGCGTCCGGTAGCAGGACAGCTGAGAAGCTATCGACTTCCCGGTAGTAGTACTCGACGTCGAGAGAGTAGCCGCGATACTTCACCCCGGCATTGAGGGCTGCCATCTGGTAGGTGGCGCGACGAATGTTGATGCCGACGTCGAAGGGATCGGGAGAAAAGATCCGAGTGCCATCCGACAGCCGGATCTGGCTGTTGTCGAAGCTGTTCACTTCGGGTTGGCCCTGCGCATCCTCGCGGCTGTGGGTATAGTGCAGCCCGAACAGGGTGGCGGGTTCGGTATGGAACTCGTAGTCACCGAAGCCGTTGCCGGGCCCGTATTCGCCAGTAGTGGGCATCCACCAGACCGCCGCGGAAAGGGTTTCGAAGTGGTCGTCGAGCTCATCGGCGCTGACACCCAATTGGCTCAGATTATTGCCGAGCATGATGCGGTAATCGGACTTCTCGGTGATATCTCCCCAGGCAAAGATGCCAGTCGTATACGAACCCCGGAAGAATTCGTCAGTGATGGTACGGTGGTCGGTCCGGAACCAGGTTGGGAAGGTGCCGTTGGTGGAGCGGGTTGTGGGCAAAGCATCGATGCCGGCACCAAGGTTGAAGTGCTCATCGAATGCGTAAGACAGCTTGCCGGCCACCACTACCTGGGCGGACTGGCCCTGGTTTGAGTTACTGGTCCAGGTGTAGAAGCGGTACTGGAACTTGGGGTCGAAGATCCAACCCTTGAAGGTTAAATTGACCTTTTGCAGTTGCATCTGGTTCAGGATGAGCACATCAAACGTGCGGTCGAAGGAGTCTGTGTATTCATCCTCGAGATCGTTCTGGTCCAGGTAGCGGACATAGGAGTAGATCGAGAAGTTCACCTCGCCCAGGTCGGAGCGCAGCAGGACGAAACCCTTGCCTGGCTCGTAGTTTCCCCAGGTTTTCTGCTCCGGTTCGTCGTAGCTGATCTGCGATGCTCGGGGCTGGGCTGGGATCTTGTTGCCGCGATGAGCCGCATCGTATTCCAGCTGCTCGATACGTGCGTCGCGACGTCGGACCTCGACTTCGAGTTGCTGTTGCCGGGCTTCCAGTTCCCGCAGCCGCGCCTCGGTCTCCGAATCCTGGCGCTGCTCTTCAGCAGCCCATGCCTGCGTGCCGGCGATTGCGAGAATCGCGAGCAACAGTATCGGTGATTGGGTTTTGCGTCGCATAAGCACTCCCTGCTGTAGCGAATCAGTTGCTTCCTTTCTGCTTGACGTTCTTGGCCTCCCAGGCTCGAACCTTGCGTCGCGCCTCATCAAACAGGCGATCATAGTTTCCCTTGAGGATCTTCTCTTTCGCCTCTGGCGTCAGCTTTGCGAATACCGGGTCCCACATATGAAAGACCTTCAGCTGTGTTTCCTGGTCTGCCGGGGCCACGTTATCGGTGCCGAACAGAAAGCGGTCGGGATATTTGTTCAGTAGCCTCGCCGTACGTTCGATCGCTTCCGGGGAGGCGATGGCATATTTGGCGACTTCATCCCACGAGATATCAAAATTGACATGTTTGAGCTTGGGATCCCGGAGCATCCCCTCGACAATTTCGAGGTGGCGCGGGCTCCGCTCCGTTGAACTGGCGGAGGCCTGGGCGGGATGGACAACCCGGCCCAGACCGGTGTGGGCCCAGATGATCGTAGTCTCCGGATGATCTCTGAGCGTCTCCTTCATCTGCTCCAGATAGACGGGCGTCGCGCCCTCCTTGGCGAAGGGAATGTCGATATCGTTATGGAGAATGACGACCAGTCCGACATCGCCGGCAAAATCAAACACCCGGTCCAGCGCCGGATCGGTAAGGCTGGCGACATCACCAGCCACCTTGGGGGAGACAAATTCCTTGTGAATAGTGAACTCACCGATACCGGAGAAGACTCCGGGATAGGTTTCCAGTACCCGGCGGATATGGTCCACCGCATACATGTCCGCTGGGTTGAAGCCGGTAATCATCGGGTCCAGGCGTGCCCGTTGCTCTTCCGGCAGGGACAGGTACGCATTGGCGATAAATGCATCGGTGAATGAGTAGTAATACAGCGGGGCATCGGACTGCAGATAGTAGGTAGGCGCATAGTCGCCGGAATTTTCGTAAGACCAGGTTTGCTGCAGGGGGATGCCGAACAGGGTCGAGCGGCCAACCTTATTCCCCATGATCTCCATGTACTTCTCGATAGGCGTACCTTTCTGCACATAGTTGGTCAGGTGGAAGTGGGAATCGTTGAACAAGTAATCATCCGAGCCCTGCTCCTGAGCCGGTGTGTTCGCCGATATCGAGAGCGCCAGGGCGAGCAGGGTGCCCGTTGCCAGAAACCGTAGGTCCATGATCGAAGTCCTTTTCGCTGTTTCCCTTCCGGAGGGTTTGCCTGTTGCCGGTGCCGGCAGCGCAGACAGTCCCCGAAGCCCAGACGGATTGAGGGGCCTGATCAGGATAGAAGACGCTCAGGAGGGTTGTGGGGATTAGGGAGTCAGGGCGTGGCAGAGGGCCAAATGACGCTTTCGCCAGAACCCAATAGATAGCGTGTAACGTAGATAAAACCGGAGTTTGGTTCGGACCAGGCCGAGAAAACCCATCAATGTCTCCATCATCTCATATCCCGTACCGTTTCCCGCCCCCCCCTCATCCAGGTAGGTCATAACCTGTTGATTTATTATGTTTTTTAGCAGCGACCGGAGGGCGTATAACCGCAAATCCACTCGTTAGGTCACTCATCCACCTCTCCCAGGGCGGCTGTTACCCGAGGTTAATGTCCTCAACTGGTGTCCGATTGAGCGGTTCATTGATGATGGCATCGCCTTCACCGCTATTTACCAGTACCCCCGGCAACTCAACCTGATACTGGCAGTGGCTCTTCCTGTCATGATCGGGGTCACATGCCTGGGCAGTATCGCAGTTCTCATCCGAGGTATTACCAGCTAATTCAGAAGCACCGGAAATAGGCGTTGTACCGGTACGGTGACAGTCGCATTCCATGCGGGCGTACAACCAAGACTGCCGGGATCGTCGGGGGCATCACCAGCGTCATCCAAGTCGTTGCAGAGCTCGCATTTGTAACTATCAGTTGAGTAAGGGCAGTAGTATTCGACTATGACTTCACCGGTTTTCACAACGTCGTCGGCATACACAATTACTCGTAGTTAGGCGGGACTGATGGGTAGTCCTATAGCCCAGTGCACGTTCGGAGCCAATCATTTAGGCGAAAAGGGTGGGCAAAGGTGTAGCTGGTGCTATTGTTCCGTTTATCACCAGTATCGGTGCCGTCGTTGAGTTTTAGTGTCAGGGGCTCGACCGAGTCGTTTTCAGCGACACCAGGCCTTCCTAGCCTTAGCGAAGACTGTTGGGACCTTATGAGTAAGCAGGGCGTTTGCCGGTGGTGGTGTAAATATCCTGGTTAAAGTAGCACACAAGAATAGAGTCCTTGGGCATCTAATATTTGGCCATGTTCACCCATGCGTGACACCACCCAGGCCATCTTGAGGCCGCTATGTCTTGCAAGGCATGGTCCACAAGCTCACACCAGCCCTCTGGCTTTACTACATTTTTTCAATGATCTCGTAGATAGGCCGATGCTACGGAGAAAGGTAGCTATACAAGGACTTCAGGCGGCGGTTCTATTCATCTAACTTCTTCAGGTACTTGAATTCGGAAGCCTCGATGCCTCTATATTTGCCTTTTTAGTAGTAATAGGTATGCATGGGCGATGCCATTCTCTCGGAACATTTCGTATACCGGCCGTTCCGTTTATCTTCCGTCAGAACCTTGGTAATCCGAGTTTCGGCATGTGTCATTTCTTGATTCTTCGGTCCCCGCACTGTGTAACTGTGCTGAGGAGCGACCTAACTTGTCATCTCCGTATTATGCGGGGTTTTTAAGTAGCGTCTCACTCCTGAAAGTGACAGGAGATTCTCGAGAAGGTAGTTGTCACCATATGATAATTATGTGTCTGGCTGCGAGGTTATTCACGCCAAAAGTATTTAAAACATAGCAATTACTTTACCGTAAACTAAAAAAATTATAAAAGACTTAATTAGCAACCTTTATCGTAAGATGTGAGACGAGAAAAAATGGGGCTGTGAATAAGCGCTTCGTAGTTACTTAGACGTAATAATATCAGTAAGAAATTGTATGTTTTTAAATGTTGCTAAGCTCCTTTAAATAAATGGAAAATTTAACCTCTAAAAGGATAAAAAATGAAAATTCTTAAGGTGGTGGGGTTTTCAGTATTACTGTTTTGTATTGTGTCGTGCACTTCAAAGATTTTTTATATCGAACAGCTGGAAGCTAATGTTGATTCTGGTGACGCAGGTCAATCTTGGAAGCATCTGCGGCAAGCAATATCTGTAAATAATGCCTATGGAAGGAATAGTAGAAATATAGATCTTCTAGAGCAGTATTTGAGGAATCATCCTGAAAGTGAATATGTCCCGTTCGTCAACATTGAAAAGGCTAGACAGCTTTCACTTAATGGAAGCAGTCAAGAGGCGGCATCTTTATTGGAGGGCGTGATCAGAGAAGACTTTGTATCTTTAGATCTTAAGCATAAATCTCTCGTCTATGAAAGATTGTATGAGCTCAATAAGGCTCAAAATGAAAGAGCATTGGATATACTGGAAAGGTATACCATAGACAGGCCTATTCAGGAGTGGGATGCAGCTTTCCTTTTAGATGTAAATGAATTCGCATTGAAAAACGCTAATCTCAGTCTTTCTGAAAAAGTTTCTCTGGTTCTTCGGGAAAGAAGTGAAGATTTTGTAGGGGTGCATGATATTGATCTAAATTCTTACTTGGAATTGACTGCTGCTATCACTGCTGACATGAGAGCTAATAGGAGGCCAGCTTGGATCAGTGCTAGCTTAGAGGAATTATACGAAAAGATTGAGTTGGCAATAGAAAAGAAAGATTTGAGTGCTCTTAATAATTTGCTTGCTCCTGTAGGGGGGAGGTTTTTTGTTCGTGGGTCTGAAGTCCCGGAGTATCGCGGCAAAATCATAGACTACTTACAGTCGAATATCCCCGATTCTGTTTCTATCGAAAGGCCAGAAAATCTGACTCTTGCCAGTAATAATGGAAATTTGCATTCAATTGTGCTTGCTGGGTGGGAGGGTTTGAATAGTCTTTCGCGGCTGGAGCTTATTGTAAGAAAAAATCCTTTAGGTTGGTCATGGCATGATGTTGGGCTATCGATAGATTCATCATATGCAAACGCCTCCAACCAAGTGGCTTCAGGGTTGGGTTTGGATCTAGACAGTGGAATGAAAATTTGCGATAGAAATAGCTGTCAGGGTGTATGTGTAACTGATCCAGAGTTGCCGGACTCCGAGTTCTGCCTTAGTGATACAGAGAGTGATGCCATTAACTATTTTTTGGGTGATGATCATGGCATAAAAGCACCATGGAAGAATGGAAGATCATATGCCAGTGGAGATGAGTTAACCTACATTAGTGTTCGCTGTGGAAATGGATTTCATGGTAACTACTATGGTGAAGATACCCATCTCGGTAGTGATTATTATGCAATCGACTTTAACCGTGTAGGGGCGCAAGCCGAGGCTGTTTCAATCTTGCCAGGACGTGTTACAGATGTGAATTTTTCAAATGGTCAGGTCTGGATTGAACATTGGGATACACATGGAAATAGATTAGATATTCGAAGTACATATGCTCACATGAATCCTATCCATGTTAGTGATAACGACTGGGTTTCTCAGGGGCAACCTCTAGGCAAGATTTCAGACAAGGGTAAGGCATTTGGAAAGCACCTTCATTTTGAAGTCGAGCGGCAGGACTCAGGTGGGAATTGGGTGTCTGTGATGCCGAAAAAGATCGAAGGTGTTTCGAGAACAAGGGTGAATAATAGTTCAAAGTGTATAACTTCTACGAACGTTTTGACCATCTCCGATAGCGATGGTGATGGAGTATTTGCTCCAATGGATAATTGTCCTGATATCTCCAATGCTGACCAAAAGGATAGTGACAATAACTTGGTCGGTGATGTTTGTGACGATAGTGATAATGATGGGGTCGCCTATTATTGGGACAATTGCCCGCGAGTCTCGAATCCTAACCAGGGGGATAGAGATGCTGACGATATTGGCGATGCCTGTGATAGTGATGATGATAATGATGGTGTTGCTGATGTTAAAAGGGTTTGTGATTTTGTCGGTAACCCGAGCTTTCGTTTTCCTGAGAATTGCGAGTACCATCCTCTAGATAACTGCCCCTTGCATCCTAATGGTGACCAGATTGATTCTGATGGAGATTCTTTTGGTGATGCATGTGATAACTGTGCCTTGATTGCGCAAAACGACCAAGAAGATAGTGATGGCGACGGTGTGGGTGATGCTTGTGATTTGTGTGTAGGAAAGTTTGATGGTGGTGATTTAGACAATGATGGAACCCCAGATGGGTGTGATCCTGATATAGACGGCGATGGTTTGGCAAATGATGAAGATGGCTGCCCTTACGATAAGGATCGAACCGATCCCTTAGATTGCCTCCGACCCTTTGAGAGTTATGCCATTGAGGTTATCCCGGTTATTCCAAATCTTGATGTTGATTTGCCGCCGATCTGCCCCATTGATGCTTGCCCGATCAAGCCACCCTTTGAATTTGTTAGAGAGATTCAGTTTGAAAAGGGAGTCTTTGATTTCAACTTTACCCTTAAAGGTAGGGATGGAAAACATCTCAATTATGAGGAAATTAACAAAGATGGTAGGTTGGTAATTAGGTTCATGCAGAGCACCATTGAATCTCCTGTTTTATCAATGGAAAAAGGTGTTAATAATAAACTTCCAAGATACTTTCAGGTCAAAAATATTGATCAGTCACTAATTCCTACTCTAGGAAGAAAAGATTAACATCTGTCAGTGAGGCGATGATGTTCTACCTTCATCGCCTCTTTATTATGATTTTTTATAATCATTTTATGGGCAGCAAGCAATTTCTCTAAGAATCTAATGCTGTCTTTTTATTAAATGGATTATTCAGCGAACCACATATCGGAAATGTAATGAAAACATTAGAAGAAGCCCTTCGTTGGTCCATGATTTCCACTGCTCTTGTGTGTTTAATTGTTGGTTGTACTGTTGGTCGGGTCCAAGATACAAGCGGCTCTCCAATTAGCGGTGCAGATATTGTTGCATATGGTCAGTGTGCAGGAGATGGTTGTGAAGCAAACAAGGTTGCAACAGAAGCTCCCTCTGGGACCTTGACCGGCTATCACGCCTCGACAAATGCTAATGGCCTATTTTTCTTTGACCCCTATGCCGAACAGGTTCCTCCTTCAGAGGCGATGGCAATCGTGGTGCCGGAAGGTTCTTCCGATAATTATTACAAGATGCAGATATCTCAGGTTGGCTTTCAAGATGTGTGGCGGGATTACACGCCAAAATTTGAACAGCATGTCCACGATGGCAGCACCTATCTTATCTCTCAGGTCCCAGACACGTTTCTATGCCGATTTGATGAAGTCGATACTGATGGTGATGGTATCTGCGATGCTGCAGAAACGCTCTATGGTATGTCTTCAGTTGCGGCAGATACCGACAGTGACGGGACTTACGATGACCAGGAGCTTTATGGTACGGGTTCCCCCTTTAAGATAAATACCCGTAAGCTGATACGTTACTCTATCAATGTCAGCGATATTGAATCTTCTAAAGCCTTCTATGAACGGCTTGGCTTCCAAAGCTCGGTGGAGAGCACGCTCGATATCAGCGATCCAGATCAGGCACAAGCACTCAATCTTGCCCCCTATCAAGTAGAGTCGGCCATTATGGTGCTGGACGATGGGTTTGTCGTCGAGCTTAATCAGTTCATAACCCTTTATGATTCGGAGCCTGTGAATACTGGTGTGGCGCTCGGAATGACAGGCCTAACACTGGACACGGAAAACCTCGTCGCGGATATGGCGTCACTCGACGCTGTCGGCGTCTCCTACGATGTCGTCTCTGAATTGTATGGTGATCCGTTGGCGATTACCTTGACGGATCCAGATGGCATTGGGGTAATGCTCATTCAGCGCGCAGGCCCCACGAATACTTCAGCAGACTATGCCCATGGTATTGCTGGGCCCACGATCTATGTTAGCGACTACCAGTCCTCTCTAGAGTTCTACCAAAACTTGGGGTTTCGACTCAAAGAGCGTGCGAATCAGCCTGATACGCTATCGCTTGGAAATCTCCGCGAAGTGACGCTCGTCGAGACAAGCAGTAGTAGTGGTCCGTATGAAGAGGCGAACCACCTCGGAATATCCCGGCTAGCGATTGAGACGACCAATCTTGATCAAGACATTCAAATCCTGCAGGAGCAGGGGGTGTCGTTCTACTCGTCACCAGTCACACAGCCAGTGCCGTTCGAGGAACTGCGTAGTGTCGCGTTCGAAGATCCCGATGGAACAATTATCGAACTTGTTCAATACAGCTGGGCGGATCGACCTGCACGGCTGGGGGATGGTTCGGGTGCGGGCCGGGAGTCATTGCCGCTTGGTGAGATGTGCGACGGAACTCCAGAATCCTTTTACGGCGAGCGGTTGTTCGAGCCTGTCCTCTGCGGCGATACTGGGCTCCCAGTGCCTGTGCCTCGTCTAGAGGCTGCTCCACGGCATCAAGCCCTCTACGCGTCCGAGCGATGTGGCACTCCCCTTATCTTCCAAACTGCTGAGCAGCGTTTTGACTGTGCCACAGTAGAGTTTTTCCTTGGCCTGCAAGATGGTCGCAAGAGTGAGCGAGAGCACTCAATGAGATATATATCGAAGGCGATCCAGCTTGCCGAGGGGGATGCTTCCACCATGACGGACGAGTACAAGTACAACCTAGCACGGATGTATGAGTATCGAGCCATCGGTAAGAACGGTATGGGACTTGAAAACGGCGTATTTGAATACCTGGTGTATCCAGAGCTCCATGCTGGTGCCGATTTCGCTCGTACCGAGGAGCTCAATCCAGGCAATATCCCTGCAATAGCATTCGGGTTGTCCAACGATCTGACGTCGGCTCGTATCGCTGGCGATGAGGAGCTTGCCGTTGCAAAAGCTTGGGAGATCCTAGAGTTTGCCGAGACTGCAGGAAATCCAAATACTCTGGAAGCTATTAACGTCGGTGTGATCTTGACGCTCATGGGGATCGTTGCAGACTTCCCAATGAACACTGGCCTTCCACAGCGGATGCTAGAGGATTTTCTATGGGCTATGAGTTTTGACGGGGACCTTGACTACTTTACCGTTAATACGAAGAAGGCACCTTTCATTCGCCCGGGCCTCGAGTATGCTCTGGCATCACTTTATGCGCGTAATGGTCTGCGAGACGAGTACATAGCCCAGCTCGAGGTGGTTGCGGCTCAACCTCGCTATGAAGAATGGGCTTGGTATGACTTTGTTGAAGCGCAGCGGGCGAACCCCAATAGAATGCTAGCCAAGTTCGAATCGTTCGGAGGCGACGGTTATTCCGATACGTATGCTGGTTCGAATAATGGCTGCATGGTATGCCACGGTAATCAGTAGTACTGCTTGCTATTGGCGGTGATCGTGAGGCCGCTTTGGTGTGCGGTCTCTGCTCTTCCACTGCTCCCAGGAAACTATGGCAACAGGGAATGGGGGTGTGACCCGTAAAAATACATAAGAAGCGAGGGTCTGTGGCGACCTAGAGTTAAGTCTTGCTCCGCCATTCCTTGGGCCTATTGCGCTTATCCCGGGCTAGTGATAGCGGCTCGTGTAAGGCTCCTATAACAACTTGCTGAGGACTGGCTGTCGCGCTGAGGTTTATCTGCTGAAGTTGGAAGGCAGCAGCCAATACGCCCTTCGTAAAGCTTGGTGCAAAGAGCTGAGTTGGCGCCCCCGGCAGGACTCGAACCTGCAGTGCGGACTTAGGAGGTCCGTGGTTTATCCTGTTAACCGACGGGGGCAGGCTTTGGCTCTGGGTGACAACAATGGAGCTGTCCTGCCAAAGGAGGGGGGCTATTCTAGCGCCATCAGCGGCCTGTGTCATGGGGGAGGCCCGCTGCTTTCGCGGCGAGATCGGAGCCGTCAGTGGAGGGGTGAGGTTGCTGGAAGTTCGGTCAGCTGGCGGAGTCCTCACAGGGGTGTAACTCACGGTAACAGTGGCGGCGGTGAGGTAACGTTTTTGCCGGTCCTACATCTTCATACTCCAGTCGAAAAACTGTCGTAAATACGTCACGGAATAGCGCTATTTTGGCGCTGAAAGGGGCGTAGGAAAGAAAACGTTTTTCCCGTCTCTAACCGGTGGCTCCTGGTTCCGGAATAAAGTTGTTTCCCCGAAGAAATTTTTCTTGACCGCGCATCTAGGAGCTGATTAATCTGCAGTTGCATAACAAAAACAACAAGGGTGTTTCTGCCTCTGGCAGATCGAGATTTTGGAGTTTCGTATGAGCGGCAACGTTAACGAAAAAGACTTTGATTTTGATCACGATGACATCCCCCAGATTGCCAACGAAGTCCTTCGTCAGGCAACGTCCCAACCACCTACGGATGCCCGTCGGATGGTAGAGGACAGACTGGAAGAAATGCGCCTCAGGCGCGAACTCATGGACTACGATTTCGAGTTTTGATGAGAGAAGCAGGGGGCGCCGGAGACGGCGCCCTTTGTCATTTTGGCTGGCGGCAGGATAAAAATTTCTGAGGGGTTCTGGGCCCCGTCCGTCCCAGTATTTGAGAGTCTGGATGCGGGGCGACTCGAGCCAGCTCTCATTCCATTGACCGCGGTCAGGAATCGGCCAGCTTGGCAGGTAACGACTGCGGGTCTATGGCCCTGAAAAATAATAACAAGTCGAATCCGATCCCTGTGGGCGGAATTCGGCGCCAACAAAGCCGACGCAAAATAATAAAAAACAGCGTAGGTTTTCAATAAGGTTCAAGAGTGAATCGGCCTGGGAAAGGGAACTTCCGTATGGCGAGCTATACATCCGATGCACCGAGGGTGACCTCGGAACTCTCTTCGTGTGGGAGTCACCTGACAATCCGGGTCTACGGTGCTTTTAACTTCAATCTGCACCGCGATTTCCTCGACAGCTATAGCGCTCTTCCTGAGCAGCCTTCGAGCTTCAGTATCGATCTCGCCCAGGCCACGCATCTCGATAGTGCAGCCCTGGGTATGCTGTTACTGCTTCGTGACCACTGCTTTGGCGCTGAGGCCGAAGTCTCATCGGGTGCGGTCTCCCTCCTGAATGCCAACGAGCACGTGGCAACCATCCTCGAAGTATCAAATTTCGATCAGCTGTTCGATATCCGCTGACTGTGGCGTCCATGCTCAGATTATTGATCGTGGAGCCGGTTGAGAGCGAAGCTTCGCTGTTGGCGGGCGCGCTGCGGACAGCCGCAGAGGAATCGTCGGAGCTTGCCACAGTTGCCATTGCTATTGAGCGCAATATGGCGGCTGCCCTCAGCAGTTTTACCACCCGCAAACCCAGTATGGTCCTCATCGGTCCTGGTGCTGCTGCAGAAAGCGAGCCCGGTGAGCTGGACAGATTGCGCGCGCTGGCGGGAATGGAGCCCGTACCCACCATTCTTGCTGGCGACGAGCGCGACAGGCTTCTCGAGCGGGCATTGGCGATGGGGGCGGACGAGATAATGGCGAAACCCTACGACCCGCGTGATGTGCGTTTGAAATTGGAGACCCTCGGCAGGCTCGCCCGCTTTGGCTCCTCTCTGCTGGCCCAGAGGGATCATTTCCGGCAGAGCAATGACGGCTTTCTACAAGAGCAGGCATCGGTCAGGCGGATGTTCAGCAACCTGAGCCGGGAAAGCTGCCTCAACGGGAGTCGGGCGATCCGGCATCACCTGTCACCGCAGGCACTGCTGAACGGCGACGTTGTGGCCGCCGCCTGGGGCCCGGGTGGCAAGCTGGTCATGCTGCTTGGGGACTTTACCGGCCACGGACTGGCTGCCGCTATCGGTACGGTGCCGTTGACGTCGGTCTTCTACTCCATGGTGCCGAAGGGCTTTTCTCTTGTCCGCATTCTTCAGGAGCTAAACGGAAAGCTGCACCGTCTTCTGCCGGGAAACATGTTCTGTTGCGCGATATTGCTCGAGCTGGATACGCACAAGCGACGGTTGCGGCTGTTCAATGGCGGTATGCCCAGCGCCTGTCTACGCCGAGGATCCGGGCGCGTCCGGCAGCTGGAGTCTCGCCAGTTACCGCTCGGGGTGTTGGCGGAAATAGATGCGGCGTCGGCTATCGTTCATATCCCGGTAGAGGCCGATGACACGCTTTACCTGTGGAGTGATGGTCTGTCCGAGCTGCGGTCTGCTGCCGGTGAGGTGCTTGGGCAGCGACGGATCGTGGAAGCGGTTTCCCGCATTGAAGATGAGGAGGAGCGATTCGATCGCATCCTCGATGAGGCTTTCCGCTTCGCTGCCCGCCAGGCGGATGATCTTTCGCTGGTGGAGCTGCGCTTCGGAGCGGCGTTTGCCGAGGCAGCAATGCGAGCGCCGGTCTGCCCGCGTTTGCCGGTTCGCCGGGTGGGGGAGTGGTCGGTAAAGTTCACGCTGGGTCCGCAGGAGCTCCGCGACGCGGACCCCCTGCCGCCACTTCTCGATGTACTGGCCCAGACTCCCGGAGCAGCCCATTTCCGTGATGCCCTGACGGTCGTATTGGGGGAGTTATTCCGCAACGCGCTGGAGCATGGTGTCATCGGTCTGGACAGTGCGATGAAAGCCTCGGAGGTGGGCTTTGCCGAGTACTATCATGAGCTCCATCGTCGTCGCCGTGACTTGCGGCACGGTTGGATACAGGTGGCTGTACGGTGTCAGGGCCGGGGGGCTGGCGGTGTGCTCGAGGTGGTTGTGGATGACAGCGGCTCGGGCTTTCCGGCCAACTGGTCCCGGCGAGGAAACTATGCGGGCCGGGGGCTGCCGTTGCTGCGATCGTTCTGCAGGATCCTGGAAGTGCAGTATGGCAGTAGCCGTGTAAGGGCGGTACTCGAGTGGGGGCCGGTCGACGGCGATGGTCGCCTTCGACCGGGCGGCTCGGAGTTCTCTCTCCGGGTGCCGGGCTAGAATCGCTCAGGTTGTCACGGCGTCACTTTTGCCCCCAAGCCTGCCCAACAGGGCTTTCAGTTTGTGCGCAAACCGGCCGCGCTTTGCCTTGCGTGCCTTGTCTTTTGCGCTGACCAGCCAGGCTACCTGAATGACCAGACGCTCACCTTGGTAGGGCAGGTGGCCGTGAAAAGAGTTGTCTGCCCGCTTGAAGGCCGCCAGGGTGCCGTACTCGGGTTTGATCTCCGGCACCACCGTATCCTCGAAATCATCAATACTTTTCAGGAGGCGCAGGCAGCCGTCGCTCGTCGTCGGCCAGTCAGTGTTGAGATAGAGCAAAGCGGTGGCAATCTTGGATTTCCCGTCTGTGTGAATATTGCCGTGGCGTTTTTTCAGACTGCGGGAAATGGAAATGAAGGTCGGGTACTGAGCTAGGTTGTCGATCCCCAGGTGCTCGCCCAGAGCGTTGGCAAACTCTGTCGAGGTCATTTCCTCAATGAGCTGATTGATGCTCTCCCCGCAATCCTCCTTTTCGTAGGGAAGATACCCGGCGCCCTTCAGTTTGGGAAAATGTTCCTGAAGTTCGGCAACAGAGTCACGTGGGAGCAGGTTGCGGGCAACCAGGAAGGAAAATGGTTCGGACCTGACCAAAAGTTTTTCCTGGTTCAGGGCCGGCAGCGTCAGGTACTGGCAAGTATCTGCAGAGATCGTTGTCATTATTGTGTCTCTTGTTTCGAGGATAGGTTGGCCAGATATGCTCTGGGCCACGGGTACTTGAAACCGACCTCTCAAAAGTACCAGACTCTTTGTCAAGGGCCAATTACAAGCGATAACACGCAAAGAGACGGGCGCTAACCGGATAGGCGCTGAAATAGGATTTTCATGCAATTGCTGTCACAGCCGGTATAATGCCGCTCAGTTTTTCATCAATTCGGCATGCCCCTTCATGATGGCTCCAAAGTCACTTCCCGCCCCATCGCTGCGAGTCCGCCAGCTCTCCTGTGAGCGGGACGGGCGCGTGTTGTTTGCGGGGCTGGACTTTGACCTGGGGCCCGGCCAGGCGCTGCAGATCGAGGGCGCGAACGGGGCCGGTAAGACCACCCTGCTGCGGACCCTGATCGGCAGCGCCACTGACCATAGAGGCGACATTAGCTGGAACGGCCGCGCATTCCCGGCCGGCCTGCAGGAGCTTCGGTCACACCTGCTTTACATCGGCCATGGGGCAGGGGTCCGGCGCGGCCTTACGCCACTGGAGAATCTGGCCTGGTATGGTGCCAGTCGCGATGACGCGATGCGGGCGCTGGAACAGGTAGACCTCTTCGGCTTTGAGGACAGTCTGTGCCAGCAGCTTTCCGCAGGCCAGAATCGGCGGGTCGCGCTCGCGCGGCTGTTCCTGCCTGCGGCACCACCACTGTGGATTCTCGATGAGCCGCTGGCGGCGCTGGACGTCGCCGGCGTTTCCGGGCTGCAGGGACAGATGGCCTGTCACCTGAGTCGTGGCGGCAGCATCCTGTTTACCTCTCACCAGCCAGTGGCTCTGGCGGGGCTGTGTACGCTGAACCTGAGCGAGTTCACGAGCTCGGCGTTGGCCGCGTTTGATCAGGAGGGCGCCGATGTCCTCGCCTGAAACCACGGCCCAAAGCTTCGCGCCCGCAGCCCGCACTGTGCCGGGGTTTGCTCCGCTCTTCCGCAGCGAGCTGCTGCTGGCCCTGCGGCGCCGCGCCGATATCGCCAATCCGCTGCTGTTTTTTGTCACGGTGCTGGCTTTGCTGCCCATCGGTGTAGGCCCTGAGCCGGAGTTGCTGGCGCGCCTGGCACCGGGGATGATCTGGGTGGTCGCGCTGTTAGCGACCCTGTTATCCCAGGAGAGCCTGTTCCGGGCAGATTTTGAGGACGGTTCTCTCGAGCAGCTGGCGCTCACACCCCAACCCCTGTATTTCGCCGTGCTGGCCAAGGTGTCAGTGCACTGGCTGGTCACAGGCCTGCCGCTGGCGCTGCTGTCGCCGTTGCTGGGGATGATGCTGAACCTTCCCGATGACGGCTACCTGTCACTCTTCCTATCCCTGCTACTGGGCACTGCCAGCCTGAGCCTGATTGGTGCGGTTGGGGCGGCCCTGACCGTGGCATTGCGGCGGGCGGGCCTGCTGTTGGCGCTGATTGTTATGCCGCTGTACGTGCCCGTGTTAATCTTCGGCACCGGCGCTGTACAGGCGGCGGTCGATGGCTATGCTTACGGCCCGCAACTGGCCATTCTTGCGGCTCTGCTCGCCGCCGGAACCGCCCTGGCACCGTTGGCAGCTGCGGGTGCGATCCGCATCAGCCTGGACAATTAATCTGGAGGTATGCCCCTTGGCCTGGCAATGGTTTCACCGCTTGGGTTCACCGCGCTGGTTCTACCAGAAAACCAGTGTTTGGATGCCATGGCTGGCGCTGGCCAGTGTTTTGCTGATCGGCGTGGGTTCCGTCTGGGGACTCGGGTTTGCGCCCGAAGACGCCAAGCAGGGCAATAGCTACCGCATCATCTATATTCACGTCCCCGCCGCCTTCCTGGCCCTGGCCGGCTATTACATCATGGCCATCAGTGGTGCCATCGGTCTCATCTGGAAGATGAAGCTTTCCTTCGTAGTGATGCGTGCGGCGGCACCGATCGGAGCGGTTCTCACCTTTATTGCGCTCTTCACCGGCGCAGTCTGGGGCAAGCCCACCTGGGGCACCTACTGGGTGTGGGATGCCCGAATCACTTCCATGCTGATTCTGTTGTTCCTCTACATCGGGGTGATCGCCCTGGCGCGGGCATTCAGCCGCGAGCAGGTGGCGGACAAGGCCTGCGCATTGCTGGCCCTGGTGGGTACGGTCAATATCCCGATCATCTACAAGTCTGTTGACTGGTGGTTCACGCTGCATCAGCCGGCCACCATCAAGTTGACCGAAAAGAGCAGCATCGACCCCAGCATGTTCTACCCGCTGCTGATCATGATCATCGGTTTCTATTGCTTCTACGCGTGGACCCTGATTGCCCATACGCGCGAGAAAATTCTGCAGCGGGAGTGGCGGACCAACTGGGTACAGCAGTTGATGCAGGGCGAATCCATCACCACCGAGAGCAAGGAAGGGTAGGGCGATGCAGTTTCAGTTCGAAAGCCTGGCGGCATTTCTGCATATGGACGGACATGGTCCTTTTGTATGGGCGGCGTACGGCGTGACCTTTCTCGCGCTCGCTGCCATGGCATTACAACCGCGGCTCCAGCGCCGGCGACTGAAAAAGGAGCTCGAGCGCCAGCAGCGGATCGAGGCCCGTCGCCGCGCTGTGGAGGGGCGGCAGTCCAAAGCGGCTGAGCCCGCCTGAGCGGATCCCCGCCCGTCCCCTTTTTGACAGGATTTTTACAGTTACTCGGAGCTAGTAGACAACGATGCATCCCGTTCGCAAACAGCGCCTGATTCTGGTTCTGGTCCTGGTGGCCCTTTCCTCCGCAGCGGTAGCGCTGGTCACCTACGCCATGCGCAACAATATGAATTACTTCTACGCGCCCAGTGCCTTTGTTGCCGGTGAGGTGCCGTTTGAAAAGCGCATTCGCGCCGGTGGATGTGTGGTGCCCGGCAGTATTGAGCGTGCTGACGACAGCCTCGATGTCAGCTTTGCACTCACCGATGGCAAGGCCGAGCTGGAGGTGGTGTTTGACAAGATCCTGCCGGATCTCTTTGCCGAGGGCGAGGCCGCGGTTGTGACCGGGCGCCTGATGCAGGATGGCCGGGTGCGCGCGGATCAGGTGCTGGCCAAGCACGATGAAAACTACACACCGCCGGAGGTGGCCGAGTCCATGGCGGCGGAAGCGAGCTGCGCGAACGGAGCGAAGATATGATTGCGGAGCTCGGGCACTTCTCGCTGCTGATTGGCTTGCTGCTGTCGCTGGCACTGGCCGTGGTGCCGATGGTTGGCAGCTATGCGACGCGTCCACTCTGGATGGCCTCCGGTCGACCGTTGGCACTGGGTGTGCTCGGTTTTACCACCGTGGCCTATGTGTGCCTGACGATCGCCTTTGTCCAGAGCGATTTCACTGTGGCCTACGTGGCGCACAACTCCAACAGCATTCTCCCCGTCTATTACAAGATCACCGCGGTGTGGGGCGGTCACGAGGGGTCCATTCTCCTGTGGTTGCTGATCCAGGCTGGCTGGGCCGCAGCCGTGGCACTGTTCAGCCGCCAGTTGCCCGCGGAGCTGGTAGCGCGTGTGCTGTCGGTGCTCGGTGTGGTACTGGTGGGCTTCTTCCTGTTCATTCTGCTCACATCCAATCCTTTTGACCGGCTGCTGCCTTTCCCTCCCACCGAGGGCAATGACCTGAATCCGCTGCTGCAGGATCCGGGCATGATTATCCATCCCCCGCTGCTCTATATGGGTTATGTGGGCTTCTCCGTGGCCTTTGCTTTTGCCATTGCTGCGCTGCTGGGTGGCCAACTGGATGCAGCCTGGGCGCGCTGGGCGCGGCCCTGGACCGCCGTAGCCTGGGCCTTTCTGACCCTGGGTATCGCGCTGGGGAGCTGGTGGGCATACTACGAGCTGGGCTGGGGCGGCTGGTGGTTCTGGGATCCGGTTGAGAACGCCTCTTTCATGCCCTGGCTGGTCGGCACGGCGTTGATGCACTCCCTTGCCGTGACGGAAAAGCGCGGCCTGTTCAAGAGCTGGACCATCCTGCTGGCGATCTTCTCGTTTAGCCTCAGCCTGCTGGGTACCTTCCTGGTGCGCTCCGGCGTGCTCACTTCCGTGCACGCCTTTGCCACCGACCCGCTGCGGGGTGGTTTTATCCTCGCCTTCCTCGCCATTGTTGTCGGCGTGTCGCTGTTGATTTTTGCCTTGCGGGCACCGGCGGTGAGCGCGGGCAGTGTCTTTTCTTTCCGCTCCCGGGAAACTTTCCTGCTGGGCAACAATATCCTGCTGGTCCTGATCATGGGCATGGTACTGACCGGCACCCTGTACCCACTGGTTGCCGATGCGCTCAACTGGGGCAAGATCAGCGTGGGCCCGCCGTTCTTTAATCTGTTCTTCGTGCCGCTGATGGCGGTGCTGAGTTTGCTGCTGGGGCTTGGCATTCACGCCAACTGGAAAGATACCCGCTGGGATCGACTCCTCAGCACCTGGCAGCTGCCGTTGGTGGTGGCTGTCGTGGCTGGCCTGGCATTGCCGTTTGTTCTCGGTGGTTTCCACTGGGGGGCGGTGCTCGGTGTCTTTATCGGTGCTTGGGTGACTGCGGCAAGTGTGGCGGATATCCTCGCCAAGAGCCGCAATGCCCCCAGTCTGCTGGCGGGCCTGCGTCGCCAGCGCGCCAGCTATTTCGGCATGCATCTGGCCCACATCGGTTTGGCGGTTTCCGTACTCGGTGTAGCCCTGACGACCGTGTACAGCGTCGAAAAGGACGTGCGTATGACCCCGGGTGACACCCATGAAGTAGCGGGTTTCAATTTCCGCTTTGATGGCGTCCGCCAGGTGCAGGGTCCCAACTACCGTGCCTTTGAGGGCGTGCTTTTCGCGACACGTGACGGCAAGCCGGTGGCAGAGCTGCATCCGCAGAAGCGCAACTATCTCTCCGGCGGCAATACCATGACCGAGGCCGCCATTGATACCGGGCTGTTCCGCGATCTGTACGTTGCGCTGGGCGAGCCGATCGACAAGAGCAACCCCAATGGTGATTGGGCGGTACGGCTGCAGTACAAGGCTTTCGTGGTGTGGATCTGGCTGGGCTCGGTGCTGATGGCGCTTGGCGGCGGCATTGCGGTGGCGGACAAGCGCTATCGCAAAGTAAAGGCGGCACGCGCTGCGGCGCTGGATGGGGTGCCGGCAGCGGCCTGATTGGATCGAACTGGGGAGGGAACCGTGGCGCGACTGAAACTGTTTTTGCCGCTGATCATTTTTGCTGCGTTGGCGCTGCTGTTCTGGCGCGGGTTGTCGCTCAACCCGCAGGACATGCCCTCAGCACTGCTCAACAAGCCTGTGCCGGAATTCTCACTGCCAAAAGTGTCCGACGGGGAAACGCTGGTAAAGAAATCTGACCTGCCGGCAAAACCGTTGCTGATGAACGTCTGGGCTACCTGGTGTATTGCCTGCCGGGTGGAGCACCCTTACCTGAATCAGCTGGCAGAGCAGGGCGTTCCCATCGTCGGCGTCAATCTGAAGGACGATGATGCCGAGGCGCGGCGCTGGCTGGAGAAATTTCATAATCCTTATCTGTTCAGCGTTGCGGATCGCGAGGGAAAGCTCGCCCTGGATCTGGGCGTGTTCGGCGCGCCCGAGACCTTCCTCGTCGATGCCGAGGGGGTGATTCGCTGTAAGCATGTGGGCGTGGTGGATGATCGCGTCTGGCAGACCAAGCTGCAGCCGCTGTACGAAAAACTGCAGAACCAGACCTGGGGTGAATTTTCCGGTGAGTTATCGGATTCCCTACTCTCCCGTTGTCAGTGAAACTGAAGACAAAAAGAGCCGTTTTATCTGCTGGCTGGGCCCGGTAGAGGATAAGGCGGCTTTTCTCCAGCAGCTGGATGCTGTACGCCGCCAGTATCCTGATGCAAGCCACCACTGCACCGCGCTTGTGATCGGCAATCCCGCCAACCCTGAAGTGATGATTTCTGACGACGACGGCGAGCCCGGCGGCAGCGCGGGCAGGCCCATGCTCGAGCTGCTACTGAAGCAGGAAGTGGGCAATGTGGGCGCAATTGTGACCCGTTATTTCGGTGGTACTAAGTTGGGGGTGGGAGGCCTGATGCGTGCCTATCGCGGTGCGGTTGGCGCGGCACTGCAAGAGGTCAGGCTGAAGCCCTTTGTTCCCGTGGTTCAGGTGGCCATCCGCTGTGATTTCTCCCAGGAATCCAGATTGCGGTTTCTGATTGATCAGGCCGGGGGCCGATGTGGTGAAGCCGAGTATTCCGAAGCCGTAACTATTCCTGTGGAGCTTCCCCAGGACCGCTGGGGTGACTTGCGTCTTCAGTTGGAGGCGGAGGGAGTATCGGTTCTCGAAGTGCCCGCGCATCCCTGAGCCCTGTTGGTGCGGTAGTGAGTTACCTCCCGCCCTCTTATCCGGAGTTACTGGGTAAGCCTGTTTTTCGCTTTCCCCGCTCTATCTTTCTCCCCCTCTCCAGCTTACTTGCGGGCTAAACCGGTCGCGCCTAGTCTGAAAGAACATTTCGAAGTAAAAGTTTTCAGGTGTCAGCTGGCCATGCAGGATTTTCCCCATCATTATCGGGTTGCCGCGAAAGCCGGCAAAGAGGGTGACGTCGAGGTAGTGGCAGAGGGCCTGGAGCCGATTGCAACCGCCCCGCCAAAACAGTTTGATGGCCCCGGTGACCGATGGTCGCCGGAAGATTTGCTGATCGGGGCTGTAGCCGATTGCCTCGTGCTCACCTTCCGGGCGATTGCTCGTCATTCCAAGCTCGACTGGGTGCATCTGGACTGCACCGTGGACGGTACCCTTGAGAAAAAAGAAGGCGGCGCTCGCTTTACGGCGTTTAGGATTCATGCGGATCTTCGTATCCCTGCGGGCGAGGATGAGGATAAGGCTCGACGCCTGCTGGAAAAGTCAGAGTCACACTGCCTCGTTACGGCCTCGCTCTCCGGCGAAGTGACACTCGAGGCCAACATCACCACGGCCTAGGCCATCAGATCACGGCTGGTTCATCTGCGCGGTGGCAATCGTGATGATTTCCTCGGGCTTCATCCCGTCACTAAGCATTTTCGCACCGCCGGGAATCACAAGTGCTGAGCCGGTCGCCATTGCCACCCGCTTTCCCTCCGCATTATCGATGTCGCAGGCCGATACCCGTAATCGCCGCCCGCGGTGTAGAACCTTGCTGGTCAGCGTGAGCGGGCCAGAATCGATAGTCGCAGGGCGGGTGAAGCGAATGTGCATATCCAGAGTGGCGAAAATATCGCCCGCAGATAGCGTGGAATAGACCGCGCCACCCATCGTGAAATCTGCTGCCCAGGCGAGCAGTCCTCCGTTGATCGAGAAGCTGCCGTTCGAAAACCAGGCTGAAGAGGGCAGGGTGGACTGGCAAAAACCATCCTGAATGTCAGTGGCTCGATAGCCGGTAAAAAGCCATATGGGGTGGGTGCGCCCCTCATGGATTGTTGCTTGCTGCAGGTCGATGGGTTTGCATCCGCCAAACTCTTCCAGTTTGCAAAAATCACTCTCCGGAACTTCGCGTAAGTAGGGGTCTTCCGGTGCGGTAGGGCCCGTGTCCGGGGCAGGAAATTCTTCCTCGGGATCAACCGGGAAGTCTGCAATCAGACAGCGTGAACTACCGAAAGCCAGGGTGCGTCCATCCTGGTCTGTAATCAAGACGGTGGAGAGCCCGACCTGGCTACCCGAGTGGACGGTGCTGGCATGGCCGATGATGTTACGGGTTTTCTCGGATAGGGGCCGCACAAAGTTCATGTTGAGTTCGGAAGTGGTAAGCACCTTTCCTGCCGGCATGGTGGTCCAGATGGCGGATGCCAATGGGGAGTCGGCAAACAGTGCGTATATGCCACCCCAATAAATGCCGGTGCCGTCCGCCAGCCACGGTGTGATGGGCATGGAAAAAGTGCTCTTGCCCAGGCCCGCTTCAGTAGGCCGCATGCCAGTCAGTCGCCATATGGGCGGATGGGGCAGTGCGCCACCGATATAGCGCCGAAAGGTGTCGAGCCCGGGCTGCTGCAGCGCCCGAAGATCAGCGATGGCGCCCCGGTGGGGTTCTTCGATGATGCTGGGCATAGGTCTCTCCGCGGTTATTCACGTATTTATAGCGTCGCGGCATTGGAGGTGTTAATTGATCGCATTAGGGGGTGTAGCGGTTGTGAGTGACTAGTGACGGGGAGCTTAGGGGCTGTGTTCCATCAACCGGGTTTTTGGTTAGCCCGGTTGATCGGGGAATCGGCTCGAAAGGCAAATAGCAGCTCCACCATTTACATCTGAGCTTTATACCTGTTGTTGCGTGGGTGGGGCGGGCAGGGGCATGGGTGGATTCGGGGTGGGACTGATGGGTGGGCAATGACTCGCCACTTTCCTGTGGCTCAGCCTTCGGCCAAGTGAAGTTGTCCAATTTCGTTTCAGGCGAATTTGTCCAAGGCGCCCACCCGGCGGATGCCTGCGACGTCCAAAATTGCTCCAGGCAGTTTTGCCGAACGGGGGTTCCAGTCTGCTGATGGCCCAGGTGCATAAAGACAACACTTTCGAGTTGGGGTAGCAGGTCTGCTGATGAGTTCGGGGCGGGACTGATGGGCGCCTCCGGCGTCTAAATTCGCTCCCGGCGAATTTGTCGAACGGGGGTACTGATTCGGGCCGTCCGGGCCCTCACCCTGCGGGCACCGTCGCCATGCTCCGGTGTCCAAAATTGTTCCTGACAATTTTGTTGCACGCCGATCCAACATATACAAAAAAGGCCCACACTTTCGTGTGAGCCTTTTTTGTATATGGCGGACCGGACGGGACTCGAACCCGCGACCTCCGGCGTGACAGGCCGGCATTCTAACCAACTGAACTACCGGTCCGCATTCCTTGCTTCCCCGTTTTAACCTGCCTGGCAGGTGAAGGGAAGTGGTGGGTGGTACAGGGGTCGAACCTGTGACCTACGGCTTGTAAGGCCGTCGCTCTCCCAACTGAGCTAACCACCCGTCAAGGGCTGCGTATCTTACTGGCAAAAATTTTCGAGTCAATGCCTTGCGGGGAAAAAGATTGCCAGCAAATTTCAGATGGCTACGGCCCTGGGGGAAAAGGCATGACTGATCGAGGATGGGCCGACTTGGCGCTCTGTAAGCAGGAAGCTGGAAGCCCGTCACTTACGCATTTTGTTCGCTGCGGTAATATCTCCCGAATTGAGTTTGAGGAGAGAGAGCATGAAGCTGCGCATGAAGTCTTTAGCTGTGGTGATGGGGCTGTTGGTATTGCCTGGTTGCCAGAACATGGAAGCGGTCTCCCCCTGGATCGATGTGGGTAACCAGGTGGTGAAGAATGCCGGTTATGACACCGATTCCAAGCTGGCGCGCGGAATCAAAGAGACGCTGTACACCAGTACCGATCGCGCGAGTACGGGCCTGTCACAGGTCGGTGCTTTTAATCTGTCACTGCCCTCTGCAGCCCGGCCTGTGGCAGACGGCTTGCGCCAGTTCGGACTTGGCAGTTACGTGGACCAGCTGCAGGACGCAATGAATCGGGGGGCGGAACAGGCTGTGGCAGAGGCCGCGCCGGTGTTCAAGCAGGCGATCACCGGGATGACTGTCAACGATGCATTAGGCATCGTCCGTGGCAGTGACACAGCAGCGACAGACTATTTCCGCCGGCAAACAGAGGCTGCTCTGCGCCTGCGTTACCAGCCAATCGTCGAAGAGAATTTACGGAAAACCGGATTCTACGAACAGTACAAAGGTCTGCTGGCTGCCTATGAGAAATTGCCTGTTGCCGGCAAGCCGGAGTTGGACCTGGAGCGTTACGTCATTGACCAGAGTATGGCGAAGCTGTTCACCCGAATCGGTGAGGAGGAAACTCTGATTCGCAAGGATCCGGTGGCGCGGGGGAGTTTGTTGATTGGGCAGGTGTTTGGGGGTGCTGAGGGGTAGTGGTTGCCCTACCTCTGATTAGGCAGGAGTAGCAGGCGCATAGGTGAATTTCGGGCGGGACTGATGGGGGCAATGACTCGCCACTTCCCTGTGGCTCGGCCTTCGGCCAGCTAAAGCTGTCCAAATTCGTTCCAGACAAATTTGTCCGTGGCGCTCACCCTGCGGGCGCCTTCGCTGCGCTACGGCGTCCAAATTCGCTCCCGGCGAATTTGTCGAACGGGGGTTCTTGCACGCCGATCCGCCATATACAAAAAAGGCCCACACTTTCGTGCTGAAAGTGGCAGGTACAGGGGTGGGTTCGGGGCGGGACTGATGGGCGCCATTCGTGGCGCCCACCCTGCGGGCGCCTTCGCTGCGCTACGGCGTCCAAAATTGCTCCCGGCAATTTTGTCGAACTAGGGTACTTTCACGCCGATCACCCATATACGAAAAAGCCCCACTCTTGCGAGTAGGGCTTTTTCGTATATGGCGGACCGGACGGGACTCGAACCCGCGACCTCCGGCGTGACAGGCCGGCATTCTAACCAACTGAACTACCGGTCCGCATTCCTTGCTTCCCCGCTTTAACCTGCCAGGCAGGTGAGGGGAAGTGGTGGGTGGTACAGGGGTCGAACCTGTGACCTACGGCTTGTAAGGCCGTCGCTCTCCCAACTGAGCTAACCACCCCGCGTCAGGAGCTGCGTATAGTAATGAAATTTTCCGGCGCGTCAACGCCTTGTGTGAAAAAATTTTTGTCTTTCAAAGGCTTGCGCGGCTTTCCAGTTTTACGCAGGCATGGGACGGTCGCTGCGGCACTGCTATAATCGCGCAAATTTCCATCGCAATCCCTGAGAGGGAGGTCCCCTTGAGACCGATTCGCTGGTCCGCCCATTTCGCCGCGGCGCTCTTTGCGCTGTGTCTCGCTGTGTCAGCCGGCGCTGCCGTCGATGCCGAGCCCCTGTCGTCGCCCGAGTTGGAAGCGCGCTACAAGGTCTTGATCGAGGAGATGCGCTGTCCGAAGTGTCAGAACCAGAACCTGGCGGGATCCGATTCACCGGTGGCCAATGACCTGCGACGGGAGATTCGCCGGTTACTGGAGGAGGGGTTCAGTGATGCGGAGATTACTGAATACATGGTTGCCAGGTACGGGGATTTCGTCCTGTACCGGCCCCCGCTGCAGCGCAACACGGTAGCGCTCTGGTTGGCTCCGGGCGTCTTTGCGGCGCTAGGCCTGCTGGCCCTGGTGGTGATTGTGGTGCGCTCGCGCAGTGGGCGGGGAGCTGCACAGGAGGAGGCCAATCCCGGGCTGACGGATGATGAGCGTCGGCGGCTCCAGCAATTGCTGGGGACGGATACCGACGATCTGAACGAAAGTGAGAAAAATCGCGATGACTGAACTCTGGCTCGGTTTGGCCCTGCTGGCACTGGTGCTGGTATTTGTTGTTCTCTGGCCTGCGGTTCGCGGGGCCGGTACCGCTCGAAGTGGTGATAAGCGCCAGGCGCTCGCCACGCTCTACCGGGAGCAGCGTGCGGAGCTGGAGGCCTCCCTGGCGACTGGTGCCATCGATCAGTCCCAGTTCGAGGAACTGGAGGCGGACATGGCCCGCAATCTGCTGGCTGCCGAAAAAAACTCTGGCCGGGCAGTCGGTCACGCCAGCGGGCGGGGATTACTGATTGGCCTGGCGGTGATCCTGCCGCTGGCAGCGGCAGGACTTTACCTTGCCTCGGGGCATTACCAGGGCCTGCAGTTGCACCGGAAGCTGATGCAGAGCCAGCAGGGCGGAGTTGATGCTGCAGGTGAAAAGCAGCTGACCGAGCAGTTGCAGGCTTGGACCAAAGAGAACCCGGACGACCTGACCAGCCGCTTTGTGCTGGCCCAGCGCCTGATGGCATCCGGTGATCTGCCCGGCGCTGTCGCGGCCTACCGTTACGTCGCCGAGCGCGAGCCCCGGGCCGCGGACGTCAAGGCGCAGCTGGCCCAGGCGGTGTTCTTTACGGCGGGCTCAAAGGTCACCGATGAGGTGCGTCAGCTGGTGAGTGAAGCCCTTGCGGTGCAGCCTAACAACGGCACAGCGCTGGGTTTGGCCGGAATTGCAGCTTTTGAAGATCGGGACTACCGCGCGGCTCGCGATTACTGGCGTCGGGCACTGAGTCAGTTGAGCCCGGACTCCATGGCGGCGCAGGCTCTGGCGGCTGGGGTCGCCCGGGCTGAGCGCGCGCTGGCCGAGAGCGGTGACGGGGCTGATACAGAAGCTGTAGCGACAGCGGTTGCGGCTGGCGATTCCGGCCCGGTCATCCGGGTCAGCGTCAGTCTGGCAGATGACGTGACTGCGGCTGCGGAAACCCCGGTATTTGTCTACGCCCGCTCTGCGGAGAGTCCGATGCCACTGGCGATCGTTCGTCTGCAGGCGGGTCAGCTGCCGACCGAGGTGGTACTGGACGAGTCCCGGGCGATGATGCCCGGTCGCTCACTGGCTACAGTGGATTCAGTCCAGCTGGTGGCCCGCCTGGCGCTGCACGGAGATGCGCGCCCGGCACCGGGAGACTGGCAGGGCACCATTGAGATCTTGCCGGAGGCGCGGTGGGGAGAGCCGCAGACCATCCGTATCGATCGAGAGCTGTAGCGGGGTATGAGCCCCCCACTGCCGGCGGTAAATTTGCGCTGAAACCACCGGCGCCCCCATGTACAATCAGCCTTTGGTGTGGCCACAGCTCGCCGGCATAAAACAAATACCGAGTTACAGAATTCATGCGTCTGAAGTGCATCAAGCTTGCGGGTTTCAAATCCTTCGTTGACCCGACCACTGTCCATTTCCCCTCCAACCTCAGTGCCGTGGTAGGTCCCAACGGCTGTGGCAAGTCCAATACCATCGATGCCGTGCGCTGGGTAATGGGGGAATCGTCCGCGAAAAACCTGCGCGGCGACTCCATGACCGATGTGATCTTCAACGGTTCCAGCGGCCGTAAGCCGGTGGGTCAGGCCTCCATCGAACTGGTATTCGACAACTCCGAGGGCAAGCTGACCGGCGCCTACGCCGCATTCTCCGAAATTTCCGTCAAGCGCCGCGTGACCCGCGACGGACAGAATACCTATTTCCTCAACGGCGAGAAGTGCCGCCGCCGGGATGTGACCGACCTGTTCCTGGGTACCGGTCTGGGCCCACGTAGTTACGCCATCATCGAGCAGGGCATGATCTCCAAGCTGATCGAAGCCAAGCCCGAGGATCTGCGGGTCTACATCGAAGAGGCTGCCGGTATCTCCAAGTACAAGGAGCGCCGCCGCGATACCGAAAACCGCATGCGCCGTACCAAGGAGAACCTGGAGCGCCTGACGGATATCCGCGATGAGCTGGATCGCCAGCTTGCGCGCCTCGAGCGCCAGGCCGCTGCAGCGGAGAAATACAGCCGTTTCAAGGAAGAGGAACGCTCGCACAAGGCACATCTGCAGGCGCTGAAGTACCGCGACCTGAACGAGCAGGCCAAATCAAAAGAGCAGCAGATCGGCGAACTGGAGCTCACTGTGGAAGAGCTGGTGACCCGTCAGGTTACCTGTGACACCGAGATCGAGCAGAAACGGGTCGGCTATCACGAGCTCTCTGACAGCTTCAACGAGGTGCAGGGGCGTTTCTATGCGGTGGGGGCCGATATCGCCCGTATCGAACAGAGCATCGCCCACGCCCGTGAGCGCAACACCCGATTGCAGTCGGACCTGCAGCAGACCGAGCACGAGTTCCGCGAGGCGGAAACCGGCCTCGAGACAGATCGCGAAAAGGCCGAACAGTTTGAGGCGGAGCTGGAAGTTATCCTGCCGGACCTGGAGATGGTCCAGGCCGCGGAGGAGGAGTCCGCCGAGGCCCTGCTGGCTGCCGAAGAGCAGATGCGCGAGTGGCAAAACGAGTGGGACCAGTTCAACCAGGGCGCATCCGGCTCCCGCCAGAAGGCAGAAGTCCAGCAGTCCCGGATCCAGCACCTGGAGACCTCCCGCCAGCGTCTGCAGGAGCGCATCAATAAATTGCAGGCGGAGCAGTCCGGCCTGCAGGACAGTGGTGACGACAGTGAGTCCGAGCAGCTCAGTGAGCAGCTGGCGGAGCTGGAATTGCAGGCGCTGGAGCGCCGCGAGTCCGTTGCCGAGAAGAATGAACAGCTGAGTGAGTTGCGCTCGCGCGACCGTGATCTCGGCGGTGAACTGGACCAGCTGCGGCTCGAGCTGCAGACCTCCCGTGGTCGCCAGGCGTCCCTCGAGGCGCTGCAACAGGCGGCGCTGGGGCAGGGCAAAGCCGTGGAAAACTGGCTGCAGCAACAGGCGCTAGCGGACAAGCCGCGTCTGGCCGACCAGATCACAGCCAGCGCAGGCTGGGAAAAGGCGGTGGAAACCGTGCTTGGCGCCCAGCTCCAGGCAATTTGTGTAGAGCAGCTCGACAGCCTGTCCGAAAGCCTTGCCGGCCTTGAGAGCGGTCAGGCGGTATTTATCGACAGCGGCGCGATCAGCCCCTCGGAAACCGGTAGCTTGCCCAAGCTGGCAGACGTGGTGGAGGGGCCTGCGGCTCTCGCCGGCGTCCTCTCGGGGATCCATACCGCCGAAGACCTGAACGCGGCACTGGCCGTGCGCAGTCAGCTGAAAGCCCACGAATCGATCGTCACCCGCGACGGTCTGTGGCTGGGTCCGAACTGGCTGCGTGTGAGCCGCGCCAGCGATGCAGAGTCCGGCGTACTGGCCCGCAAGCAGGAGCTGGAGGAGCTGGAGCAGGCCATCGCCTCCTGCGAGGAGCAGATCGAGAAGCTCGCCGCCGAGCGCGAGGACGTTCGCAGCAAGCTGGCGGAACTCGACGAGGCGATCGAGCAGGCCCGCAGCGAAGTAGAGCAGTTCAGCCGCCGCGAGGCGGAACTGCGCAGCCAGCTGTCTGCTCGTCGCGCCCGCGCCGAACAGATGAGCGAGCGCCGCACCCGTGTCGAACAGGAACTGACCGAGGTTCGCGAACAGCTGGAGCTTGAGGGGGAGTCCCTTTCTGAGGCCCGCCTGTTGCTGCAGGAAGCAGTGGAGGCGATGAGCGAGGACACCGATCGCCGTGAGGACCTGCTGGCCAGTCGCGACGAATTGCGGGAAGCCCTCGATGCAGCCCGTCAGCGCGCCCGCGAGGACAAGGATCGCGCCCACGAACTGGCCATGCGTGAACAGTCGGTTCGTACTCAGAAGATCTCCCTGGAGCGCACCCTGCAGGTCATGCGGGAACAGGTGGAGCGCCTGCGTAGCCGCCGCGAACTGCTACAGGAGCAGATGGCCGAAGCCCAGGACCCCTCGCAGGACTATCAGGCCGAGCTGGAGGAAAAGCTGGCCAACCGTCTCGACGTGGAAGCGGAGCTGGCAGACGCGCGCAAGAAGCTGGAAGAAGTCGAGACTGGCCTGCGTGAACAGGAGCAGGAACGGCACAAAGTGGAGTCCGCCCTGCAGGGCGTACGTGCCCAGCTGGAGCAGGAGCGCCTGTCTGCCCAGACCCTGGAAGTGCAGCGCAATGGCCTCGTGGAGCAGCTCAACGAGAGCGACCACGACGTGGATCAGGTGCTCGAGGAGCTGCCAGACGACCTGACAATCGGCCAGGTGCAGGAAAACCTCGAGTTGGTGGCCGCGCGGATTTCCCGTCTCGGTGCCATCAACCTGGCTGCTATCGATGAATACAAGCAGGAATCCGAGCGCAAGCATTATCTGGATCGCCAGTACGGTGACCTGACTGACGCGCTGGAAACCCTGGAAAATGCGATCAAGAAAATCGACCGCGAGACCCGCACCCGCTTCAAAGAGACTTTTGACCAGGTGAACTCTGGCTTGCAGGAGCTGTTCCCGAAAGTCTTCGGCGGCGGCCACGCCTATCTCGAGCTCACCGGCGAAGACCTGCTGGATACCGGTATTGCGATCATGGCCCGGCCCCCGGGCAAGCGAAACAGTACCATCCACCTGTTATCCGGTGGGGAAAAGGCACTGACCGCGATTGCACTGGTATTTTCCATCTTCCGCCTGAATCCGGCGCCGTTCTGTATGCTGGACGAGGTGGATGCGCCGCTGGACGACGCCAACGTGGGTCGCTATGCGCGCATGGTGCAGGAAATGTCCCAGCACGTGCAGTTCATTTACATCACCCACAACAAGATCGCTATGGAGATGGCGGACCAGTTGCTGGGGGTCACCATGCACGAGCCGGGTGTATCCCGACTGGTGTCCGTGAATGTGGAAGAGGCCGCCGAGCTGGCTTCGGCTTGAGGACGCGTAAGGGAGAGACGCGATCATGGGCAACTGGCTGATCACAATACTGGCTCTGATTCTGCTGCTGGCAGTGCTGGACGGCGTACGCAGGGCTTACCTGCGCCACCGTGCATCCTTGCGGGAGTCCGACAACTTGTCCCGCGCCATGCGTCGAGACGCATACGGCGATGACGAAGATGTACTGTCGCCGCCGCGGAAAGTCGAATCGACAAAGGTCGAACCGGAAGAAGACGATTTCTGTGATCCGGAAGAGGAAGAAAAGCGGCGACAGATCGCGGCTGAGCTGCCCGGAAGTGTGCGGGTTGTTCAGCGCCGGGCCCTGGAGGAGGCGTTTAATGTGAATCGACAGGTACAGGAGAGCTTCCAGTCCTCCCGCAAGCCCCTGGCGGGGAGCCGACCTGAGCGTGAGGCACCAGAGCAGGTGCCCCTCAACCTGGATGATCAGGTGCCGACGCTGATGGACTCTGTTCCCGCAGAGGAGCATCGCCGTGAGCCGGAGCTGGATGAATCCGCGAGCCTGGGCGCACTGGAGGCCACTCCGGTCGCTGAAGATTCCCCGGAGGCGGCAGCCGTTATGAAAGAGAATCCTCTCGAAGCGCAGGAGCCGCGCCCGCAGCCAGTGAAAGCGGAGTCACCGGCGCCGGAGAGCCGTCCAAGTGTAGAGCCTCGGACTAAACCGAAAACCACCCGTCGCGAGCGCAGCCACGTCGAGGAAGTGTTGATCATCAACATCATGGCGCCGGAGGGGGATCACTTTGAGGGCAACGACCTGCTTCGGGTCCTGCTCTCTTCCGGCCTGCGTTTCGGGGAAATGAATATTTTCCACTACCACGAAGAGGGCAGTGACGACGGCCCGGTAGTGTTCAGCCTCGCCAATATGGTGGTGCCGGGCGTGTTCGACCTGGGCCAGATGGAGGATTTCACGACCCCGGGGGTCAGCCTGTTCCTGGCGCTGCCGGTGGAGATGGAGGCGATCCAGGCTTTCGAGTTGATGCTGTCGGTATCCCGTGAAATTGCCACACAGCTCGGCGGAGAGCTCAAGGATGAAAATCGCAGTGTCTTCACGGCACAGACTGCAGAGCACTATCGCCAGCGCGTCGTCGAGTTCCGCCGTCGCAAGGCGCTCGCCCGGGCCCTTGCCTGAGGCGATTTCCGCCCCTTGGTTGCTGCCGGCCCAGTTCCCGTCGGGCCGGGAATCCCCGCCAAATTCCTTGTTTTTACTGAGACACGATGACCGATAACAAAGTCCCCGTAGAAAAGCGCGAGCGCGCTCAGGAGCTGCACGACATCCTGCAGCGGGCCAACTATCAGTACTATGTTCTGGATGCGCCGGAGCTGCCAGATGTTGAGTATGACCGTCGCATCCGCGAGCTGCAGGAGCTGGAAGCGGAGTACCCCGAACTCGTTTCTCCGGATTCCCCGACCCAACGTGTCGGCGCGGCACCACTGACGGAATTCGCCGAGGTTCGCCACCAGGTCCCAATGCTCTCTCTCGACAATGCTTTCGACGATGACGAGCTGCGCGAGTTCGATCGTCGTGTACGCGACAGGCTCAACAGCCCGGATGCGGTGGAGTACGCCTGTGAACCGAAGCTCGATGGTATTGCCATCAGCCTGCTTTACCGCGATGGGGTGCTGGAGCGGGCAGCGACTCGCGGCGACGGTACCACCGGTGAAGACATTACTCAGAATGTGCGCACGATCGGCTCGGTACCCCTGCGCCTGCGCGAAAAAGATGTGCCGCAGGTGCTGGAGGTGCGCGGCGAGATCTACATGCCCAAGGCGGGCTTTGCCGAATTGAACGAAAAGGCCCGCAAAGACGGTGAGAAAATTTTCGTCAATCCGCGCAATGCGGCGGCGGGCAGCCTGCGGCAGCTGGATTCTCGCGTAACTGCACAGCGGCCACTTGAGCTCTGCGCATACGGCGTAGGGCAGGTAGAAGGGGCAGAGCTGCCAGAGCGGCATACGGAAGTTCTCAAGCAGTTGAATCGCTGGGGCTTTCGCATCAACAAGGAAATGCTGGTCGCCGAGGATATTGATGCGTGTATCGAATATCACCGGCAACTGGGTGAGAAGCGGGAGGGACTCCCTTACGATATCGACGGTATCGTGTTCAAGGTGAACAGCATACCGCTGCAGCGGCGATTGGGTTTTGTCGCCCGCGCACCGCGATGGGCCATGGCTTACAAGTTTCCCGCCCAGGAAGAGATGACGGAGCTGCTGGATGTGGAATTTCAGGTAGGTCGCACGGGTGCAGTGACCCCCGTGGCCCGATTGAAGCCCGTGTTCGTCGGCGGCGTTACCGTTTCCAATGCGACGTTGCACAACCGCGATGAAATCAAACGCCTGGGTGTAAAGATCGGCGATACCGTCGTGGTCCGCAGGGCCGGGGACGTGATTCCCCAGGTGGTCTCGGTGGTCGAGAGCAAGCGTCGGGCCGATGCCCGCGATATTGTGTTTCCCGATCACTGCCCGGTCTGTGGCTCACCGGTGGAGTCTACGCCCGGCGAGGCCGTCGCCCGCTGTTCCGGTGGCCTGATCTGCAGCGCGCAGCGCAAGCAGGCCATCAAACACTTTGCATCCCGCAAGGCAATGGATGTTGATGGTCTCGGTGACAAGCTCGTCGACCAGCTGGTGGATGAGGGGTTGCTGCATTCTGTTTCGGGCCTGTTTCACCTGACAAAAGAGCAGGTGGCCGGGCTGGAGCGAATGGGGGAAAAGTCAGCTCAGAACCTGCTCGACGCGCTGGAGCGGAGCAAGGACACCACTTTACCGAAATTCCTCTATGCGCTGGGCATTCGTGAGGTTGGCGAGGCCACCGCGCGCAATCTGGCCCGCCATTTTGGTGACCTGGGGCCACTGATGCAGGCCAGTGAAGAGGACTTGCAGGAGGTCGAGGATGTTGGGCCGGTAGTGGCACACTTCGTTGCCGAATTTTTCCAGCAGACGCATGCTCAGGAGGAAATCGAGGCGTTGCGTCAGGCCGGCGTACACTGGTTCCCCGAGGAGACCGGCGGCGAAGCGCAGCCGCTGGCCGGGCAGACCTGGGTGCTGACCGGTAAGCTGGAAACCCTGTCGCGCAGCGAGGGCAAGGACTACCTGCAACGGCTGGGTGCCAAAGTGGCAGGCAGCGTTTCTGCAAATACAGACATGGTAGTGGCCGGTCCGGGAGCGGGTTCAAAACTGAACAAGGCGCGGGAACTGGATATCTCTGTGATGGATGAGGACCAGTTCCTGGATTTCCTGCGTGAAAACGGGGTTGAAATCTAAGGTTGGTTTCAGCTGTAGGGTGCCGCGTTGTCGATTGCGCGGCGCCCGACGAAAATTTTTCCACTGTGCGAAGGCGGTTGTAGCTTTATTCTCGCTCCACCGTTAAAGTGGATGCTCCTGAGAATTTTGGTCGGACATTTTTTGTTCGGTCGCGCGGTGCTGAGGAAGGAACAGGTGGGCGATCAGGAATCCATTGTCTACGGCTGTATTAAAGACAGTAACAGCCTCGCTGGCGGTGCCGATCGCCGGCGTGTCAATCGCGAGGCCGTGCTCTCGCTCCCCAGTGCCGATGAGTGGCCTTTTCTCTGCCGCGATATGTTTTCTATTCCTACCATCAAGGTCAAGCAGTCGCAGTACCAGACCGATGTGATCCACTTTGGTGCTTCCTATCGTGCAGTGGAGTACGAGTGGCGTCACTGGATCGAGAAGTTCGAGGAACTGCTGCATAAAATGTACTGGGTGTCGGCCACTGTACATCTGGAGACAGAACTTTCCGGAACCCATTCCTTTACCTGGGAAGCGCCGGGCCTCTACCACGAGCCGGGCAGTGGAGACATGCAGGTCCGCTGTGAATGGACCCAGGAAGGGCGGGTCAGCATCTAAGCGCTGCCCGCTTCTCACGTTGCTATCTTCTCGCTGTCGTCGGGCATCGTCCATCGACGGTGGAATCCAGCGCTCAAAGGCGCAATTTCCCACCTGCTATGCTTAAGCGGTCTCCGGCTGCCAGCCGTCTTGTCCCTTTCCCGATAGCTTGAGGATCAGAATCGCTTGGACTCAGCCCCTGCTCTCGATGCCGGCGCTGCCACGTACGTCGCACTCTATACCCATATCCGGGTGATCCTCGGCATCGTGGTGGGGTTGGGGTTGACGCATCTCCTGCGTAACCTGGCGCGTATCGTTGAGGAGCCGAGAGACGACCGGGTGTATTGGATCCACCTCGGTTGGGTGGCTTTTGTCCTGCTTTACCTGCTTCAGTTCTGGTGGTGGGAGTTTCGATTCACGAAAACCGGTGAGATAGGCCTGGGTACTTACCTGTACCTGATCACCTACGCACTATTGCTCTATCTGCTCTGCGCCTTCCTGTTTCCGGAAAAGAGTTCGGCTCCGAAAAATTACACTGAGCTTTTTTACCTGCGGAGAAAGTGGTTTTTCGCCGTACTGGCGCTGGTCTTCGTGATTGATTTCGGTGATACCCTACTGAAAGGCGGGCAGTACCTGATCGCTTTGGGCAGCTTGTACGTATGCCGTAACCTGTTCTTTTTTACCGGTAGCCTGATCGCAATCGCCACAAGAAACAGGGTGTACCATGGGGTATTCCTTGTAACGGGTGTTGTCTTCCAGATTTTTTATTTCTTTTTTGAATACGGTTCGCTGGAGATATGAACGAAAAATTTAGAACGGAAAAGGATAGCCTCGGCGAGGTCCGGGTCCCCGAGTCCGCACTTTACGGTGCGCAGACACAGCGGGCCATCGACAACTTCCCGATCAGTGGGCAGGCTCTGCCGGTTGAATTTATCCAAGCCGTAGTGCTGATCAAGAAGTCCGCTGCGCAGGCCAATTGTGACCTTGGGCTGCTGTCCGAGGAGATGACCGCGGCGATTGTCGATGCCTGTAATAGTCTCTCGGAAGAGGATTACTTGAGGCAGTTCCCGGTGGATGTGTACCAGACTGGCTCGGGAACCAGCACCAATATGAATGTCAATGAGGTGCTCGCCCACATCGCCCGGCGCGACAGCGGTTTAAACATCAGCCCCAACGATCACGTCAATATGGGCCAGAGCAGTAATGACGTGATCCCCAGTGCGATACATGTCTCGGCGCTGCTGGCCGTGCGCGATGCCCTGTTGCCTGCCTTGCGTCATCTGCACAGTGCGCTGGACGAGAAGGCGGTGTCTGTCGAGGGCGTGGTCAAGACCGGCCGCACCCATCTGATGGATGCTCTGCCACTCACCATGTCGCAGGAAATCGGGGCCTGGGCTGCACAGGTCGAGCACTGCAGGGAGAGAATTCGCGGCGCACTGCCGAGGCTCGCGCAGCTGGCCCAGGGCGGAACCGCGATCGGCACGGGACTGAATGCCCACCCGGAGTTTGCTTCCCTCTTCGCGCAGAAACTGAGTGCTAATTCGACGCATCAGTTTGCTCCTGCAGACAATCATCTGGCCGCGATTGCCAGTCAGGATACCGCGGTGGAACTCTCCGGGCAGCTGCGGGTGCTGGCCGTGGCTATGATGAAAATCGCCAATGATCTGCGTTGGATGAACAGCGGACCACTGGCGGGACTCGGTGAAATCGAACTACAGGCTCTGCAGCCGGGCAGCAGTATCATGCCGGGCAAGGTGAACCCGGTGATCGCCGAGGCCGTGGCGATGGTATCCGCTCGGGTGATGGGCAATGATGTAACCATCGGCGTGGCAGGGCAGAGCGGCAACTTCCAGCTTAACGTGATGCTGCCGTTGATAGCCCACACGCTTCTCGAAAGTATTGGGCTGCTGGCCAACAGCGCGCGGCTATTGGCGGATAAGGCGGTCACACCATTTACGGTCAATGAGGGTAATATCGAGCGGGCACTGTCCCGTAATCCGATACTGGTGACGTCACTCAATCCGGTGATCGGCTATGCGAAAGCGGCTGAGATTGCGAAGGAAGCGTACCGTACAGGCCGACCCGTGCTGGAGGTGGCGAAGGAAATGACAGACCTGGGCGAAGACAGGTTGAAAACACTACTGGATCCCGCGCGTCTGGCTATCGGGGGGCTGATCAAAGATCAGGAATAGGGGATTGGGATCCTTCTTCGCAAAGCATTCTGAGTAGCAGCTGACGAAGTTAGGTCAGTACCAGAAGGCCGACAATGATGGCGGCAATCACGGCTGCGAGGACTTCCAGCACGCGAAAGAGGCGGCGCAACGCAAGTCGATCTTCGCTGCGGTACAGGAGTCTCTTGCTCATGCTTACCTCCCCCGGCGTTGACAGTGGATGGTCGATGCATCACGATTCCGCGCCGCACGGGTATCTTCCTCGATACTCCGAGTCTAGTGTCGCGACTGATTGGCGACCAAGTGTTCACGTTTAATCCGGTATTGGGGCGAGATCATGGCAAAGAAAAGTCGACGTTCGTTTGTGACCAGTGTGCTCGCCTGTGTTGCTTTCGTAGCTGCTGCGATCTGGAGCTGGGACCTGCCGGTCCGGGATGTGCTTTCCTACCTGGTGCTATTACTGATCTTCCTCGCGGTCATTATTACTGCCGCTCTGGGCTTCGGTGCCCTGTTGAACTGGCTGCGCGGACGCAAGAAGTAAATGGGCGAGCCGGATAAGGATATTCGTATCCCCATTGCCTACCTCGAGCGGTTGCTCGATGAGGCTGCGAGACACGGCTGTCGCCGGGAAGAATTGCTCGCTGCAGTGGATATCAGTGAAGATGAACTGGTCGGTGCCGCGGCTTTCTCCGCGCTCAAGTACGGACGGCTTTACCAGCGCGTCATGTGGCAGGTGCAGGATGAGTGGTTCGGCATGCTGAGCGGCGGCCGGGTGCGCTCAGGCTCCTTCCGCCTGCTGTGCCTGACGGTAGTGAACTGTGCGACGGTGAGGCAGGCGATTACGCTGAGCGCCGAATTCATGGAGATCTGCCGCGGTTTCAAGGTAAAGCCGGTTCTTGAGTCCGCTGGCGAAAGCCGCGAGCGGGTGGCGATTCGCGGCATCAGCTCACTGGAAGAGGGCGAGTTCGAGCACCTGATCGCCGATACCACGCCCAGTATTATCCGCACCACACTGGCTGTCTGGCACCGCTTCTATTGCTGGCTGGTGGGCCGTGAAATCCCGCTGGCGCGGCTGCACTTCTCTTTTCCCTGCCCGGAAGAGTTCCAGACCCTGGCGCAGAGTGAAGCGGGTGAACTGCTGTTCGAGCAGTCCTGCAACGCGCTGGAATATGACAGTCGCTACCTCGACTATCCGGTCGTGCAAAGCCCGCAGACGGTCGAAGACTTTATCCGCACCGCGCCCTACCACCTGGTGATCAGTGATGGCAGCGCCAACAGTATCAAGACCAAAGTGAAAACCATCCTCAACCGGGATGTCAGTGAGTCCATGCCGGCGGCGGAGCTGGTGGCAGAGCGGTTAAACATGTCGGTCACGACTCTGCGCCGGCGCCTGCAGCAGGAAGGTACTTCCTACCAGAAGTTGAAGGACGAGTGCCGCATGGAGGCCGCTTTCCACTATCTGAGCTGCCCGGATCTTTCCAACGCCCAGATTGCGGAAATGCTCGGTTTCGACGAGTCCAGCGCGTTTTTCCGTGCGTTCAAGAAATGGACCGGCATTACGCCGGGGGAATACCGGAGCCGCAAGGCGGGCTAAATCCTGTTATTGGCCGCTTTTTGGCGGCTCTGTTCACTGTCTGTGCAACCACCCGATCACGCCCCGATTTGTCATTGCTTTGGACGGATTTCGCCATAGAGCAAATTTGTCCGTTACTACTATGATGAACGAAACCTAGATACTAGTCACAAAACTGACCGGGCGGTTTCAGTCAGGTCAGGGATCAAACAGCGAACTGAGGGTAGCAGGATGACCGACATCAAGATTCCACTGCGCGACATGCGTTTTACCATGCGCGAGCTGCTGGACTGGGACCAGCACTACGCCTCCCTGGGATACGACGAAGCCTCTCCTGACCTGGTCGACGCCATCCTGGAAGAGGGTGCCAAGTTCTGTGAAAACGTCCTGGCCCCGCTGAACGCGGTGGGTGACCAGCAGGGCTGTACCTGGAAGGACGGTGAGGTCACCACACCCGAAGGCTTTAAAGAGGCTTACCAGCAGTTCGTGGAGGCGGGCTGGCCGTCGCTGGCTCACAACCCCGAACACGGTGGTCAGGGCCTGCCGCCGTCACTGGGCACCATCATGAGCGAAATGGTGGGCACCTCCAACTGGTCCTGGGGTATGTACCCGGGCCTGTCCCACGGCGCCATGAACACCCTTGAGGCCCATGGTACCGACGAGCAGAAGGCCACCTACCTGACCAAGCTGGTAGAGGGTACCTGGACCGGCACCATGTGTCTGACCGAGCCGCACTGCGGTACTGATCTGGGCATTCTGCGCTCCAAGGCCGAGCCGAACGCTGATGGCTCCTATTCCATTACCGGTACCAAGATCTTTATCTCCGCCGGTGAGCACGACATGGCGGAAAACATCGTCCATATCGTTCTGGCTCGCCTGCCGGATGCGCCGGCCGGCACCAAGGGTATCTCCCTGTTCATCGTACCCAAGTTCCTGCCGAACGAAGACGGTTCTGCAGGCGAGCGCAACGGCGTGGTCTGCGGCTCTCTTGAGCACAAGATGGGTATCCACGGCAACGCCACTGCGGTACTGAATTTTGACGGTGCCAAGGGCTTCCTGATCGGTCCGCCCAACAAAGGCCTGAACTGCATGTTCACCTTTATGAATACTGCGCGCCTGGGTACTGCGCTGCAGGGTCTGGCGCATGCTGAAGCGGGTTTCCAGAAGTCCCTGGCCTATGCCAAGGATCGCCTGCAGATGCGCTCCCTGTCTGGCCCGAAGAATCCGGAAGGGGCCGCCGACCCGATCATTGTGCACCCGGACGTACGCCGTATGCTGCTGACCCAGAAGGCCTTTGCCGAGGGTGGTCGCATGCTGATTATGCTCTGCGCACAACAGGTGGACCGCACTCACAAGGGTTCTGACGAGGAAAAGAAAGAAGCGGAGGATCTGCTGGCTTTCCTGACCCCGATCGCCAAGGCTTTCCTGACAGAAACCGGTTTCGAGTCTGCCAACCTGGGTCTGCAGTGTTTCGGTGGCCACGGCTATATCGCCGAGTGGGGCATGGAGCAGAACGTACGCGACGCCCGTATCTCCACTATTTATGAGGGCACCACCGGTATCCAGGCGCTGGATCTGTTGGGCCGCAAGGTACTGATGAGCCAGGGCGAACTGCTGCGCAAGTTCACCAAGCAGGTTCACAAGTTCTGTCAGGCGGAAGTCGATACGGAGGCGCTGGCGCCGTTCGTCACCAAGCTGCAGGAGCTGAACAAGGAGTGGGGCGACGTCACCATGCACGTTGGCGCCAAGGCGATGGAAAACCCGGACGAAGTGGGTGCGGCGTCTGTCGACTACCTGATGTACTCCGGCTACGTGGCCATGGGCTTCCTGTGGGCCCGTGCAGCGAAAGTGGCCAATGACAAGCTGGCGGCAGGCGAGGGCGATGCCGACTTCTACCGCGCCAAGCTTGCTACTGCACGTTTCTACTTCGACCGTATTCTCCCGCGCACGGCGACCCACGCCGCCGCGATGAAGAGCGGTGTAGAAAACCTGATGGAGCTGGACGCAGAGCACTTTGCCTTCTGAGTCCGAGCACCTGGTGCAACCGCCGGCCGAGCCGGCGGTTTTTTTATGCCGAGCCCCTGCGCGCTGCCGCGTGGATGGGGCTTGCTGAATTCGCTCTGGTAGTAGGACCGCAGTATGCAGTTGCCGGAACCCATCATTGAGCGCCTACAGCGGCTCTCTTGTTTGCACCCACTCACTCGGGTACAGTTCCGGCTGCCGGATGCCAGCGATTTCTACGTGATTTTGCCTCCCTGTGGGGAGAATGGCCCGTTGATTTCCCGGTTCGGGCAGACAGATGACCCGCGTGTGGTACTGGAGATGTCCGAACGCACCCTGGATGCCATCCTGGGCGGTACCCTGAGTGCTCGCCATGCATTCCTGCTCGGGGATCTCTGTTACACCGGTGATCGGGATCTCGCGGCTGCACTGGCGGATCTGTTTCCGGTGGCCTGACGGCCATTATTCAGCCGCCCCAGCGGCACACAGGCTTCAATTGTTGTCGGGCGAATTCATAATCAGTCAAACGCCTGGCGGCAGATAAACAATAATTAACGGATCCGTAGAGCCGGGATTCGGCTATAAACGGACTGAGAGAAAACAACAACAGGATTGGGAGAAGAAAGTTGGACCTCGACCGCAGCATCATTGACGTATTTTCAGACGCCTGCGCCAAGTTCGGTGACAGGCCGGCATTCACTTGTCTCGGACATACCCTATCTATATCCGATATCGATAAGCTGAGCGGCCGCTTTGCCTCCTACCTGCAAAATCACACTAACCTGAAACCCGGCGACCGCATTGCGGTGCAATTGCCCAATGTATTGCAGTATCCGGTTGTTGTATTCGGTGCCATGCGCGCTGGCCTGGTGGTGGTCAATACCAATCCGCTTTACACGCGCCGGGAACTGAAGCACCAGCTCAACGACTCCGGTGCCAAGGCGTTGGTCGTGCTGGCAAACATCGCCGATACCGCCTCTCAGGTGATCGAGGAGACCGGGGTAGAGACAGTGATCGTCAGTGAAATTGCCGATCTGCACAGCCCCCTGAAACGCACCCTGATCAACAGTGTTGCCAAATACATCAAGAAGATGGTTCCGGAGTTTTCCTTCCGCAATCAGGTCAATTTCCGCGACGCCATGGGCCTGGGAGGCAAGGCGCCTCACCAGGACGTGAAGCGTAGTCCGGAAGATGTTGCTGTGCTGCAGTACACCGGCGGAACAACTGGCGTGGCCAAAGGGGCCATGCTCACCAACCGTAACCTGGTCGCCAATATGGAGCAGGTACGCGAAGCGCTGGGAGACTCCATCAAGGAAGGCGAAGAGATCTATATCGCGCCTCTGCCGCTTTATCATATTTATGCCTTCACTATTCACTGCATGTCCCTGTTTGCCACCGGCAACCACTCCATCCTGATTCCGAACCCGCGCGATATTCCGGCGTTCGTGAAGACGCTGAAGGGCATCCGCTTCACCGGATTTGTCGGCCTGAACACATTGTTCAACGGCCTGATGCGCAACCCGGATTTCGCCGAGCTCGATTTCAGCAAGCTGCACACCACCGCGTCTGGCGGCATGGCGCTGACCCGCGACACCGCCAAGCGCTGGGAAGAGATGACCGGCTGCGTGGTTACTGAGGGTTACGGTATGACCGAGACCTCGCCAGTGGTGTCTTTCAACCCGGCGGAAGCGGTGCAGCTGGGTACCGTAGGTAAGGCGGTGCCGGCCACCGAGGTGAAGGTCATCGACGAAAACGGCAATGACCTGCCGAACAATACGCCGGGCGAATTGTGCGTGCGGGGCCCGCAGGTGATGAAAGGCTACTGGCAGCGCGAAGAGGCCACTGCCGAGACCATCGACAGTGAAGGCTGGCTGAAGACCGGCGATATGGCCGTGATTCAGGACGACGGTTACATCAAGATCGTCGATCGCAAGAAAGACATGATCATCGTTTCCGGTTTCAACGTGTACCCGAATGAAATTGAAGACGTGGTCAGCGCCCACGACAAAGTTACCGAGGCCGCAGCCATCGGTATTCCCGACGAGAAGAGCGGTGAGATGGTGAAGCTCTTCGTGGTGAAGGCCGATGACTCACTCTCCGAGGAAGAGTTGATCGCCTTCTGCCGCGATAACATGACCGCGTACAAGGTTCCGAAGCAGGTGGAGTTCCGTGATGAACTGCCGAAGACCAATGTCGGCAAGATCCTGCGCCGCGAGCTTCGTGACGAGGAAATGAAAAAGATCGAGGCGCTGGAAAACGCCTGATTCCGCTGATTTTTCCCGTTATCAAAAAGCCCCGCTGGAAGCAGCGGGGTTTTTTTATGTCTGGGCGTAAGACTAAAGCGAAAGCCAGCCGGGCGCTCGACCACTCTCCTTGCACCACTGCTCTGCATTTGTTTTGTCGCCAGCTGCGCTATAACTATCTGGCACGATGACGAGTCGGAGAGTGGAATGGGTGATCCTGAGGAACACAGTCACCTGGTGCATGAGGAACTGCCAAAGGAGCATGAAGATCCCCTGATTCGCATATTGCATGGGGCGATCCGGAACTCTGTCAGGCTCCTCGCCATATTGATGGCCTTGGTGATCCTCTGGTCGGTGGCGGATGTGGTGTATGTCATCTACAGCCGCTTGACTGAAGAGCCCGTGTGGCTGCTGGATCACAATGACCTGTTCGATGTCTTCGGTGCCTTTATGCTGGTACTGATCGCCATCGAGATCTTCATTAACATCCGCCTCTATCTCGGTTCGAATGTCATCCCGATACAGCTGGTGCTGGCGACAGCACTGATGGCCATTGCGCGGAAAGTGATCGTGCTGGATTTGACTGATACCGAGGCGCTGCACATCTTTGCCATTGCCACTACCGTGCTTGCACTGGGGCTGGCTTACTGGCTGGTAGCAAAGAAAAATTGAAAGCGCAGTACTGGGGAATGCAGGGAACTGGCGCAATTGCCGTCTAAGATTGTGGTCTGCGGAAAGGTAGATACAAAAAAGCCCGACTGAGCCGGGCTTTTTATTGATGCCGTTAATTACTGGCGGGCATCGGCACTGGCGTCGCGGGCTGCGCGGAATTCGTTGCCCTCGTACCAGTTGGGCCAGTCACGGCTGTTGGCCAGCTTCAGACCCAGCTCCAGACCCAGCTCGAGATCCATGGCGGTACCCTCCAGGTTCCAGCTCGGATCGTACTCGTCGGCAGGCTTGTGGTAGGCGTGGGAGAGATATTCCTGTCCCTGCGCCTGGGCCCACTCGCGGCCGTGCTCGAAGGAGTCGGTGCCGGACTTGAAGTACAGCATCGGCACGCCTTTCTTGGCCAGGCTGAAGTGATCTGAGCGGTAGAAATAGCCGCGCTCAGGATGCTCTTCCGGTGCCAGGTAGCGATCCTGGCCCTTGGCGGCGGTCTCCAGCATTTCTTCCAGCTCGCTGTTACCGTAGCCGACCACCACAACGTCACGCATGGGGCCGAGTACGCCCAGGGCATCGAAGTTGATACCGGCCACGGTTTTCTCCAGGGGAACTACCGGGTTGGCGGCATAGTACTTGGAGCCCAGCAGGCCGGATTCCTCGGCAGTGACTGCTACGAACAGCAGGGAGCGGTCCGGACGCTCTTCCATCGCGGCCGCCTTGCGCGCCATGGCGATCAGGCCGGCGGTACCGGTGGCATTGTCCACCGCGCCGTTGAAGATGTGGTCTTCGCCTTCGGCGTGGTCATTGATACCCAGGTGGTCCCAATGGGCGGTGTAGATGACGGCTTCTTCCGGATACTTCTTCCCGGGCAGTTTGGCCACCACATTGCGTGAGTCAGAGGTGCGCAGGCTGTTTTCCAAAGCGACACTGGCCTTCAGGCCCATGGGCTTGGCCTTGAAACCACGCTCGTGGGAGGCTGCGACCTCGCTGTCCAGGTCCATGCCGGCAGCCTCAAACAGTTCGCGGGCAGAGTCCTGGGTAATCCAGGATTCGATTGCGACCCGGTCGGCGTTCTTGTCGTCCACCGCGAGGCTGATCTGGGCGCCGGACCAGCTGCCGCTGACCACTTCCCAGGGATAGCCGGCAGCGCCGGTCTCGTGGATGATGATAGCGCCAGCGGCGCCCTGGCGGGCGGCCTCTTCAAATTTGTAGCTCCAGCGACCGTAGTAGGTCATGGCATTGCCGTTGAAGAGGTTCTCGTCCTTGGTGGCGTAGCCCGGATCGTTGACCAGGATCACCGCGGTCTTGCCGGTCATGTCGAGGCCGGCATAGTCATTCCAGTCATTCTCCGGCGCCACGATGCCGTAGCCGACGAAGACCAGTTCGCTGTCCTCGATCGCGGAGGATTCGCTCTGACGCTGGGTGAAGGCCACCATGTCGGTCAGCGGCTGCAGGTCTTTCTCAAAGCCTTCGCCAGTGATGCTCATCGGGCTGGACTTGATCTGCATCTCTACCACCGGAACCTGCTGGAACCAGCTCGGCTCGCCGTGGTCGTCGGTGGCACCCGGCTCAAGGCCGAGAGCGGCGAACTGCTCCGCCAGATAGTTGACGGTCAGCTCCTCGCCAGCGGTGGCGGGGGCTCGCCCCTGAAATTTGTCGGAGGCCAGGATGGCGATGTGCTGATGCAGCTCCTCCGCCATGACTTTGATCTGGTCCTGAGTTTCTGCGGTCTCGATGGGCGCTGTGGCGTCCTTACCGCAGGCGGTGACACCTGCGATGGCCGCGGTGAGGCCGAGGCCGCGCCAAAAGGAGGAAATATGCATGGATTTCTACCTGTCTTTTTTTATCGGCGGATAACTTAACAAAAACTACGCCGGCGGCCGAATGATTCTGTGCTGAATATCCGACCGGCGGCAGAGGATCTGGTCTTTTGTGCGGCAGCTTGGGTTGCTGCCGCTGACGGGATCACAGGATCTTGAGGGTTTCCCGGATCGGGAAGAGGATGTCACGGGCCAGCTGCTGGCAGCGGGCCGGTGACCAGCCCTCGATGGGGTCGGGCAGGTTATCGTTGTCCTTGAAGGGCATCTCCAGCGTCAGTGCCAGGGTGCGGAACTGGTGGCCGCACCAGTTGGTGCCGACCGTCATGTTGGCTTCACCCGGCTTGTCGAGGTCGTAGCCGCGCTCGGTCTGGAAGTCGGGGTTGGCGGCAACAAACGCCTGCTTGAAGGTTTCCTCGAGCTTGGCGTGGCGCTCGTCGTAGCCAGGGATGCCCTCGCAGCCGGCGACAAAGTTGAAGGGCAGGGCCTCATCACCGTGGATATCGAGGAAGATGTCGCCACCGAGCTCCAGCATCTTCTGCCGCACAAGATAAACCTCGGGACTGCGCTCCATGCTCGGCTCAAGCCATTCCCGGTTCAGGTTGGCGCCGACCGCGTTGGTGCGCAGGTGCCCCCGGACGCTGCCGTCCGGATTCATGTTGGGGACCACGTGGAAGACGGTGTCTTCCAGCAGGGTGCGTGCGGTGGGGTTGGCATCGTCCAGCAGGGCGTCCAGGAAGCCCTCCACGAACCACTCGGCCATCGTCTCCCCCGGGTGCTGGCGTGCAATCATCCACACCCGGCGCTTGGCGGTGTCGGCGTCGCCAATGGTCAGCAGGGACATATCGCGGCCGTCCAGCGTTTGTCCGAGGGTTTCCTGCTTGACGAGATCGCTGCCCTGGGCCCAGGCGAGCAGGTCCAGGTGCCGATCCCAGGAAAAAGGTGCGAAATAGGCGAGATAAATCGCCGGTTGGTCCAGCTGAACGGTGAAGTCCATGACCTTGCCATCGTACTCCGCGCCGATACGGAACCAGTTGTGGCGGTCGTAGGAGGCGCAAACACGATAGTTTTCCCAGCCTTCGGGGTAGGCGGCCTTGCCGGCGTTGGTGATACGCAATGGGTAGGCCTTGCCGGGCTCGCCCTCGAGGCGGAAATGGAACCACTGATAGAAATCAGAATTATTGTCCTGCCGGATGGCCAGCTCGATGGGATTGCTGTCGGCGTTTACGATTTCGATGTTGCCGCTATCAAAAGCGCAGGTGATATGCATTGAGAGGACTCCCGTTCGAAGAATCGGGCAAGGATACAGGCAAGCGCGGATCTTTGCAGGTCGGGCACCATTTCGGCGGGGAAGAATGGTTTGAGCGGGCAAAATAAAAAGCACGGTACCGCGGACGATACCGTGCTTTAGCCGTTCCCTGGCGGCACCTGCTACGACTACTGCTCCCTCGAATTTCCGGTGTTGAAACCGTGGCGACTGCTGACTGCCTGGGTCAGAGCACAAGTGCGAAATCCCGCACTTTCAGAAAATCGTTTACTGCTCCCTAACATTCCGCAGCTGGTGCTGTTTAAAGTTTAGGCAGTGCGCGGGAAGCGCGCGCCTGGGGTTCCGGAATTGGCGTTAGATTGGTCAAGTTTTGTTCGGTTGCGCGACGCGCGGCTTTGCCGTGGCAAAATTGCTCAGGCGGCCGATCCCGGGCTGCGCAACCACAGTCCAGACTTAGTTCAGCTCAGGATCCTTCCAGAACTTGGTGCCTTTCAGCGTAGCCTGCAGGGCAATACCGCTCTCGGTCAGCTGGTATACGCGCATGCCGTCTACCACAACTTCGCCGCTAATCGCCGCGCCCTTGTCCTGGGCTTTCACCGCCGCATCAGCATGGCCGCCGAAAGACCAGCCGCGGTTGACGAAACGGTCCATCACCTCAGGGGAGTCAAACAGGAACAGGGCACGAAAATCCTTCACACCGAAACCCAGGCCAAGGCCCAGCTCACCCATCTTCATGTAAGTGCGCTGGCGGGTCTGGTTGTCTACCGCCACGCCGTAGCCGGTGGAGGCACTGGCCAGGAGCAGGTTGACGTTGACGTTGCTAAACACGGCGTAGCCTGGCGCGCGGGCCAGGTCGTTCCGTAGGTCGGGCTTCAACTGGAACAGTTCTGTCAGCACTTGCTGCTCGGTGCGATCGATATGCTGGCGCTGGTCTTGGCGAGTCTGGCCAGGTGCCGCACAGGCAGTGACCAGCACTGCGGTAACGAGCAGGGTGGCCAGGTTGAAGAGGGTGGACGGTAGGCGAGCGAATGCCTGCATAATGCGCTCCTTAATTATGTTTATGGGCCGATTTAACCAGAGGCGCGTGCTTCTCTCGACTGTTTCCTCACCGCTTTGCGACCTGTGACACATCCTGCTCGGGTGGCGCTACTTTCCGCCTGAGCGGCCTTTCGGTAAGCTTGGCGACTTTAATCTGGGCGTCGTCGGTTGACTACCGCACAATTTCAGCCGCCCGGTCCATATCCTCTGACAAAAGAGAGACCAGAAATGCAGAAGACTGTGAAACGCGGCATTGCTGCCACTTGCCTGCTCACTATGGCGATTAACCTGACTGCCTGCGGATACTTCCTGTACCCAGAGCGCAAGGGGCAGACCGGTGGTCGCGTCGATCCGGTAGTGGTCATCCTCGATGGCGCGGCGCTGCTGTTCGGCATCCTGCCGGGCATTGTGGCCTTTGCGGTGGACTTCACCAACGGCACCATCTATCTGCCGGCGGGTGGATCCTCTGCAATCGATCGCCACGTGAGCGCGGCCGGTGACGATGAAGTACGCACAGTGGTCGATCAGGAAGGTCAGGTGTGGGTGGAAATGCCTCTCGAGGAAGGTATCGCCAAGGCTGAACAGCTGCGCCAGCTGAGCGCTACCCTGTCCGGCGCCACTGGCCAGAAAGTGGCGCCCGCCGACATCGTGTGGGTGGAGGACCTGGCGGCGCTGCGTGCAGCCTCTGTCCAGGCCACTGCTTCACTCTGATTTTCTCATGAGCCCTCGCGGTGCGGGTCTGCCGCACCCCGCAGGTGACAGGCGCTACGCACAGCCTGAACCGCTTCTGTTGCCGTTTATGCGGCATCAGGAGATGGTCCACATGGGCTTGCAGCGCCTGGAGCCTGCCTCCTGGATTCAGCCCTGTTCGGGCCTGCACCACTATTACCACAACAAATTGACGGCCCGGCGGCGCCTCGGCGAGCGCGTTTTCGCGGCTCAGCCACGCTCGCACGAAGCCCAGGGTGAGCTGAGCACCTTGCTGCTCGGCCATCTGTGCCGGAATCATGCTTCGCAGTACAGCCGCACGGGGAATGTGTTGCAGTGGCATCAGGATGGGGCGGCACTGCGCTGGCCGCTGGCCGGAACTGGCGAGCCCCTCTGGGCGGCGAGCCTCTGGATTGCGGATGACGTCTGTATCCTGCAGCCCGGTCCCCGGGGCTACGAGCTCACGGCGGCATCTCTGGCCGCCCCCAGCTACTGGCGCTTGGAGGAGAAAATCGGTCGGCCGTTGGACATGATTCACCGACCGGTGCCCGGCTTTGCCGACAAGCTGTCCACCCAGGTGGCGCGTTTCTTCGACCATTTGCTGGCAGATTACCCGGTCTGGCGCAGCAACTGGTCGGTGGTGAGTTCTCCTGAGTTGCTTCAGCGAGGTACCTCGGCGGCGGACGATGGACAGCTCTACCTGCGGGTAGAGCGGCAGTCTCTGCGCCGACTGCCACAGACGGGGGCGGTGGTCTTTACCATCCGGGTGAGCCTGAACCCGCTGGCAGATCTCTACACTGTCCCCGGTGCCCTGGGTAGCCTTGAGGAGGCCGTGGCGGGACTGTCTCCGGATGAGGCGCGCTATAAATCCCTCGCTCCGCTGTTGCCGAGGCTGGAGATGTTTCTCGCCGGCGCTCAGTCTGGCGTTTGCTGATTGCGATAGTTCTTCGGGGACAGCCCGGTCCAGCGGCGGAAGGCTTTGCCGAAAGCGCTTTCATCGCAGTAGCCCAGCGCTGCCGCGATTTCCGCATTGTTGCGATCTTTCTGGCCCAGCCACTGGCAGGCGTAGTGGCTTCTCACCTCATCCTGAATGGCGCGAAAACTGGCGTTCTCTTCCTGTAACTTGCGGCCCAGGTGGCGCGGGCTGATACAAAGTCGACTTGCCACCTGCTCCCTGGTGAGCTGCGGCTCCTGCTGTAACAGATGCGCAACGCGCAGCTGCAGGCTCTTGTGGGTCAGGGACTTCAGCAGGGCATCTGCCTCGGGCTTGAGGCGCGCCATCACCTGCTGGTCCGCGGCTATCAGGGGGATATCCAGGTCCTGTGGGCGCAGCCTTATTGCGGAAACCGGTGCGTTGAATTGCACCGGGGTCTGGAGCAGATTCTGATACTGTTGCTGCACCGCCAGGGAGGGGGCCGGGTAGGCGAGCAGGAGGCTCTGGGCTCTGAACTGGTTGCCGGTCATGCTGCGGGTTTGTGCCAGGCAGGCGGAGAGTACGGTCTCGACCCGCAGGCGGGCGCAGCGCAAGTAGTTGGGCTGGTAGCAGAGGTCCGCGTGATGGGCGCCGCGGCGCAGCTCAAACTGTCCTCCTTCCCCGACCAGGGGGTGGTAGGTCAGCAGCTGGTTGATTGCTTCGCCGAGGCTGCGCTGGGTCATCAGCAGGTAGCCCACCAGTCCCATCTGGGTGGTCTGCATGGCCTGGCCGATCCTGATGCCCAGTAATGGGTCGGGATGTGTATCGGCGAGGGCGGTCCAGAATAGTTCCTGGATCTCCATGGGGACTCGGTCATTTTCGTCTATCCCGGACAAGATTGGCTCTGCGGCCCTGGGGGGTTCCAGCCCAAGGCTGCCTAAAGCCGCTAAAATGGCTCGGGAATAGCTCAGGGTGACGGTTCTGTTATCGGCCGGTTTCACTACTGCTGTCCGGAATTAACCAATGGTTGCCCGATTATGACGACATGCGTTGAGGTTGTCACGGTATATTGCCGGGCAAGACAAGCAGTGCCAGCGGGAGAATAACAATGAAACCATATGCGGTGATCGGCGCAGGCCCCATGGGGCTCTGCACAGTGCGCAACCTGAGCAAATACGGCATCCCCTGCGTGGGATTCGAGATCCATAGCGATGTGGGCGGGCTCTGGGATATCGACAGTCCCACCAGCACCATGTATGAGTCGGCGCACCTGATTTCTTCAAAGAAGATGACGGAATTCGCCGAGTTCCCGATGAAAGAATCGGTGGCCCAGTTCCCTCATCATGCGGAGCTCAAGCAATATTTCCGCGATTATGCGCGCGAATTTGGTCTCTACGATCACTACGAATTCAACACTGAAGTCGTTCGCTGTGAGCGAGACGGCAGTGACTGGAAAATCACCACGCGCTGCAATGGCGAGGAGCAGACCCGGACCTTCGGCGGTCTGCTGATTGCCAACGGCACACTGCACCATCCAAATATGCCCGAGCTGCCCGGCGAGTTCGCCGGCGAAGTGTTGCACTCCAAGGACTACCGCGATCCGGCCATGTTCGAGGGCAAGCGGGTGCTGCTGGTGGGTTGTGGCAACAGTGGGGCCGATATCGCCGTAGATGCCGCGCACCGGGCCAAAAGCGTGGATATCAGTCTGCGCCGGGGATACTACTTCCTGCCCAAGTTCATCGGCGGCAAGCCCACTGATGCGGTGGGCGGCAAAGTCAAACTGCCACGCTGGCTGCAGCAGCGAATCAGCGCGGCAATCAGCAAGCTGATGCTGGGCCGCCCGAGCCAGTACGGGCTGCCGGAGCCGGATTACAAGATGTTCGAGTCCCATCCGGTGATCAACTCGCTGATCCTGCACCATATTGGTCACGGTGATATCCAGCCTCGCAAGGACATTGCCTCCATTGAGGGCCACACCGTGACCTTCAAGGACGGTTCCAGCGCAGACTACGACATGATCATGCTGGCCACCGGCTACAAGCTCCATTACCCGTTTATCGATTCATCACACTTGAACTGGCAGGGCTACGCGCCGCGAATGTACCTGAATGTGTTCCATCCCGAATACGACAACCTGTTCCTGATGGGTATGGTGGAAGCGGCGGGCCTCGGCTGGGAAGGGCGCAACGAACAGGCAGAGATGGTGGCACTCTATATCCACCAGCTGTCCTACGGAGCCAGCTCTGCCGAGGCGCTGCGCCAGGAGAAGCGTGAGAAGGCTCTGGTGCGCGAGGACGGTGGTATGAACTACCTGGACCTGGAGCGCATGGCCTATTACGTGCACAAGGACAGCTATCTCAAGGCACTGCGCAGTCACACCGCAGACTTGAAGAGGGATCTGCCGCCGCGGGATACTGAGCAATTGGTAACCAGTGCGGGAGCAGCATAGTGGACGATACCTTGTCGGTGGTCAGCAGTTTCCAGATGTCGCCGACGGCTCTGGTGCTGCTGAACGCGGTGCTGGCCTTCATGATGTTCGGCGTATCCCTCGGCCTGCGTCCAGCGGATTTCGGCGCCGTGTTGCGCCGGCCGGTGGCGCCGGTCACCGGGCTGATTGCCCAGTTTCTCCTGTTGCCGGCCCTGACTTGCCTGGCAACTTACCTGCTGGATGTCAGCCCCGGGTTGGCGTTGGGTATGATTCTTGTTTCCTGCTGTCCGGGCGGAACCTTCTCGAACGTGATGACCTGGATCGGTCGCGCCAGTGTCGCGACTTCCGTGAGCATGACGGCGGTTTCCAGTCTGGCGGCGGTGGTCATGACACCACTCAACTTCGCGCTCTACGGCAGCCTGAACCCCCATACCCGCGAACTGCTGCAGGAAATCGCCCTGCCGGCGGAGAGCATGATCACGCTGGTGCTGCTCGTGCTGGCGCTGCCGATGCTGGTGGGTATGGTGGTTGGCGCGCACTTCCCAAATTTTGTCCGCGCCAGCGAGCGCTATTTCCGCACCGCTTCGCTACTGGTTTTCCTTCTGTTTGTGGTGATCTCCTTCTCCAAGCACTGGGAGACCGCCCTGCAGGTGGCCGGCGCGGTGCTGCTGCTGGTGGTTGCCCATAACGCACTGGCATTCTGGATCGGCGATGTGAGCGGTCGTGTAATGCGCCTGCCCGTCGCGGAACGCCGCGCGGTAACGATGGAAGTGGGGATTCAGAACTCCGGGCTGGCGCTGGCCATCCTCTTCACTTTCTACCCAGGCGCCGGCGAAATGCTGGTGGTTGCTGGCTTCTGGGGTGTCTGGCACCTGGTCGGTGGACTGGCGCTGGCCGGTATCTGGAATTACGGCGAGCGGAAAAGTCATAGCCAGTGTTCTTCTACTGCGGCCTGTACACCTGAATTTCAAAACAGATAAGAAAAAAGAAGTTTTTTATGAGTGAGAAGAGAGTGCTGATTACCGGCGCGGCCGGCTATGTTGGTTTGCAGTTGGGCGAGCTGCTGGCCCGGGAGATGTCTGTGGTGGGGGTGGATATTCGCTCGCGCCCGGCCAAGTTTCCCATTTTTACTCTCGATATCTGCGACCCGGCACTGGGCGAATTGATGCGGGCGGAGTCCATTACCCATGTTGTGCACCTGGCGTCAGTCATGTCTGCCGGACGCGATCGGGAGAAAGAGTACCGCATCGATGTAGAGGGCACCGAGAATGTCCTCAAGGCCTGTGTATACGCTGGTGTCGAACACATCACCGTGACCAGTAGCGGTGCGGCTTACGGCTACTATGCGGACAATCCCGAGTGGCTTGAGGAGCACCATCGCCTGCGTGGTAACCGCGAATTTGGTTACTCCGACCACAAGCGCCTGGTGGAAGAGATGCTGACGGCATATCGGGAGCGCTTTCCGAAGTTGCGCCAGCTGATTTTCAGGCCCTGTTCCATCGTTGGTGCCAACACCAACAACAAGATCGCCAAGCTCTTTTCCGGCAACGCCATTGTCGATCCGGGTGGCCACAATTCACCGTTCGTCTTCATCTGGGACCAGGACGTGATCCGTGCGATTGAATTCGGGGTAACCCGCGACGCTGCCGGCATCTACAACCTGGCCGGCGATGGTGCACTGACGCCGGAGGAAATCGCCCGGCTCCTCGGTAAGCCGCTGCGCCGCCCGCCGGTATGGCTGGTCAAGGCTGTGCTGACCATCGGATATGCGCTGCATCTGACCGACAACCAGCCTGGCCAGGTGGTGTTCCTGCAGTATCGCCCGGTGCTGTTGAACCGCAGGCTCAAGGAAGAGCTTGGGTTCGTGCCGGAGAAAACCTCCGCTGAGGCGTTCGCCTACTTTGCGCGGGAGGCGCTTGGCGTCGATGTCGCTGGTGGGGCGGAGCCGGTCCTGGAGGGGTCGGCATGAGCGCTGAAAAAGTTTTCGTTGTCACCGGCGCTGCCGGCGGCCTCGGCTGGGCGACGGTCGAGGCTCTGGCCCAGTCTCAGCGCGCTCGCTTTGCGCTGATCGATATCGACCGAAACGCACTTGAGGAGCGTGCGACGAGTCTGCGCGAGCGGGGTCTGGACGCGGATGTGTTTGTGGCGGACCTTTCCGATGAGTCGGAGATCGCCAGGCTGGTGGAAGAGCTGCAGCAGCAGTTTGAACGGGTGGATGTGCTGGTTAACAATGCCGGTATCACCCACAGGAGTCTGTCTACCCTGACCAGTAACCGGGTTATTCGTCGGGTAATGGCAGTGGACTACCATGCGCCGGTGGAGCTGGCGCAGGGTCTGCTGGAGCCGCTTCGACGTGCGCAGGGTTGCGTGGTCAATATCAGCTCCATGGCTGGTTGGATGCCGGTGCTCGGCCGCGCCGGGTACTGTGCCGCGAAAAGTGCTCTGCACCAGTACTTCGAAACCTTCCGTGAGGAAGTGCGGGAAGATGGCATCCGGGTGTTGATGGTGTACCCGAGTTTTGTCGCCACCAATATTGAGCAGAACGCCCTGTCCGGTGACGGTGGCCGCGCGAAACACAAGCAGAGCACTATCGGCCAGGTCCGCACTCCGCAGTGGATGGCGGGGCGCATCGTCAAGGCGCTGGAGCAGGGCAAGGAGCGGCTGTTTCCTCTGGATAAGACACTGCTTGGCGCCTACCTTTACAAGTTTGCGCCGAGGTTATTCCTGAAGCAGATGGTCAGCAATTTCCGTGTGGAGCTGGAGGTTGGCCGGGCAGAGCGAGCCGCAATGCTAAAAACTCAGCCCTCGACTCAGGAGAGCTGAGCGAGGACCTGCCTCCATCGACGCCGCCGGGAGCAAAGCGGGCAGTGCCCGCTTTGCTCTCCCGTCAATTCCCACCGAACAGACACAGTTGATCAAAGGCAGAAAATCGGGGCCGGTGGTACTTTCCTGCGGCACTCTGCGTCGCGCCTCCACTTGTAGTCCTGCCACGGGCTACCACACTCTGGCTGGCCCAAAGGGTATCCCGTCACCATCAAAACGATGCGATGCTTCAGGCTGCGGTAGCAATATCGATCCGCTTGCCTTTCTTTTTCTCCTCAAAAACTCTCGGCAGGCGAACTTCCAGCAAACCGTTGGCAAAGTTCGCCTCGATTCCGTCCAGTTCTGCATCGCTCGGCACGGACAGGATGCGACGGAATGTGCCGAAACTCCGCTCGATACGGTAAAAGTGTGGCCGTTCTTCCTCGGGATGACAGCGCCTTTTCTCTCCGCTGATGATGAGGGTAGAGCCCAGTAGTTCCAGTTGAATATCTTTTTCCTCCACCCCCGGAGCCTCGACTGTAATGGTGTAGGCGTGCTCGGTTGCCGCGATGTCAATGTTGGGTTTGAGCAGCAGGGTTTCGGCCTCGATATCCGCCGGATTGCCATGTTTTCCCGAGATACCGTTGGTAGAGCTGTGAAACAGGTCGTCAAACATCTGGTCGAGCCGGTCATACATTCTGGCAACTGCCGAGGCGTGTTGCCGCGGTTCCGCGCTCGGGCTCAATCCGGAGGTGTGTGAGTCCTGTTCTTCTTTCAGCCAGTTCCATGGTGCAAGCTTTTTCATATCCATAGCGACCTCTCTCAAGTTGAGTGAATGGACTGTGCGGGCTTCATGCCCCGCCTGTATCAATAAGCCTTGGGATCGAGCTGTGAAGGTTCAAGGGGGGAGTAGGGCAGAGTTGTGGAAGCAGCTGCCCCGGGACGTTCAGAGGGAGATTCGAGGGAAATGCCGACGCCGTGGCTAGTCGAGAATCATGGGGATCACGCTGGCAACGAGCAAAACCCCCATAGCAATATTGAAGCGTCTCAGCTGTACCGGGTCACTCAAGAGGCGCTGCATGCCGACGCCGAACAGCATCCAGATGGTGATGCACGGCCCGCCAATGAAGATAAATGTCAGGGCAATCTGACCCGCATCCAGCCAGGCACTTCCGCCCGGGGTGGAAAACGCGGCCAGGGCACCGACCGCCATGACCCAGCCCTTGGGGTTGACCCATTGGAAGGCAGCAGCCTGCCAGAAGGTGAAAGGGGAATGGTTCTCTTTCTGGTCTACGGCGCGAGTTCCCGCAATCACCCAGGCCAGGTACAGCAGGTAAGCGATACCTGCCCAGCGAATCAGCTCGTGCAGCAACGGGAATTGCTCGAACACCGCCCCCAGCCCCAGGCCGATGGCCATGATCATGGCGGGGAAGCCCAGACAGATACCCATGAAATGGGGCAGCGATCGCAGCACGCCGTGGTTTAGCCCCGAGGCCATGATCATCATGTTGTTGGGACCGGGGGTGATACTGGTAGAAAACACAAACAGCACCAGTGGTAGTACAGCTTCGAGCACGAGGACCTCTCCGGAATTCAGTGCGGACATTTTACCGTGACTGGCGCACGGGGTCTGCCCGCAACCAGCAGATGTTAAACTTCCGGGATGAATACTGGACTGGATACGGGTCTGTTTTGGAACTGATCGATAGCCACTGCCACTTCGACTTTGACGCCTTTGATGCTGATCGCGCCTCGGTGTGGGTGCGCAGCCGTGCCCGGGGAGTGACGGGTATGATCATTCCGGGAGTCAGCATCGAGCAATGGGACACGCTGTTCGAGCTGGTGAACGGTGAGGCGGATTGGTATGGCGCTGTCGGGCTGCATCCCTGGTGGATCAAGGATCTGGCAGTTGCCGATGATGAATTGAGCCAGAGACTCGCAGACAATGCCGGCCGCAAGCGCTGTGTGGCGATCGGTGAGTGTGGGCTCGATAAGGGCATCGAGGTGCCGCTGCCGCGGCAGGAATCGGTTTTTCGCCTGCAGTTGTCGGTGGCCTGTGAGTTTGATCTCCCCTTGATTATCCATGTGCACCGGTATCACGCGGAAGTCCTGCGGATTCTCAAGGAGGTCCAGCCAGCCAGGGGTGGTGTCATTCACGCATTCAGTGGCAGTGAGGAAATCGCCAGTGAATACTGGCGATTGGGGTTTTACCTCGGTGTCGGCGGCACCATTACCTACGAGCGGGCGGCCAAGACGCGCCGGGCTGTGGCTGCGGCACCGATGGAATCGCTGTTGCTGGAAAGTGACGCCCCCGATATGCCGCTGTGCGGTCGCCAGGGCCTGCGCAACAGTCCTGAGCTCCTGCCTGACATTGCTGCGGCGCTGGCTGAACTGCGTTGCATGAGGGTTGAGGACGTCGCGCGGCAGACCCGCCAGAATACCCAGCGTCTGTTTGCCTTATCATTCGCTCCATGACCAGTAGCAAATATTCCCCGGAAAGCTTCCGCAGCCAGTTTCCCCTGTTTGAGCAGCGGGAGAACCGCGACCTTATCTATTTGGATAATGCGGCAACGACCCAGCGGCCGGCACCGGTAATCGATGCCATCGTCGACTTCTATCGCCACTCCAATGCCAACACTCATCGCTCCAGTCATCGCCTGGCGCGGCGCGCGACTGAAATGGTGGAGCAGACGCGGCAGCAGGCCGCCTCATTTCTGAACGCGCGCTCGGGTCGGGAAATTGTCTTCTGCCGCGGTGCGACCGAGGCGCTCAACCTGCTTGCCAACAGTCTCTGCTGCGGGCTCAGGGCCGGCGATGAAATCGTACTGTCCACGATCGAGCACCACGCCAACCTGGTGCCGTGGCAGATGATGGCAGCACGCTACGGATTGAAGCTCCGCTACGTCCCCCACACTGCCGGGGTGCCACAGTTTGACCGCCTGGGTGAGGTGCTGGGGGAGCGCACACGCATTGTTTCCCTGACGGGCGGCTCCAATGCCCTGGGCCTGCGTCCCGACCTCGCGTCCATCGCATCACAATTGCGCGACCGAGAGCTTCACTGGATTGTGGACGGCTCGCAGCTGGCAGCGCACGAGAGAGTCGATGTGCAGGCTCTCGGCTGTGACTTTTTCGTGTGCTCCGCGCACAAGTTCTATGGCCCCACCGGGGTGGGGCTGCTGTACGGGCGTGAGAACCTGATGGCCGCAATGCCGCCGTGGCAGGGTGGGGGCGAAATGATTGCGGAAGTGGGGCTCTACCAGAGTCAATACGCCGATCTTCCGCACAAGTTTGAGGCTGGCACTTCACCGCTTGGCAGCCTGGCCGGGCTGGGCGCTGCGTTGGCTTTTCTGCAGCAGCAGGACCGGGAGGCGATGGCGGCGCACGAACAGGCGATGCTGCAATGGCTTCACCGTGAACTGGCCCAGCTCCCACACCTGCGGCTACTCAGCCAGCCCCAGCACAATCTGGGCATCGTTGCATTTGCGCCCGTGGATGCCGCTCCCGCTGATCTGTCCCTGTGGCTCGATGGCCGGGATATCGCCGTGCGGGTGGGGCATCACTGTGCGCAACCGCTGATACGTGCGTCTGGTGAGGGCGCGACGGTACGCGCGTCTGTGGCGGGCTACACGACCTGGCGCGACTGCGAGGCGTTTCTGGATGCGGTAAGGGAGTTCCAGCGCATCAGCGAGCCGCAAGGGAGTGTAAAAGCCACTCAAGGCGAGTGGCAGGGTGATGACCTGTCTGCCCTGCGCCTCGAGCGGTTGGCGTCACAGCGCAGCTGGCAGGACCGCTATCGGGAGCTGATGCGCTGGAGTAAATCGATCGCTGCCAAACCGATAATCCGCACCCCCCGCAATCTGGTACGAGGCTGTGAGTCAGAAGCCTGGCTGGTGCACCGGGAGCAAGGAGGAAAGCACTATTTCGCGGTGGATAGTGATAGTCGGGTGGTCAAGGGACTGGCGGCATTACTGTTATCGCAAATCGACGGCCGCAGTGGGGGAGAGATCGAGAGTCTCGACCTCGAAAAGCTGTTCGCCGATCTCGGCCTGCGCCAGCACCTGAGCCAGTCGCGCAGTAATGGCTTTTATGCGCTGTTGGCCCAGGCGCTGCATTTCGTCCACCACGGCAAAAGTGAATGACAGGGCCCGGTCGTGGGCGTCATTCACTTGGTTTGCTGTAGCAGCCGCTCTATTCCCCGGCTGGCGGCGGCAAAGCCAAAGGTTCCGGTGACCATGGTGGCCGCACCGAAACCGCCGCTGCAGTCCAGCTTGACGCCATCCTGCATGGCGGACTTCTGCTGGCAGACCTGGCCATCCGGTTGTGGATAGACCATGGGCTCGGTGGAGTAGATGGCATCCACGCCGAATTGCCGCTTGCGTGATTTCTGGAAGTTGTGGAAGCGGTACAGGTGCTGGCGCACCTTGGCGAGCATCGGGTCGTTGATGGTGCGGCCGAGGTCAGCGCTGGTGATCAGCGCCGGGTCTCTCTTACCCCCGGCAGAACCGACCGTCACCAGGCGCATCTTACGGGCCTTGCAGTAGGCCACAATTGCCGCTTTGACACGGGCCGCATCGATGGCGTCGATCACCACATCGATCGGTCGTACCGAGGGATCCAGCAGTTCGGCCAGGTTGTCCGAGGCTGCGAAATCCTCCACGGTTTCGATACGAATTTCAGGGTTGATCTGGCGCAGGCGCTCGGCGGTGACATCGACCTTGATTTGTCCGATGGTGTCTTGCAGTGCGTGGCTCTGGCGGTTGGTGTTGGTGATGCAGACATCGTCCAGGTCGATCAGAGTTAGGCTGCCAACACCTGAACGGGCGAGGGCTTCGGCTGTCCAGCTGCCCACGCCGCCGATACCGATCACAACGAAGTGCGCCGCGTTCAGTGTCTCCAGTGCGGTCTCTCCATAGAGTCGGGCGATACCGCCAAACCGCTGTCGATATTGCTCAGTCAGCTTCATTCTCGTCCAGTTCTTCAAGAAATCTCGGTTTCTCCGCTGCCGTAGGCAGGCGGCACTCTTCTCTGCGCCCGAAGAGCCGGTAGCGGTTGCGCGCCACCCGGTCGTAGAGCCAGTCGCGGATGCTTCGCGGGACAAACTGCACTAACGCTAGGGCCTTCCACGGCATAGGCAGTTGTGCCATGACCCGGAGGGCAGCGCTGCTCTTTTCATATACCTGGTGCCGCCCCGCGTTGTCCCTCTCCAGATAAAGGACCGTTTCAAAGGCATCCAGAGGGCGTTGCATTTCCGCCAGCAGGTGCTGGCCGGCGGGCGATTGTACACGGCACAAAGTGAAGAGTGCGCGTCGGTCATGCTTCAGCACCAGGTGCGCCCAGCCATTGCAGAGGTTACAGACGCTATCAAACAGAATGATGCGGTCAGGCAGGGCGCGGGGCATGTGGGCTCCGTGGCGGTGCTTTCAGCGAATGGTAGCGGGGAGGCGGTAAAGGCGCAAAAAGAGCAGGAGAGGGTGAGGCGGTATCGGGAAAGTGCGTAAGCGCGAGTTCGTATTGTGGGAAAATGCAAGCGGCGGCCGTAGCCGCCGCAGTGCAGATCAGTGCACGTGACCGTGATCGATCTCTTCCGGAGTCGCCTCGCGTACGGAGACCACTTCGATGTCAAAGTGCAGCTCGACACCAGCCAGCGGGTGGTTGCCGTTGATGGTGACGTTGTCGCCGTCGATATCGATGATTTCGACTTCGATCGGGTGGCCCTCAGTGCTCTGCGCGCGGAATGCCATACCAACCTTCAGCTCTTCGACACCGCCGAAAGCAGTGCGGGGCAGGGTCTGGATCAGCTCGGGGTTTTGCGGGCCGTAGGCCTCTTCCGGCTGGATGACGGCGGTAAATTTGTCGCCGGCGCTCTTATCGAGCATTTCGCGCTCCAGTCCGGGGATGATGTTGCCGACACCCTGGAGGTACTTCAGCGGCTCTCCACCGGAGGACGAGTCGATGACTGTGCCTTCAGCATCTTTCAGGGTGTAGTGCATCTCCACTACGGAGTGGTTGGCAATCTTCATGGGGAATTCTCTGAGAATGAAGGGTGAATTGAGTAGCGCTCACCGAATGCAGGGAGGCAGACGGGGAATAAAGGCTGCGAAGCGCCATTGTATTGAGCGCTCCGCCATGTCGCAACCGGAGCAGGTCAGCAGGCGATGGACAGGTCCGGATCGCAGTCACTGTAGAGGTTGCTGGCACTCTCCATCAAAGCGCTGCTCAGTTGGCAGGAAAAGCCCAGTTCCGCGAGGCGGGCTTCGAGAAATTCCAACAGGGCTTCGAACAGTGCCGGGTTGAGACCCCGGGCGAGAAAACTGGCGCGGCTCGAGCGCACCGGTTCGGGTGTTTCGGACAGGGCATGGTTCAGAAACTGCGCCTGCCGGTTCTGCTGCTTGTAGTGGTCATGGCTGTCCTGCTCAGACAGGTGCTGACCGATGGCGGAGTAAAACTCCGCCACTGTCTCATGGACAAATCGGCTGCCGCCGACCTGGTTGAGAAGCGTAGTCATCTATTGATTCCCCCGTTAGGTTCGACAGCGGTGTATTGCCGAGATCGCCGGTCATCTTTCCCTGTGACCTTGCGACCAAACCCGCTGCTGATTCGTAACCCGTCCCTGAATACAATTGATTCCCGCGATATGTAAGTACCACATCTGGCGCTAGTGTCACCGGTGTCCTCCGACGTTCGCTGCTCGGGCTGGTATTGAAGCCGCGAGCCTTTCGGCGACTGCGCTCTCTCGATAGGCAGGCAGACTAGGCCAAGCACCGGGTGCTGCCAATGGTCTGTCAGAAAATTGTCACTTACTTCGTCGGGTTGGCATGAGATTGGGCGTGGCCAGTTGGTCACGGTGCAAATGGTGGCGGTGAATAGCTCATGTGCGCGATTCCGGGGCGGAGCCCCCGGGGATAAAACAGAGGCTGCGTGGATCGGGGAAGCTGGTAGACTCTGTGGTCCAATACAGCCCGGCAGAGGGGCGGCGCCAGCTGCTGGCAGGAAATTAGCAAGGATTCGAGGAGAATCAGAGACCATGGCGAGTGTGTTTACCCAGATCATCAATGGCGAGCTGCCGGGGCACTTCATCTGGCGGGATGATCGGGCAGTGGCAATCATGACCATCTCCCCCATCAAGCCTGGGCATTGTCTGGTGATTCCGGTCGAGGAGATCAACCACTGGGATGATGTACCCGAGGATCTGTCGGCACACCTGATGCATGTGGCACAACGCGTCGCCAAAGGACTCAAGGCGGTGTACAGCCCGCAGCGGGTCGGGGTGATGGTGGCCGGTCTCGAGGTCCCCCACACCCACATTCACCTCATCCCGGTTGAGGAGCTCAGCGACTTCGATTTTTCCAAGCAGAAGCCCGCTGGTGCCGAGGAACTTGCCGGGGAGGCCGCCAAGGTACGTGCCGCCTTGGCTGAAGCGGGCTTCAGTGAGGCCGATTGCGGCTGAATTGCCAGAAATTTGTTCTCCGGTGCATCCAAACCGGCCACTGGCCACGTCATGGGTGTAACGAGGAACTGAAAGTGAGAGAACTATCCATGGCCATTATGTCCCGTCTTCATGCCGCTCTGGCGGCCGTGACCCTGCTGTTGTGTGCCGTAGGCTCCTCTGCGCTCGCAGAGGAAACCATCGAACAGGCTTTCGACCTGTCCGGTTTTACCCGTATCGACCTGGAGGGAAGCTCTTCTCTGGAGATTGTCCAGGGCGACAGCTTTTCTGTGGTCGCCAGTGGTGCCCCTGAGGCAGTAGCCCTTGCCCGGGCGGAAGTGAGGGGAGACACCCTCAAGCTGTGGGTGGAGCCCAACCATAAGCGCTTTTTCGGTGTGGTGACGGTCAGTGATGGCCAGTCGGTGGATTATCGGGTATCTCTGCCGGTGATTGAGTCTGTTGCAGTGACAGGCTCCGGTGAGGCGACGGCAGAGACCCTGGAGAGCGAGTCTCTGGTCCTGAAAGTTACCGGGTCTGGTGACCTGACGGTGGCCAAGGTGGCAGCGGAGTCCCTGGAGGCCTCGGTAACCGGTTCCGGCGACCTGTCCCTCGGAACCGTTCTCTCAGTCCGCGGTGAGATCTCCATTCGCGGCTCCGGCGACCTGGCTTTCGAGAGTTTTGCCGGAGAGACGCTCGAGGCGGACATCAAGGGTTCCGGCGACATCGAGGTCAGTGGCCGCGTGGGCACTGTGCGGGTCAATATCATGGGCTCCGGAGACTTCCTGGGTCGTCACCTGCAGGCCGACCGGGGTGAGGGTGCGGTGATGGGATCCGGGGATATCGTGCTGCGCCGCCCCGCTTCAGATTCCTTCTCGGTCATGGGCTCAGGCGATATCGCCTTGGTGGATTGACCTCCTGCCAGGTTTTTACCGGTCCGAGTACAGTGCGGCGGCCATTCTGGCCGCCGCACTGCGTTTCGGGGTCGGGTGATTGGGTCCAACTGGCTTGGGCGCACAGATTAGGCAGGTGCTGAACAGCCCTCCGAGCTGTTATTCTCAGTTTCTGCGGGCGGTGATGGGCACCGCCAGATCCGAATGGAATGGGCTATGGCAGAGGGTGAGTCGGGAGCCGGCAACAACGGTTCCGGCGCGAGCAGTAAACTCAAACAGAAATGGCGACAGTTGCGTCGTGGCGCACAGGACAAGTCCCACTGGGCCGCAGAGCGCCTGCTGGACCGCCGTATCTGCATTGGCATCACCGGCCTCAGTGGCGCGGGTAAGTCCACGCTGCTCACCAGCCTCATCTACCAGTTGAGTCATCCCCAGAAAGCCCAGTTGCCGGGTTTTGGTCCGGCCCTGAATGGCGATCTGCTGGGGGCGGAACTGAAGCCCGCCCTGGATACGGATTTGCCCATGTTCGATTATCGGGAGTGCCTGCAGGCACTTCTGGATCAGCCTCCCCGCTGGCCGCAGAGCACGCGGGAACTCTCCGCCATGGAACTCCACATTCATCTCCGTTCCCGGCGCTTTGGCCGCAATGGACGCCGCACAGTGGTTGTGGAGTTGCGCGACTACCCCGGTGAATGGCTCATGGACCTGCCCCTGCTGGGGATGAGCTATGCCGACTGGTGCCGGCATCAGCATCACATAATTGATGGTGACGCCCGGGCTGGACTGGCCCCTGAACTGATGTCGGAACTCGCGGCGCTGTCGCCCTCCGCAGCCGCTGAACCGGGCCACCTCGACTCGCTATGGGATAAATATCGTAACTTCCTCCTCGATTGCCGCACCCAGCGCAGGCTCAGCTACCTCCAGCCCGGCAGGGCCTTGCTGGATCGGGAAAATTACGGTGTGCTGCCGTTGCTGGATTTGCGTGGCCAGAGCAACGAGGCTCTCGAGGCGCTGCCGGAAGACAGTAACTACCAATACCTGGCTCGCCAATATCGGCGGTATGTCGAGGATATGGTTGCCCCCTTTGTCGAGAGCCATTTCCGCCACCTGGATCGTCAGCTGGTGCTGGTGGATATGATCGGCACCCTGTACGCCGGTGAACAGGCTCTGGATGACATGCGGCTGGCGTTTGGACACATTGCCGATACCTTTCGCTATGGGGGATCAAATCCATTGAGGAAGCTCTGGCGGCCGCGTATAGATCGTCTGGTGTTTGCCGCCACCAAGGTGGATCAGGTGCTGGCGGCCGATCACGACGCCCTGCGACAGCTGCTCGGTAGTCAGCTTCAGCAAGCTTTTTCCGGCGCTCGCCACCAGGGGCTCCCTCTGTTCTGCGAGGCAATCTCCGCAGTGCGTTGTTCCAATGAGACACTTCGCGATGGCCGGCGGCTGCTGGTGGGCCACGACCTGAAAGGTCGATACCTGGGTTTCGAAAATGCCGAGATTTTTGCCCAGCTGCCGAGTGAGGGGAAGGCGTGGCAGCATTACAACGGCGCCGCTCCACCACAGTTGCGCCCGCCTGCAGGTATGGCGGCCGGACAGTGTATTCCCCATATCCGAGTGGATGCACTCCTCAATCTGTTGCTGGGAGATAAGGTGTGACGAACAGTGATGAACGGGCGGAACGTCGCCAGACCCGTATTGAAAGTCTGAGCGAGCCCGAGGACAAGCGTGGCGAAAGGGGTGCGACCCGGGTGGAGACACTGACCGGTGAGCCCGACAGCCTTCCGCGATCCATCACCACCGGCGAGTCCCTGCCGGATCGGGTTTCTTTCTCGGAATTGCGTTTGCCCGCTTTCCGGTTGCGATTTTGGAAGCCGGCTTTTTTTGCAGCCCTGGGCCTGGCTGCGGGTGCTGTGGCGTGGGAACTGCACCAACTGTTTTCATGGGCGATGGACCGGCATTGGACGCTGGGGGTGCTGGCTGGCACGGTGATTGGTGCCCTCTCGATCACTATTGTCAGCGCCCTGTGGGAATACTTTCGCGCCGGGCGACCTCTGCGCAAGTTGGACGAAACCCGGGAACTGGCAGAGGAATTGCGGGACTGTCGCTCGATGGAAAAAGTGGGGCCTTTCCGGCGGGAGCTGGCCGAGCACTTTGAAGGTAAACCCCAGGGCGCGCTGCTTAGCCGCGTTTTGGATGAAGCCCCCGACTACTACGATGGCAGCGAGCTGTTGCATCACGTAGAGCTTACCTTCCTCGAGGCCCTTGATCAGGAGGCCCTGCGCCGGGTGGTGCGCCAGGCCAGCGCGACCGGTGCACTTGTCGGGCTCAGTCCATTTGCCACCCTGGATATACTCGTGGCACTCAGGCAGTCCCTGCGCATGATTGACGATGTGGCACAGATCTATGGCGTGCGTCCGTCCGTTGTAGTGCGCTGGCGGCTGTTCAAGAAAGTGCTGGCGCTGGTTGCCTACAGTGGCGCCAGCGAGTATGCGGTCAGTGAGCTCTGGCCCGAACTGGTCGGTGACAGCATGCTCAGCAGTGTCTCTGCGAGGCTGGGGCAGGGGATGGGGGCCAGCCTGTTTATGTCGCGTATCGGGCTGGCGGCGATGCACAGTTGTCGGCCTGTGCCTTTCTCAGAAAAACAGCGGCCCCGTCTCAGCACGGTCACCAAGCGTGTGGCCAGCAGCCTCAAGGAGCGCTTGCTCGGCCGTGACCCCACTCGAGCAGCCGAGCTGCGAATGGCAATGAAACAGAGCGAGTGGGTGGACGCAAATCGGGATAAACGTTAGCTGCTCCGGAGGAATTTCTTCAGGGCGTGCAGGGTAAGTAAATGGTTATGAGGTTTCTGCAAGGTTACCGAAATGCCTGGTTGATGGCTGTTGCCCTGGTGGTGCTGCCACCCGGCAGTGTCCAGGCGGAGGTCATTCACAAAGCAAAATCGTCTTTCTCAATCCGGTTTGAGGAAGTGATCGCCAGGGACAATGCTGCGGTTTTTAAAGCGTTGGGGCAGTTGCCAGAATGGTGGAGCAGTGACCATACCTATTCGGGCTCTGCCGGCAACCTCAGTATGGAGCTACTGGCCGGTGGGTGCTTCTGTGAGCGCTGGGACGATTCATCGGTCGAGCACTTGCGGGTGATTTTTGCGCTTCAGGATCGCGAAGTGCGATTGACGGGTGGGCTGGGTCCATTGCAGAGCCTGCCGGTAAACGGGTTAATGCAGTGGCGGATTACTCCGGCGGAGTCGGGCAGTATTCTTACCTGGGAATATCAGGTGTGGGGCGCGCCGGGCACTAATCTTGAGGCTCTGGCGGCACCGGTTGAGCAGGTGCTGGGGGAACAATTGAGAGGCTTGAAGGAGTTTCTTAACCGTCAGTAATCTGGCGGGGCACCTGCGGGGGCGGAAGCCCGCCGCAGGACCGTATCGGTTACTCGAACTGCTTCCGCATCAGGACTCTGGTGTGATGCTGGTCGATCAGCTTTGCCAGCTCGGTGTAACGCTCTTTAATGAAAGGCGCCGGGTTGTTGGCACCGGTATCATCCGGATATTCGACGCCCTGACGGACGTGCTGTAACTCCCGTGACAGAGACTCGATTGCAGCAAAAATATCCTGGGTGAGTTTTTCGCTGTAAAAGACCGTGCTTTTGTTGGTGTCGACGAGGTAGTCGTTACATTCACCGAGCCACTCGGAGCGCTGGTCCAGAAAATGGATCGTGTTACGGATGCCTCCGCGATACTCCGGGTTGAAGTGTTTGTTGACGTAAGTGTCGAGGCTGCGCATGCCCGAGTCTACGAACTGCTCAACAAGACCTTCACAGTAGGCTGGTGTGAGGTAAGAGGCATGGGTTTTGGCATGGCTGAAGCTGCAGGTAAGCAGCAGGCAGAGGAAACACAGGGCTCGCTGGGATAAAAGGGAAGATAGGGCGTTCATTGCTATGTGCCTATGTTTGTTGTTGTCGCTAGCAGGCAAATTTTTGTGATTCACTTCACATGAATATCGAAACGCCAAAGAGGTGTCAATCCACGTTATGTGACAGTTGTCACATTAGTGTCAATTGACTGATAAAGATTCTCTTTTTTTGCGATTTCGAGTGATTTCTCGACATACTGAGCGGGTTTTTTACACTATCTATCAGCCCGTTCGCGGGTTTTACCTCAGGGTTTAGGAGTGAACTTTGGCAGAGTTTGAGTTTGATTTATTCGTCATTGGTGCCGGTTCAGGCGGTGTAAGAGCCTCGCGAATGGCGGCTGCCTCGGGCATGCGGGTGGCAGTGGCGGAGGACCGCTACATGGGTGGCACCTGTGTAAACGTCGGCTGTGTGCCCAAAAAGCTTTTTGTCTACTCAAGTGGCTACGGTGAAACATTCGATGATGCCAAGGCTTATGGTTGGCAGAATGACGGTGGAAAATTTGACTGGCATACATTGAGAGACAATAACGCCGTGGAGATCACCAGACTCAACGGCATCTATCGCAACTTGCTGGCTAATGCCGGCGTCACCGTGATCGATGGTCGGGCACATGTTGAAGATCGACACACGGTAGTAATCGGTGATCAGCGATTTACGGCGGAGCGGATTCTCGTCGCTACGGGCAGCTGGCCGTTTGTGCCTGATATCCCCGGGCGCGAACATGTTCTTACCTCGAATGAAGTTTTTTCGATGGAAGAGTTCCCAAGGCGGGTACTCGTGGTCGGCGGTGGCTATATTGCGGTGGAATTTGCCGGCATCTTTGCCGGGCTTGGAGCCGAAACGCACCTTTCCTATCGGCGTGACCTTTTCCTGCGCGGCTTCGACCGGGATATCCGTAACTTTGTGCGCGACGAGATGGGCAAGAAAGGGGTTCACCTGCATTTCAATCAACAGGTGGAGGCCATCGAGAAACAGGATGATGGTTCGCTGCTGGTCCACTCTGCGGAGGGTTCACCGCTGGCGGTTGATACAGTGCTCTACGCCACCGGTAGGGTTGCCAACACTCGCGGCCTGGGCCTGGAGCAGCTGGGTGTGGTTATGCATCGTGACGGCACCATCTCTGTCGATGATAACTTCCGCACCAACGTCCATTCTATTTTTGCCCTTGGGGACGTAACCGGTGAGCCACAGCTGACGCCGGTCGCGCTCGCGGAGGCGATGGCGCTGGTGAAGCATTGGCAGACCGGGGACACGGCTGAGATTGATTACAACAATATCCCTACAGCGGTGTTCTGCCAGCCGAATATCGGCACCGTGGGGCTCTCGGAGGAAGAGGCGCGGGATTCAGGTGTCCCGGTGACTATTTACAAGTCTGAGTTTCGTCCCATGCGCAATACGGTGAGCGGCCGTGACGAGCGTACCCTGATGAAGCTGGTGGTGGACTCCCGTAGCGACAAAGTGATCGGTGCGCATATGGTGGGGCCGGAGGCCGGTGAGATCATCCAGGGCATTGCGGTTGCCATCAAGGCCGGTGCTACCAAGCAGACATTTGATCAGACGATCGGTATTCACCCGACAGCGGCGGAAGAGTTCGTCACCATGCGTACACCGGCCAGTTAACTGGCAATGACAAACCCCGGGCAAAGAAAAAGGCGATGCGGAAGCATCGCCTTTTTTCATGTCTCTCTATGGTCTTGGATAAAGACTGCGTTTCTCAGGTGCGAAAGTATTTCGCCCGCAAAACGGTCATCAGCTTACTTCTTCAGGCTCGGGGATGGCGACACTCTGATGCCGCATTGCCTTGCGACGATCGCCGCGCTCTTTCAGGCAGCGTTCTGCAGAGGCGAAGGCTGCATTGACTGCGCGGTGAATGGACTCATCCTCGTTGGTAATGGTCAGGGGGCTGCCACTCAGTCCTAGCTCTACAGAGGCCTTGTACTGTTTGCCTTTGTGCTTGTGTTGATGAGGAGCCTCTAGTACCACCCGGCTACTGATGATGTCGCCACAATAACGTTCCAGCTTGTCGAGTTTTTTGGAGACGGTGTCTGCCAGGGCGGCTGACTTGTCGATGTCGCGGAACACGATGTTATCGTAAGGCGCAGATTTCATGGGCATTACCTCCGGTTAATAGAAACCTTGCAGGCCGCTGGTGCGGTTTGCTGTAAAAGGTAGGGCGCCCTTTAGGGAAGGTGACAACTGCATGTAAAGGCCGGAACACTGAGGTCGCAACGAGTGTTTGCTGACTGAGCAGCGATGGGTGTTTTACGCCCGGTCCGATCTTGTACTGAGTTCGTTAACTCTTTCCCTGTAACCCATAATGCTTTCGCGCAAAAAAAAATCAAGCGTTGGAATCGCAAAAATGTCACAAATTTTTCGTTGGCTTGTACGTTGCCTTTCATTGGGGGCAAACTGCATGTCAGGACATAGCCAGAAGTGTGAACCGCGTTGTGCTATCGGGTCATTGCTCGCGTGATGGTGACTGCGTAAAATTACACATTGATCGTGAGCAACTCTCTTTCTGGTTAAAAAGTGAGCGGGTTGCTTTTGTTCTATCTGACACGAAAAAACCAGGTAACAGGTTCTTTGATATGGCGGTATTGCGGTACAGCTCGTTGATTCTGGCGGGCCTTTTGGTAGTGGGGGCGCAGGCTGCTGTTGGGCAGAGCCAAGCCTCGCTGACAGCAGAAAAAAACAGGCTGGCTCGCATGGAGCAGTCCCAGGAGAACCGCCAGGTTGAAATCGAGGATATCGAGAACGAACTCCTCTCCTACGATTACAAGCTGGAGCGCGCCAAAGAGTCCCTCGACAAGGCCCGGCGCAAATACGAGGTCAGCCGGCGCGAACTCCAGCAGGCCAAACGTGATCACCAGCTGAATACCAGCAGCGACACAGAGCGCCAGCTGCGAAAGGCCGAGCATGGCTTTGCGATGGCTGAACGGGGCGTGGACAGCCGTACGCGTCGGGTGGAGTTCCTGCAGTCCAACTACGATGAGCTGAATGGGCAGCTTCAGGAGATCCGTGATGGTGTGACAGCCGGGGACCGCCGCATTGCGCAACAAAAAGAAAAGATCGAGAACCTCGTCGCAGCCTTACTGGCCAAGGCGGAGAAAGAACGGCGTGACGCCGCCGTAGCCAAGGCTGCTGCACCAGTGAGCAAGCCCGAGGTTCCGGCACCCTCGGTGGCAGAAGCCAGTTCCAGTATTGCGCAGGAATCTTCCGTTGAGGCGGAGGTCGAGCCGCTGCGAGAGGTGGATCCAGAGCTGCTCGACTATGTACGGCGGGAGCGCGAGCGGTTGGAAAAGCTGCTCGCCGATGGTGACGAGGGTAAGCATACTTTCCGCTATCTGGAGCTGAAGCCGACCCGGGGTGAGTCGATACCGTTCGAGTTTCTCGGGCACAACCAGTACCGGCTGGTAGCGCCGGTAGAGGCTGGACGTCAGACCTACGAAATCAATACCTGGAAGTTCCGCCGCACAATTCCTGCCGATGACGCAGGAGTCCCCTATGTATTTATCTTCGACGCCCGGCGCCTGTCCCGGCCGCGCCTGGTGATGTATCCGGAGTACGCACTGAAATCTGTCGAGGCGGATGCACGGTAATCCGGTCGACGCATTTGTGTGTCCAGAACGAGAAGGGCCCGCCACTGGCGGGCCCTTCTCGTTTGCGAATGTGGCTTTTCCGTTGAGTGAATTCGGTGAAGTTATCGACGGTTAGCCTGACTGTGCCGGCCCTGACAGCTCTGCTTCCAGCAGGGGGTGGTACTGGCTTCCCCCAGGGGTCATGCGGCTCTGGTAAAGCACGATGTTGTCGAGGTCGACAATGCGGTCCAGCATCACTGGGGGTAGGCGGGAAAAGCCCCTGCGGTTTCGCCCCAGGGTGAAATGAGGTCGATAGGCGGCGCTTTCCGGCTCCAGGTCCAGCTGTTTCATGAGTCCCCGGCAGCACTCGTGCAGCCTGTCCAGATCCGGGTTGGGTAACAGTTCGGCAGCGAGCAGGCGAGAGCGGCTCTTGGGGAACGGCTGGAGTGTGACCACCCGAGCCTGGCAAGCCTGGATGCGGTCGGCAATGTCCAGTATGCCCGCTTCCAGAGGCGGAATTAGCTCGGCGGGCGTTTCCCCCAGAAAGGCCAGTGTCAGGTGACGGTTTGCCTGGCTGGTCCAGCGCACATCCCGCTCGGCGCTCTGGCCGAGCTGTTGGCGGCAGTGGTTTACCAGGCTGTCGAGGAACAGCTGGGTGTCGGCGGTGGGGCGGATACCGATGAACAGTCTTGGATCGGCCAGGGCCTCTCTTTTTTGCTTGCTTCCCATTTTTATCCTTTTTTCACTTGCATGCCTTGAAAAGCAATTGCCCACCCTTATCTAGAAAGTGAGGGCGGCAGGCTCTGAAGAGGTGCCTCCCATCGAGCCCGGTCTACGGACGGGTAAATTATGAATATTGCTCTGAATTGAGGATATGACAATGCGTAACTTTGACTTTTCTCCCCTGTACCGTTCCGCCATCGGCTTTGATCGCATGGCAAGTCTGCTCAACACCATGAACAGCACTGAACAGAATCAACCTGCTTACCCGCCCTACAACATCGAGCTGACCGGTGAAGACAGCTACCGGATCACCATGGCGGTTGCAGGATTTGAGCAGTCTGAGCTCGATATTCAGGTGGAACAGAACCGACTGACGATCGCCGGTAAAAAACCCGAGGAATCAGAGCAGCGGAACTTTCTCCATCGTGGGATCGCTGCACGAAATTTCGAGCGCCGTTTCCAGCTGGCAGATCACGTGAAAGTGACCGATGCGCAGCTTGCCAATGGTTTACTGCACATTGAGCTGGTTCGTGAAATCCCCGAGGCCATGAAGCCGCGTAAAGTCGAAATCAGCCAGGGCAACCTGCTTCAGCACGGTAAGGCCGACGCGGAAAAAGCGGCGGCAGAATCCAAGGCTGATTCTGAAGCAGCCTGATTTGGCTCTGCATTGCCCTCTGTGCCGCCACCCGGCGGCACATTCCTATCACCGCGATCACTCCCGCGAGTATCTCCAGTGCGCACGTTGCGCACTGGTTTTCGTGCCTCCCGAATTCCACCTCTCGGCAGACAGGGAGCGGGCCTATTACGACCTGCACGAAAACGACCTCGCGGACGAGGGCTATCGCCGCTTCCTCAATCGCTGCGCGGAGCCGTTGCTAGATCGCCTTTCCGCGGGAGCGAAAGGGCTGGACTTCGGTTGCGGTCCGGCACCGCTCCTGGCGCGGCTGCTTGAAGAAGGCGGGCACAGCCTGCAGGTTTACGACCCTTTCTATGTCCCTGATACGTCGGTCTTGCAGCCCGATTGTAATTACGACTTCATCGTCACCACCGAAGTGGTTGAGCACATGTCCGCACCCGGTGTCGAGCTCGAGGCCCTCTGGCGTCTTCTGCGTCCAAATGGGCTGCTGGCAATCATGACCAAGCGGGTGATGTCTCCCGAGCGGTTCGTGGGCTGGCATTACACCCGTGACCCTACCCACATCTGTTTTTTCAGTGAAGAGACATTCCGCTGGCTGGCGGATCACCTCGAGGCCCGGTTGGAGCTGGCCGGCCCCGATGTGGCGTTTCTCTACAAATCAGGTGTTGACCCGAAATAACTTGGCGCGGACGGTGGTCCGGTACTCGCTCGGGGTAGTGGAGAGGAATTTCTTGAACAGGGCGGTGAAATGGCCCATGTCCTGGTAGCCCACTTTCTCGGCGATTTCATTTACCGACAAGTTGCTGGACTGCAGTAGCTCCCGTGCCATATCCACCCGCACATTCTGCAGGTACTGCAAGGGCGTCTGCCCTGTGGCCAGCTTGAAGCGTCGGTTAAACGAGCGCACGCTCATTTCAAACTGCTTGGCCACTTCGCTCAGGCGCACTTCCTCCGCACAGTGTTGCCGCAGCCAGGTTTGTGCCTCGACGATTTCTTCGTCCGGGTGCAGGTGCACCGCGCCCTCCGAATAGGCAATCTCCTCAAAGGGGCGGCGGATTTCATGGGAAAAGTTACGCTCCACATGACTCGCCACCGAGGGGCCGAATAGCTGGCGGATCAGGTAGACCGTAACGTCGGCCAGCGAGTTGACGCTGGCAGCGCAGAAGAGCTTGTCGGCCTGAGTGATGAAATACTGCCGCTTCAGTTTGATTTGCGGGTAGTCTCGACTAAACCGCTCGAAATAGTGCCAGTGCGTGGTGGCGGGCTTGCCATCGAGTAGTCCTGCTTCGGCCAGAAAACAGACACCGGTACCCACCGCGCAGATCGCGGCGCCTTTCTCGGCTTGTTGTTGCAGCCAGGCCAGCAGGGGCCCACTGCGCCGCAGGGCGGGGCGGGGGTTTCGCCACAGCGTGGGAAGGTAGATGATATCGCTGTCTGGCGCGTCGGCCAGAGCCACATCCGGCTGCAGCGGAAAGCCGGAGCGGGTGGATACGGCATTCCCATCCAGACTCGCCGTCACGAGCCGCAATGTCTCTTTCTGCCCCTCTACCCGTGCGCGGCTCTCGGCGCCCCGCAGCATCTCCAGGGGCAGCATGGTGCCAGTGGTCAGCATCTCGTCGATCAGGAAAAAAGTGACTGTTCGCATTACTTCTCCACCACTTGAGGCCCATTTGGCCAGATAATCAATTTTGCTGGCCAGTATGTCCATAACCCGGCCGAATCGCCACCCCCTAAACTGACTTCCGCTCAAATTTGGTCGAAATTTTGTCAGCTTTTGCTGGAGGTCAGGATGCAGCGCCTTCCCGTTATCACCGCTTTTGGTGGATTCAATCCCGCTGGACGCAGTTCCTTTCACCGTGGCTACAAGCGCCTGGTGCTGGACAAGCTCGGCGGTGCTGAGCGAGGAGATGTGCTGGCAGATCTGGCCTCTCTGATGGGCTTGCGCAGCGGCCCGGAAGCGGATTTGCCCCTCGATGAAGCCACAGAGCGTAAGGTGCTCGAATCCACTCTCGTCCGCGAGCTGGAAGCGCGCTTTTACGACTACCGCAAGTGCCATTTTCATCAGCCGGCCGATTTGACCAATGCGGGAGGCATGACGTTTGAAATGGCAGCCCGCCAGTTGCCGGATCCTATCCCTGCAGACTGGCAGGTTGAGTCACTCGGTGAAGGGCGTGTGCGCGTCCGCTGCAGCAACCTGTCGGTGATGCTCGATAGCTATCGGGAGATTGCGGTTGCCTCGGCCGGGCAGTTGCCCACCGGCTTCGAGCCGGGCGAGCGCTACAATTCCCGCTTCCATCCCCGCGGCCTGCAACTTGCAATCCTCGGTGCCTCTGATGCCGTGCAATCCATGGGACTTGATTGGGACAAGGTGGTCTCGAAGGTGGGGCCGGAAGCAGTCTCCGTATACGCCAGCTCGGCCATGAGCCAGCTCGATCCCTACGGTAACGGAGGGCTCCTGCAGTCGCGCCTTCGAGGTAACCGGGTCAGCTCGAAGCAGCTGGCGCTGGGCCTGACCAGCATGCCCGCTGACTTCGTCAATGCCTATGTCCTGGGTAGCGTCGGCACCACCGGTGCCGTCGCCGGGGCCTGCGCCACCTACCTGTATAACTTGCGTGCTGCGGTCGAGGATATTCGCAGCGGGCGGGCCAGGGTGGCGGTGGTCGGTGCGGCTGAAGCACCGCTGGTTCCGGAGGTGGTGGACGGTTATACCACCATGGGAGCCCTGGCCAGTATCGATGGCCTGCGCAAGCTGTTCCCCGGTGATATCGATTACCGGCGTGCCAGCAGGCCGTTTGGTGACAACTGCGGTTTCACCCTCGGCGAGGGTACCCAGTGGGCAATATTGATGGACGATGCACTGGCGCTGGAGCTGGGTGCGAACATTCACGGCGCGGTGGCGAATGTATTCGTGAACGCCGATGGGACCAAGAAATCCATTTCCGCTCCGGGGCCGGGTAATTACCTGACCGTTGCCCGGGCAATGTCGGAAACCCGTGCGATCCTCGGCGAGGAGAGCCTGCGCCAGAGGAGTTTCGTCCAGGCGCACGGTTCAAGCACGCCGCAGAATCGGGTGACCGAGTCGGCGATCTTTGATCGTCTTGCCGGTGCCTTTGGTATCGAGAGCTGGCCGGTGTGTGCGGTAAAGGCCTACCTGGGCCACACGGTGGCCGCTGCCAGCGGTGACCAGCTGATTACCAGTCTGGGTATTTTTGACAAGGGCATTCTGCCGGGAATCACTACCATCGAGCAGCTCGCTGACGATGTGCATCACGCGCACCTGGATATTGCTCTGGAGCATCGCGAGCGGGATCCGGAGTCCCTTGATGTGGCCTTCCTCAATTCGAAAGGCTTTGGTGGCAACAATGCCACCGCCAGTGTGTTTTCTCCCCACGTGGTGCGCCGGATGCTGGCAAAGCGTCACGGTGAGCGCGCGATGAGCAGCCATGCAGGTCTCAACGAGGGAGTTCGCGAGAGTGCCCTCGAGTACGACGCCAGGGTCAAGCGCGGTGACCTCAACGCCATCTACCGGTTTGGCGAGGGTCTCGTCAACGAGGACGAGATCCGGCTCTCGGACCAGCAAGTGGCGCTGCCCGGATATCCTGAGGTGACTTTGCCGGCGGACAACCCCTTCGACGACATGGTCTGAGCCTGCGAGCGGGGGCGTTCCCCGCCGCGGACACTTGGCGTAGACTGTAGGCTTCTCGGGATTGAGGGGTGATTATGGCGGGCAGGGATTCGCTACCGCAGCCTCCGGAGCAGAGCCCTGGCGATACCGGGGCTGGCGACGACGTCGGCGTGCGCCTGAAGGCAGTGCGCAAACTGTATGGCTGGTCTCAGCGTCAGCTGGCTGGCCGTGCCGGTGTCACCAATGCCACCATCTCTCTGATCGAGCAGGGGCGTGTCAGCCCCTCTGTCGGCTCCCTGAAAAAGGTGCTCGACGGAATTCCAATCTCCCTTTCCGACTTCTTTACCCTGCAGCTCGATGGCAATCCGCAGGTGTTTTTCCGTGCAAAAGAAATGCCCAGGGTGGGAGAGGGTTCTATTGAGCAACGCCTTCTGGCCCCCGACAACGAAGAGCCCAGCCTGTCGCTGCTGTACGAAACCTATCCCCCCGGATCGGATACCGGGCCCGAACTGCTCACTGGTGAAGGCGATGTGGGGGGAGTCGTCATTTCCGGGCGACTGGAAGTGACCGTTGCGGGTGAGTCGGCGGTGCTGGGTCCCGGGGATGGTTATTGTTTCAGCAGTTGCCGTCCGCATCGATTTCGTAATCCCGGCGAGGTCGATTGTGTGCTGGTGAGCGCCAAGTCTCATCCCATTGTCTGACCTTCCCTGGGAAAATCAGTATAAAAGGCAATGGGTGCGCCAAGCGGGTGATGGCCTTCGTCAGCTGCATGTAGACTGTTGCCGCGGTGCGTTGAGCGCCTTCCCCTTCCTGTGTGCGCTCAATAATTGAACTCAGGCGTGACCATCGCCATCTGATTTGTAAGAAATGGTATTCAAACAGACGTTTGAATCTGGCTATACTAGGGCTTTGCTGACCGCCAGAACCTATTTCGTCATTCCCTGATGAAATTATGTTCACTGGCGGTGAGCATCGGGTTATTCGCCGGGAGCGAATAGGCTGGTGATCCCGGCCAGAAGCAGCGCCACCAGACGGGATCTGTCGAGGCAGTATCCGGGATCTCGCCGCGAACAGGTGAGGTCAGTGGTGAATAAAACTCCGACCCCGGGCATTTCCTGCCCAGAGCAAAAGAGGTCATTCAATGTTATTTAGTGGCAAAGCGCTATCGGTGCAGATGCTGGACAGTGGCATCGCCGAACTCAACTTCGATCTGAAGGATGAGTCAGTCAATAAATTCAACCGACTCACCGTTTCCGAATTTTCCCAGGCGCTGGATGCGATCGAGGCCGCAGACGGTGTAAAAGGTGTGCTGCTTACCAGTGGCAAGGGCGTCTTTATTGTCGGCGCCGACATCACCGAGTTTGGCGACGCTTTCTCCGCCGGCCCGGAGGGCGTGGCGGACCTGATGAACAAGAACAACGAGAATATCAACCGTCTCGAAGATCTGCCGGTTCCAAGCGTTGTCGCCATCAATGGTTACGCGCTCGGCGGTGGTTTCGAAGTCTGCCTGGGCTGCGATTACCGTGTCATGGGTGACAAGGCCAAGGTCGGGTTGCCGGAAGTGAAGCTGGGCCTGATTCCGGGCTGGGGCGGCACCGTGCGCCTGCCGCGTATTTGTGGTGTCGACGTGGCTGCCGAGTGGATTGCTGCGGGCAAGGAACAGAAGCCGGATGCTGCACTGACCGCACACGCTGTTGATGCGGTTGTTGCCAATGACAACCTGAAAGAAGCTGCCCTGAGCCTACTGCAGCGCGCCATTGATGGTGAGCTGGATTTCAAGGCGCGTCGCGAGATCAAGAAGTCACCAATCCCGCTGAATGATACCGAAGCGCTGATGGCTTTCTTCACCACCAAAGCTTTTGTCGGCGCACAGGCCGGGCGCAATTATCCGTCGCCGGTCAAGGCGGTAGAGTCCATTGAGCAAGGCTACAAAGTGGGCCGCGACGAGGCCCTGAAAATCGAGCAGCAGAAGTTCATCGAGTGCGCCCAGACTGACACTGCCGAGTCCCTGGTCGGCCTGTTCCTGAACGACCAGAAAATTGGCAAGGTTGCCAAGACCTGGGAGAAGAAAGCCGACAAGAAAATCGAGCGTGCCGCGGTTCTGGGAGCGGGCATCATGGGTGGCGGAATCGCCTACCAGTCTGCCTACAAGGGCACGCCCATCAAGATGAAAGATATCGACCAGAAGGGCATCGATCTCGGTCTTAAGGAGGCCGGCAAGCTGCTGTCCAAAATGGTCGAGCGTGGACGCATGACGCCGGAAAAGATGGCCGAGGTGCTGAATCGCATTGAGCCGACCCTGAGCTATGACGGTTTCGATAATATCGACGTGATTGTTGAGGCCGTGGTCGAGAACAAAAAGGTTAAGCACGCGGTGTTGACCGAAGTGGAAGACAAGGTAACCGAGGACACCATCATTGCCTCGAACACTTCCACGATTTCCATCGACTCTCTGGCGGAGCCGCTGAAGCGCCCGGAAAACTTCCTCGGAATGCACTTCTTCAACCCGGTGCACAAGATGCCGTTGGTAGAGGTTATTCGTGGAGAGAAAACTTCCGACAACGCCGTGGCCCGTGTCGTTGCCTATGCGAACAAAATGGGCAAGAAAGCCATCGTTGTGCGCGACTGCCCCGGATTCCTGGTAAATCGGGTTCTGTTCCCGTATTTCGCCGGCTTCTCGATGCTGGTGCGGGACGGTGCTGACTTCCAGGAAATCGACAAGGTGATGGAGCGCTGGGGCTGGCCGATGGGTCCGGCCTACCTGATGGACGTGGTCGGTATCGACACCGGTGTTCACGCCGAAAAAGTCATGGCGGAAGGTTTCCCGGAGCGTATGGGTAAATCCTTCAAGGCCGCTTCCGATGTCATGTATGAAGCGGAGCGCTATGGCCAGAAGAACGGCAAAGGCTTCTACAACTACGAGGAAGACAAGAAGGGCAAACCGAAAAAGGTTGCCACAGAGGAGTCTTACGAATTGCTCAAGCCGCATGTGGCTGAGCGTCGGGAGTTCGACAAGGATGAAATCATTGAGCGCATGATGGTGCCGATGGCTACTGAGCTGGCCCGCTGCCTGGAAGAGGGCATCGTGGATTCCCCGGCTGAGGCGGACATGGCCTTGATCTACGGCATTGGCTTCCCTCCATTCCGCGGTGGCATCTTTGCCTGGCTGGACAAGATCGGTATGGATGCATTCGTGAAAATGGCGGACAAGTACGCGGAGCTGGGTGAGCTGTACAAGCCCACTGAGCAGATGCGCAAGATGGCTGCCGAGGGCAAAACCTACTATTAACCGAGTCTTCACCCCCTCCAGCCCATAGGCGGGCTCGGGTGGGTGGAAATTTGCGGGAGGGGCTGAGCCCTTACCGCTCCCGCGGCTGCGGCCGCGCTGGCACATCCTGTGCCGGGCCGACCCGAATACAAAGCGGGCCGGTGGCGACTAGCAAGGAGAATTTTGATGAGTTTGAATCCCAGAGACGCCGTTATTGTCGATTACGCCCGCACGGCCATGGGGCGCTCCAAAAACGGTGTGTACCGTCATGTCCGCGCCGACGATATGTCCGCAGAGCTGCTGAAAAAATTCCTGCAGCGCAACGAGAAACTGGATCCGGCCGAAATCGACGACCTGATCTGGGGCTGTGTGATGCAGCGGGATGAGCAGGGCTTCAACGTGGCCCGCTTTATTCTGCTGCGCGCGGGGCTGCCCCACACCATCCCCGCCCAGACGGTAAACCGCCTGTGCGGATCCTCCATGTCCTCCCTGCACACTGCGGCAGCCAACATCCGTGCCGGTGTCGGAGATGTCTACGTAGTGGGCGGTGTCGAGCACATGGGGCACCTCAACATGATGGAGCATGTGAGCCCCAATCCGATGCTGGGTCGACACATGGCCAAAGCCGCGGGTTCCATGGGGATGACTGCCGAGTACCTGGCGATGATGCACGGCATCCAGCGCCAGCAGATGGACGAGTTTGGTGCGCGCTCCCACCAGCGTGCCGCTGCGGCCACCAAGGAAGGCAAGTTCAACAGGGAAATCATCGCCATTGAAGGGCATGATGATAATGGTGTGCCTTTCCTGGTTGAAACGGATCAGACTATCCGCCCTGACACCACCGTCGAGGGCCTGGCACAGCTGAAGCCTGCGTTCGATCCCAAGCACGGCCAGGTGACAGCCGGTACTTCCTCCCAGATCACCGATGGCGCCTCCGTAATGCTGGTGATGTCGGCGGAGCGGGCCAAGGCGCTGGGTCTGGAACCTATCGCCAAGGTGCGCGAGATGGCGCTGGCAGGCGTGGACCCGTCCATCATGGGATACGGCCCTGTGCCCTCCACCCAGAAGGCGCTGAAGAGTGCTGGTCTCACGATCGAGGATATCGACAAGGTCGAACTCAACGAGGCCTTCGCGGCCCAGGCCCTGCCGGTACTCAAGGATCTGAACCTGCTGGACGAGATGGACAAGAAAGTGAACCTTTACGGTGGCGCCATCGCGCTTGGCCACCCCTTCGGCTGCTCCGGTGTGCGTATTACTGGCACACTGCTTTCCGTCATGCAGAACGAAGGCGGTAACCTGGGCGTATCCACCATGTGTATTGGTCTCGGCCAGGGTATCACCACTATCGTCGAGCGCGTCTAATCTGGCGTGACCGGGGCAGGGAGCTGCTCCGGTAGTACGATAGCTGCTGAGAGGGCGCCTGCGGGCGCCCTCTTTGGTTGTCGGCCAGTGCCGGCACAGCCAAGGTTGCCGGGCAACTTGTTGAAGCACCCCGGCGGCTGTGGCACAATCTGCAGCCCTCGTCGCCGGGACCTGGTGTTTGTGCGGTAAATTGCAGAAATATCAATGAGTTAGCGCCGAGGTACAGGTTTGGGGACGTGGTGGAATTGGTAGACACGCCAGATTTAGGTTCTGGTGCCGCAAGGTGTGGGAGTTCAAGTCTCCCCGTCCCCACCAACTTAAGGAATTGAGCAGCCCGTGTTGCCCGCCGTGAACGGTGAGGTGCGGGCTGTTTGTATTTGGTGGTAGCTGGTTTCTTGCGAAGGGGTCATATACTCCCGGCTGAGTGGCGGCCTATGGCCGCATCGGCAACCGAATACATGCGTTGGCGCTCCGGCGCAGTCAGAGCGGCGCGGCAGATCGCGCCGTGACGTGAATAAGAGAAAGTCTCACGAGGATCAACATGCAGGTTTCCATCGAAACAACTTCCGGCCTGGAGCGTCGCCTTACGGTTAACTTGCCGGCGGAAGTCGTCGATCAAGAAGTAGATAAGCGTCTCCAGCAGGCTGCCAAGAACGTGCGCCTGAACGGTTTCCGTAAGGGCAAGGTGCCCATGAAGGTTGTTCGCCAGCGTTTTGGTGCTGGTGTGCGCCAGGAAGTCCTGGGTGAGGTAATGAGCCGTTCCTTCTACGAAGCCGTGCAGAAAGAGCAGGTCAAGCCTGCCGGTCAGCCGAGCATCGAAGCCAAGGAAACCGCTCCGGGCAAGAACCTGGAATACGTTGCCACCTTCGAGGTTTACCCGGAAGTCGAGCTGGTAGAGCTGAGCAGCATCGAAGTCGAGCGCCCGGTAGCAGAAGTAACTGACAAAGACGTCGATAACATGATCGATGTTCTGCGCAAGCAGCAGTCCGACTGGAAAGAAACCAAGCGCAAAGCCCAGAAGGGCGACCGCGTGACCATCGATTTCGTCGGTCGCGTTGACGGTGAAGAATTTGAAGGCGGCAAGGCCGAAGGCCAGCAGCTGGTTCTGGGCTCCGGTCAGATGATCCCGGGCTTCGAGGACGGCATTCTGGGCATGAAGCCGGGTGAGGAGCAGGACATTCAGGTGACCTTCCCTGAGGACTATCAGGCGGAAAACCTGAAAGGCAAAGAAGCCACCTTTACCATCAAGGTGAAGTCTTCCGAGAAGCCTGAGCTGCCGGCGCTGGACGAAGAGTTCTTCAAGGCCTACGGCGTTGAAGAGGGCGGTGAAGAGAAGTTCCGCGAGGAAGTGCGCAACAACATGGAGCGCGAGCTGAAGAATGCGGCTCTGAACAAGGTCAAGACTCAGGTCATGGACCAGCTGTTCGAGAAGCACGAAGTTGAGATTCCCGCGGCTCTGGTAGCCGGTGAAGTCCAGACTCTCCGCGGCCAGATGGTTCAGCAGTTCGGTGGTCAGATTAAGGCCGAAGACGCCGCTAAGATGCTGCCTGACGCGATGTTCGAAGATCAGGCCAAGCGTCGCGTAGTGCTCGGTCTCGTGGTTGGTGAGATCGTCAAGCAGAACAAGCTGGATGTCGATGCCGACCGCGTCAAGGCGAAAGTCGAAGAGCTGGCCTCCACCTACCAGCAGCCGGAAGAAGTGGTTGAGTATTACTACAGCAACCGCGAGCTGCTCTCCGGTGTCGAGTCTGTGGTCCTCGAAGACCAGGTTGTTGACTTCGTACTCGACAGTGCGAAGGTCAAAGAGGTCAAGAGCTCCTACGACGACGTAATCAAGCCGCAGCAGCAGGGCTGATGCGTTGATTATCGGCGGCTGCACCCTCGCAGTCGCCGATACCTTTCCCTCCTCCCCAGGCCGGCTGGCTTTCTCGCCTTCGACCGGTTAAGCTCAGAAAGTCCAAATTTTAGGTCCCGATCTATCAGATCCGGGGGCTCTCGCCTGATACGCCACAAAAGGAATCTACGGTATTTATGGCACGTTTTGATAATCCTCTGGCCTTCGATCCTCAAGCTACCGGCCTGGTGCCGATGGTGGTTGAACAGACTGCGCGCGGTGAACGCTCTTTCGATATTTACTCGCGTCTGCTGAAGGAGCGCGTCATTTTTCTCGTCGGGCAGGTTGAGGACCATATGGCTAACCTGGTCGTTGCTCAGCTGCTGTTTCTCGAAGCTGAGAATCCCGACAAGGATATCCATCTCTACATCAATTCCCCGGGCGGCTCGGTTACTGCGGGTATGTCAATCTACGACACCATGCAGTTCATCAAGCCGAATGTCAGCACCATGTGTATCGGGCAGGCGTGCAGCATGGGTGCTTTCCTGCTGGCAGCCGGTGCGGAGGGCAAGCGCTATGCGACGCCGAATTCGCGGGTAATGATTCACCAGCCGAGTGGTGGGGCCCAGGGCCAGGCGAGTGATATCCATATCCAGGCCCAGGAGATCCTGAAGATCCGCAAGCGCCTGAACGAGCTGATGGCACACCATACCGGTCGTGACATGAGTGACATCGAGCGCGATACAGAGCGTGATCACTTCCTGAGTGCTGATGAAGCGAAAGAGTACGGCCTGGTCGATGACGTGCTGACCCGTCGCCAGGTACTAGAAAAGTAAGATATTTAAGATCGATTGACCGGTCAGGCGCGCCATGGAGGATGAATTTCCTCGTCCTTGGCGCGCCTATGCTGTCCTTCAGTATCCGCCGTTACAAAGGGCTTGAAAAACCCGCCAAAAGACAGCATCTTGCTAGAGAAGACTAAAGGGCAGCCGGTTGACGGCAGGCCAGAGACCACGGAGTAGATTGATGACCGACCAGAACAGCGGAGAAGACAACGGTAAGCTGCTGTACTGTTCCTTCTGTGGCAAAAGCCAGCAGGAAGTACGCAAGCTGATTGCCGGCCCGTCCGTGTTTATCTGTGACGAGTGTGTCGAGCTTTGCACCGATATTATCCGCGAAGAGGTTCAGGAATCTTCCGAGGGTCAGGAGGGTCGTCTCCCTACGCCGAAGGAAATTACCGAGATTCTGGACCAGTACGTCATCGGCCAGGAGCGTGCCAAGCGCGTTTTGGCAGTTGCGGTGTACAACCACTATAAGCGCCTGCGCACCAAAGCTGGTGTGAAGAGCAAGGATGAGGTGGAGCTGAGCAAGTCCAACATCCTGCTGGTAGGTCCTACCGGTAGTGGTAAGACTCTGTTGGCTGAGACCCTGGCGCGGCTGCTCAACGTCCCCTTTACTATCGCCGATGCGACCACCCTGACCGAGGCCGGGTATGTCGGTGAGGACGTGGAAAACATCATCCAGAAACTCCTGCAGAAGTGTGACTATGACGTCGACAAGGCGCAGCAGGGCATCGTGTACATCGATGAAATCGACAAGATTTCGCGCAAGTCTGACAACCCGTCCATCACCCGTGACGTATCTGGTGAGGGTGTGCAGCAGGCACTGCTGAAACTGATCGAAGGCACTGTTGCCTCTGTTCCTCCGCAGGGTGGGCGCAAGCATCCCCAGCAGGAATTCCTGCAGGTAGATACCTCTAACATCCTGTTTATCTGTGGCGGTGCCTTTGCCGGCCTGGATAAAGTTATTCGCGACCGCTCTGAGAAGGGTGGCATCGGTTTCAGTGCCGAAGTGAAGTCCAAGGACGGCAACAGCAACTTTGGCGAGATCCTCCTTGATCTGGAGCCCGAAGATCTGGTGCGTTACGGCCTGATTCCCGAGTTTGTCGGCCGACTCCCGGTCACCGCGACTCTGGAAGAGTTGGATCGCGAGGCACTGGTGCAGATTCTGACCGAGCCCAAGAACGCGCTGACCAAGCAGTACGCCAAGCTGTTTGAGATGGAAGGGGTGGAGCTGGACTTCCGTCCGGACGCTCTGGATGCGGTAGCGACGAAAGCCATGGAGCGCAAGACTGGTGCTCGCGGGCTGCGTTCCATCATGGAGTCCGTATTGCTGGAAACCATGTACGACATCCCCTCTATGGACAACGTGGCCAAGGTGGTGATCGACGAAGCGGTCATCAAGGGCGAGTCGGCGCCATTGCTGGTTTACTCCAGCAACGAGGCGCCTCAGCAGAAGGCGGCGCCGGAGGAATAAGTCTCTCGCTGTCCTGTTTCGAGGGCGGTGCCCAAGACGCACCGTCTCGAAGCTGCTCACCGGAAAGCCCCTGTCAGGGGCTTTTTTTATGCCCCGTTTCAATCCGATCTCGCGACCTGCCAGTACTACCCGTTAGGGTGTCATGGCTGCGATGCCCCGTCAGAAACAGTAAATTTCTTTGTCGGCAGCCAATTGCGCTTAGATTAGACTTGTATTCCAGCAGCCACCCCCCATCTTGGACTTGTAGAAGTGGTGGCCATGGCGGGTGAAACAAATCTCCGTCACCCAAAATACCGCGCCACAGTACCCCAGTGATCGGGCCGAGAGGAGTTCTATGGATCAGCAATCCGACACCAAACAAGAGTATCCGCTGCTGCCGCTGCGCGATGTGGTTGTTTACCCGCACATGGTTATCCCGCTGTTTGTCGGCAGGGAAAAGTCCATCGATGCGCTTGAAGAGGCGATGCGTGACGACAAGCAGGTGCTGCTGGTGGCCCAGCGCCAGGCATCAGAGGATGATCCGGGCAAGGACGATATCTATCGTGTGGGTACTGTTGCCAGCGTCTTGCAGCTCCTGAAGCTGCCCGACGGCACTGTGAAGGTACTCGTAGAGGGCAGCCGCCGGGTAAAAGTGCTCGACGTCATCGAAGGGGAAGGGCATTACCGCGCCACTGTGGAAGAAATGGAGAGTGAGGAGTTGCCCGAGGCGGAAGCCGAGGCACTGGTGCGCTCTGCGATGTCACAGTTTGAGCAGTATGTCTCTGTGAGCAAGAAAGTGCCGAATGAGGTAATCACTTCTCTGTCCGGGATCGATGAACCCGGTCGGCTCGCCGACACCATCGCCGCCCATATGTCGCTCGAGCTGCCTCAAAAGCAGGAGCTTCTCGAGACTGTGAGCGTCAAGGAGCGTCTCGAACAGCTGCTGGGCCTGATGGATTCCGAGATTGACCTGATCCAGGTGGAAAAGCGGATTCGCGGCCGGGTCAAGAAGCAGATGGAAAAGAGCCAGCGCGAGTACTATCTGAATGAGCAGATGAAGGCCATTCAGAAAGAGCTGGGCGATATTTCAGAAGAGCCAAATGAAGTTGAGGAGCTCGAGAAGAAAATTGCCGAATCGGGCATGTCTGCCGAAGCGGAGAAGAAAACCCGCGCGGAACTGGCCAAACTGAAAATGATGTCACCAATGTCCGCCGAAGCGTCGGTGCTGCGCAGTTACATCGACTGGATGCTGAGCGTACCGTGGAAAAAAGCCAGCCGAGTACGCCATGACCTGAAAAAAGCGGAAGAGATCCTCGAGAAAGACCACTATGGCCTCGAGGAGGTAAAAGAGCGAATTCTCGAATATCTCGCCGTGCAGAAGCGAGTCAAGAGGGTGAAAGGCCCGATCCTGTGTCTGGTTGGCCCGCCCGGGGTCGGTAAAACATCCCTGGGGCAGTCAATCGCGCGAGCCACCAATCGCAAATACGTGCGTATGGCGCTGGGTGGTGTTCGCGATGAGGCTGAAATCAGAGGCCACCGTCGGACCTATATTGGCTCGCTGCCGGGTAAACTGATTCAGAAAATCTCCAAGGTCGGGGTCAAGAACCCCCTGTTCCTCCTCGACGAGGTGGACAAGATGGGTATGGATCACCGCGGTGATCCGGCGTCGGCCCTGCTGGAGGTGCTGGACCCCGAGCAGAACAAGAGTTTCAACGATCACTATCTGGAAGTGGATTACGATCTTTCCGATGTGATGTTCGTCTGCACTTCCAACTCGATGAATATCCCGGGTCCGCTGCTGGATCGGATGGAAGTGATTCGGATCCCGGGTTATACCGAGGATGAAAAGTTGAACATTGCCCAGCGTTACCTGGTGCCAAAACAGCGCAAGGCAAACGGACTCAAGGACGATGAGCTGGTGCTGAAGGACGAAACTGTCCGCGATATCGTCCGCTTCTACACCCGTGAGGCGGGTGTCCGTGGACTGGATCGTGAAATCGCCAAGATCTGCCGAAAGGTGGTTACCGAACATGTGCGCGATGCCACCAGCCGCAAGGCGGTCATCGAGCCCGGCCAGTTGGAGGATCTCCTCGGGGTACGTAAGTTTGATTTCGGTCGCGCTGAAGAAGACAACAAGATCGGCCAGGTTACCGGTCTTGCCTGGACCGAGGTCGGCGGCGAACTACTCACGATTGAATCCTCTGCGGTGCCCGGCAAGGGCAGGGTGATCAAGACCGGTTCTCTCGGTGACGTGATGCAGGAGTCCATTCAGGCCGCTCTGACGGTCGTCCGTGCGCGCTCTCAGGTGTTGGGTATTGCGCCGGACTTTAACGAGACGCGGGATATCCATATCCACGTACCGGAGGGCGCTACGCCGAAGGATGGTCCCTCTGCAGGTATCGCCATGTGTACGGCGCTGGCCTCGGTACTGACCAATATCCCGGTTCGGGCCGATGTGGCGATGACCGGTGAAATCACCCTCCGCGGTGAAGTGCTGCGTATCGGCGGCTTGAAGGAGAAGCTCCTGGCCGCCCATCGAGGCGGTATCAAGACGGTGCTGATCCCGGCGGACAATGAGAGGGATCTGCGGGATATTCCGGAAAATATCCAGCAGGATCTTGTCATCAAGCCGGTCAAGTGGATCGATCAGGTGCTCGAGTACGCGCTGGAGCACAAGCCGCAGTCGCTGTCTGACGAGGAGTACTCGGCGCTGCAGAAGAAGGCCGAGGAGCGATCGCAGCGATCTGTGCACACTCATTGACCTGTCAGGGCCACCCAAGGGGTGGCCCTTTTGGTGCAAAGATCAAAAAATAATCTGAGCCTGCCCCAAGGTTGCTGTAAAAACGTCCAACTGCCCTGAAACCCCCGTCGTTCCTTGACCCGCTATCGGGCAGTTGGTATAAAACGTGGCTTATTGGCCGGCGCCAAAATCGCCGGTGACCCAAGACTCGAACGCACAGGTGTCCAAGGCGGGCGCCAAAACATACCTAGAAAAGAACAGAGGGATTAAGCGTGAATAAGTCCGAACTGATTGAAGCGATTGCCGAATCTGCAGATATTCCGAAAGCAGCTGCCGGCCGCGCACTGGACGCTATGGTAGAAAGCATCACTGACGCCCTGAAAAAAGGCGATCAGGTTGCTCTGGTAGGTTTCGGTACCTTTGCTGTTAAAGAGCGCGCTGCCCGTACTGGCCGCAACCCGCGCACCGGCGACCCGATCGAAATCGCCGCCGCCAAGATTCCTAATTTCAAGGCCGGCAAAGCCCTGAAAGACGCGGTAAATTAAGAAGCCTTAACCCCTAGCAGTTAAAGCTTCAAGGAGGCGTATCGATTGGATGCGCCTTTTTTGTTTCTGATTAGAGTTAAATTCGGAGCTGAGCATGCTTCAGTCCATGCGAGACAACCTCAAAGGCACAGCGGCCATTATCGTTGCGGCTTTTTTTGGTTTCATTATGGTGATAGGCGGTATTGATTTCTTCACCGGTGCCAGTGGTGGCTCCGCTGATGCGGTGGCTGAAGTCAACGGGGAAAAGATCTCCAACCTGGATTTGCAGCGGGCTATCCAGAATCGTCGTGCCATGATCATGAACCAGTACGGTGAAAACGTACCTGCGGACCTTCTGAGCGATGAACAGCTTCGCGGGCCAGTACTGCAGCAGCTGGTTAACAGCGCTGTAATGCAGCAAGCAGCTAAAGATAGCGGTATGGCAATGAGCACTGCCGCGGTGGATCGTGAGATCGTGCAGATTCCGGGCTTTCAGGTAAACGGTCAGTTCGATCCGCAGACATTCCGTATGTGGCTGGGGCAAAACCGTTTCACTCCGGCGGGTTTCCGTCAGGTGATGGAGCGTGATCTGGTTCTGCAGCAATATGCCGATGCAGTGACAGAAAGTGCTTTCACCACCCGCGCCAATGCCGAGGAAATCGTCGCGATTTCAATGGAAGAGCGGGACTTTGATTACGCTGTGCTGCCGGTGGAGCCTCTGCTTTCCGAGGTGCAGGTTTCAGAGGAAGAAATTCAGCAGTACTACGATGCAAACCAAAATGCGTTTGCTCGCCCCGAGCAGGTGGCCATCGAGTACATCGAGCTGAAGCCCGAGATGTTCGCGGCCAGTATCGATATTGCCGATCAGGATGTGCGCGCTCAGTACGAACAGGAAGTAAAAGGCTTCGCGGCCAGTGAGCGCCGGCGCGCCGCACATATTCTTCTCGAGGAGCCGACCGAGGAAGTGATCGAGGAGATCCGCTCCAAGCTGGCTGAAGGTGAAGATTTTGCCGAGCTGGCCAAGAGTTACTCCGCCGACTTTGGTTCTCGTGACGAGGGTGGCGATCTGGGCTTCTCCTCCGGTGACGTCTTCCCGGAGGCTTTCGAAGAAGCGTTGGCGGGTCTCGAGGTCGGGCAGGTATCAGAGCCGGTAGAGACTGACAGCGGTACACACTTTATCAAACTCCTCGAAGTAGCTGGTGCCGAGCCGCCGAGTTTCGAAGAGCGTGAAGCGGCCATTCGCCAGCAGCTGCAGAATGCAGAAGCCGAGCGTGAATTTGTGGGAGCACTGTCCCGGCTGGCAGATCTGGCATACAACGCCGAGAGTCTCGCCGGGCCGGCTGAAGAGCTCGGTGTGAAAGTAGAGACCTCAGAGCTGTTTGATCGGCAGGGTGGGGCTGGCATCACGGCCAACAGCCAGGTGATCGATGCGGCTTTTGCGCCGGAAGTGATGCTGGATGGAAATACTTCTGACGTGCTCAACCTGAGCAATGACCATGCCGTCGTTCTCAGGGTGACAGAGCACAAGGCCGAGGGTACTTATCCGCTGGCTGAGGTCCGCGAGCAAATTGCACAGCGGCTCAAGCGTGACAAGGCAAGTGCTCAACTGGCGGAAGAGGCTGAATCACTGAAGCAGGCGCTCGAGGGTGCTGCCGACTTTGCCGCTCTGGCAGAGGAGAAGGGGCTGACTCTGGAGAAGAGCGATGGCACCCGTCGCGGTGGTATGGGCCAGCGAGGTGAGATTGTCGAGCAGGCCTTTGCTCTGCCGGCTCCGCAGTCCAGCGGTGGCCTGGTAACCGCGTTTGCGACCGACAGCGGTGATCAGGTTGTTCTGGCGTTGCGTGAAGTTCGACCCGGCCAGCTGTCCCGTCAGAGCAAGGAGCAGCGGGAGGCGCTGATGCAGCAGCTGGGCTCCATGATGGGTACTTCTGAGCTGACCGCTGTTCAGCAGTATCTGAAGGGACAGGCGGACGTGGAGCTTACTCCCTGACGAAAATGGGCCGCCGCTAAAAGGCGGGGGCCCGTTTTCCAGATCTTTGCATCATCATTGCATGACAATGCAGTGCAGAGAGATAGGAATTACGGAATCAAAAAAGCCCGCTTGCGCGGGCTTTTTTGTTGATGGTGCGACAGTATCAGCCGCTTGCGGCGGAATTCACAAACAGCGTCAGGCGCTGGCCTGGTTGCAGGTAGGTGGACTTACTAAGTTTGTTCCAGCGGACAATGTCGTTGATTTCAATACTGAACTTGCGCGCAATGCGGTACAGGGAGTCTCCACTGCGCACCCGATAGGACAGCTTGCGGGTGGTGCGGCTGTTACTTTCTCCGGCACTGTAAGCGACCAGCTTGCGTCCGGGACGGAGGGTGTCGCCGGGGGCCATGCTGTTCCACTTGGCCAGGTCCCGAACGCCAACGTCCAGTGATCTCGCGATACCCCAGAGCGTATCGCCGGGGCGCACGGTATAGCTGGTCTTGCTGCCGCGGCCGGAAGATTGCTGGCGGCGGACACGCTCATCCAGGGCGTAGGCGTATTGTCCCGCGGGACCGGAAGCGCTCGGAATCAACAGTGTCTGACCGGCACGAATGTTATTGCCGCGCAGTTTGTTGGTTTCGCGAATGGCGGCCACGGTGGTTTCATAGCGGCGGGCGATCGTGGAGAGGGTGTCTCCGCGGGAGATCTTGTAGCGCTGCCAGCTGACACGTTGATCTAGCGGCAGATCGCTCAGGGCGGCGTGGAAAGTCTGCTCCTTGGTTCTCGGAATCAGGAGTTCATGCTTGCCGTTGGGGTCTGTCGCCCAGCGATTGAAGCCGGGGTTCAGAAGGTAGAGTTCTTCTACTTCGATGTCTGCCAGGTCGGCGGCTTGGGCCAGGTCGATCTGACTGCCGACATTTACTTTGGCGTAGTAGGGCTCATTGGCGACGTCGTGAAGGGGAACCCGATAGTAGTCGGGGCGGGACACCACCTCAGCCAGGGCCAGCAGTTGCGGCACGTAGCGCTGGGTTTCCCGCGGTAGTTTCAGGTCCCAGAAGGTAGTACCGAGGCCGCGGCGTTCATTCCTCTGCCTGGCGCGACGAACGGTGCCCTCGCCGGCGTTGTAGGCTGCCAGGACAAGCTCCCAGTCACCATCGAAACGCTCAGACAGATAGGAGAAGTAGGCGATCGCCGCATCTGTGGAGGCATCGACATCCCGGCGGCCGTCATACCACCAGTTCTGGTGCAGGCCGAAGGCCCGACCGGTGGCCGGGATAAACTGCCACATGCCGGAGGCGCGGGCATGGGAATAGGCGAAGGGGTCGTAAGCACTCTCTACGATCGGCAGCAAGGCCAGCTCGAGCGGTAGGTTCGCTTCTTCGAGCTTCTCCACGACATGGAAGATATAGCGCCGGGAACGCTCGGTCACCCGGGACATATAGCCTTCATTGCGGGAGAAGTAGGCGACGTAATCTTTGACCTTTGGGTCATCCAGTCGGCGCTCGAGATGGAACCCGCGGCGGAGTCGATCCCAAATATCGACCGGGGCCAGGGCGGCCTCCGGAGTGACGGATCCGGCCTTCTCCGTTTGCGGAGAGACTGAAACTTTTTTGTCGTGGTACAACTCGTCCTGCGGCGCAATGTTCTGTTTTTCAACTTGCGCGCAGGCCCCCACGGCCGCTGCCAGTACTGCAACGGCAAACTTTTTGTGAACCATGCTGGTGCCCGCGATGCGTTATAGCTTCGGATTTCTACTGCTACGTCGGCGCCAGGTTTGTAATTCTTGGAGTCAAACCTGAGCTTTTATCTATAATCGACTGATTCTAAAGAGAGTTCTTGGGACTGGTCAACGGTAAATGGACATTTTTTGCCCAGATTGTTGCTCAAATCAACATCCGTTACGGACAGTCCGTTCATCCTTGATTGGTTAAAAATTGTCCTTCCACTGCCTCAGGGTGGCGAAAACTTCCACCTCGTCTGAATTCTCCGCCGCTCCATGATCCGCAGCTCGCCGTGCGACTGCGGGAATATGACAGCGAAGAAACGGGTTGGTTGCCAGCTCTTCTCCGATCGTTGACGGTACAGTCGGTTTACCCTCCGCGCGGAGGCTGTCTACCTGGTTGACTCGATTCTGTAACACTGCATTGCCCGGCTCAGCCTCCGCAGCGAAGCGGAGATTGGCGCGAGTGTATTCGTGGGCGCAGTAAACCTGTGTCTCCGGTGGCAGTTCGGAGAGCTTGCTCAGGGAGCCATACATTTGTTTTGGCGTTCCCTCGAACAGGCGGCCACAACCGCCCGCGAAAAGGGTGTCACCACAGAACAGGTGTGGGGAGTGCTCTCCTCCGGGCTCTTCGAGCAGTAGCGCCAGATGATCCAGTGTATGGCCCGGCACCGCCAGGACCTTGACGGCGGCGCCCATCAGGAGGAATTCATCTCCGTCCTGCAGGGGATGTGTTACCCCTTCGATTGAGGCCGGTCCGTACACGGGGCACTGATGTTGCTTCACCAGTTCTGCAACACCCCCGATGTGGTCAAGGTGGTGATGAGTGATCAGGATGCCAGCCAGTGGTGCACCTCGCAGTGCCTCCAATACTGGAGCAGCATCTCCGGGATCGACGACCCAATGCTCCCCTTCGCGCTCCAGATGCCAGATATAGTTGTCGCTAAAAGCCGGTATTGGCGAGATTGTGAGCATTTTTATCACCCGCTACCCTAGGTGGTGAAACCATACCACATGGCATTGAAGCACATGGGGCCAGAGGGCGTTCAAAATACGGCGGCTCATTACTCTGCCATTTGCAGGCCCGCTCGTAGAGTGTCGTCACCCATCGTGGTACAAAAGCACACAGACAGGCGTTTTCGCGGTCCCAGTCGGCCAAAATGGCGCCAGCAAAAGGGAGCTATCTATGACCAAGAAGTCAGGATCGAGGCCGGAGCGCCAGAGTCTCGAGCAATCTTGCCAAGATTTGGCCCCCTGGTTCTCGTCAGGCTTGGGGGAGGAAATCCTCAGCCAGGAGTTGGCACTGGCACAGCCTTTGATTGAAAGGCTGTTTGGGTACCACCTGATGCAGGCGGGGATGACGGACAGGGTGGACTTTGCTGCCTGCAGCCGGATCAATCATTGTTTCCGCCTGAGTCCGTGTGACTTCCAGGGTGGCGCCGCGCAGGTGGAGTTCGAGCAGCTGCCGCTGCCGGCAGAGTCCATCGATGTGGCGGTGCTGCACCACCTGCTCGATTTTTCCGCTCAGCCCCATCAGGTGCTTCGTGAGGCTGCGCGGGTATTGATACCCGGTGGACACCTGGTTCTGATCGGTTTCAACCCCTTCTCCCTGCTCGGGTTGTCGCGACTGCTTTTTGATCGGTCTCCGCATCAGCGCGGAAATCAGTTGCGCGCTGCACGGGTCGAGGATTGGATGAACCTGCTGGATCTTCAGGCAAATAATGTGGAGCGCGGTTTTTTTCGTCTCCCTTTGCAGCATCGGGAGCTGCTGGCGAAGACCATGTGGATGGAGCGCCGCGGTTCCCGCTGGCGCTTGCCTTGGGGGGGCTTTTACATCATAGTCGCGCGCAAAGAAGTGGCGCGTATGCGCACGATCAAGATTGATTGGCGCAGCAACCGCAAGCCGGCCCTCGGCGCGGTCCCTTCGAGTCCCCGGGTTGCGGCCCGGCGGCGGCACCAAGACAAGCAATGATTTCGCGACGGCCCCGTTGGGGCGCAATACCTGATTCAAGTAACCAAAATAACCAGTCCATTGAAGCAAGTAACCATCTATACCGACGGCGCCTGCCGGGGTAATCCCGGCCCCGGTGGCTGGGGCGCACTCCTGATCCATGGCGATTCAGAGAAAGAGCTGTTCGGGGGCGAGGCCCATACCACTAACAACCGTATGGAGCTGCTGGCAGCGATCCGCGCGCTCGAAGCGCTGAATCAGCATTGCCGCGTTGATCTGCACACCGACTCCCAGTACCTCCGCCAGGGTATTACCAGTTGGATCAATAACTGGAAGCGCAATGGCTGGAAAACTTCGGCCAAAAAACCGGTAAAGAATGAAGACCTCTGGCGCGCCCTCGATGCAAGCATCGGGCACCACGACGTGCACTGGCACTGGGTCAAGGGCCATGCGGGCGACCCCGGCAATGAACGGGCGGATCAGCTGGCCAATCGCGGCATCGACGAACTGGAGGCTTGAGTATGCGACAGGTTGTTCTGGATACGGAAACTACCGGCCTGGACCCGAAAACGGGCCACCGAATCATCGAAATCGGTTGCGTCGAGTTGGTGAACCGAAAGCTTACCGGTCGCCATTACCATCAGTACATCAATCCCCAGCGGGAAGTGGATGATGGTGCGATCGAGGTGCACGGCATCACCAATGAATTCTTGCAGGACAAGCCGGTCTTCTCGCAGGTTGCCGACGAGTTCATGACCTTCTGCGAAGGCGCGGAGCTGGTCATCCACAATGCACCGTTCGACGTGGGCTTTATCGACTGGGAGCTCAAGCTGCTCGGCAGCCCCCGATGGAAAAGTGTTGCAGCCCACTGCAGTGTGCTCGATACCCTGGCGCTTGCACGGGAAAAACACCCGGGACAGAAAAATAACCTGGACGCACTCTGCAAGCGCTATTTTGTCGATAACTCCCAGCGCGACCTTCACGGCGCCTTGCTGGATGCGGAGATTCTCGCCGACGTCTACTTGATGATGACCGGTGGGCAGACCGATCTGGCTCTTGCCCAGGGTGGTGACAGCCGCTCCGAGGAGGGTGGGCAGAACGAACAGAGGGACACTTCGCCGGGGGCTATTTATCGCCTTTCTGCCGATCGTGCCCCTTTGTCGGTTCGCCAGGCCAGCACCGCAGAGCTGGAGGCGCACCGGGAGATGCTGGAACTGCTGGAAAAATCAGCCGGCAAGCACTTCTGGTAAGCGACCTCCCGGGATCCTTTATCCTCCAGCAGGAAGTCGACGGGTCGTGACAGACTGCCCGGGCCCAGGCCCGGGCATCAATTGTTCAGCTGATGGCGTAGATAACGCAGAAGAGGGCGACGCCGCTGAGTACCAGCGTATATGGCAGCGCCATCAAAACCATGCGCCCGTAGGATAGGCGGATGAGTGGTGCCAGCACCGAGGTCAGCAGGAACAGAAACGCAGCCTGGCCATTGGGCGTTGCCACGCTCGGCAAGTTGGTGCCGGCGTTGATGGCGATTGCCAGCTTCTCAAAATGTTCCCGGCTGATCTCGCCCGCAGTCAGCGCATCTTTGACCTCGTTAATATAAACCGTCGCCACGAACACATTGTCACTGATCATCGACAGCAGTCCGTTAGCGATAAACAGCATTGCCGGTTGTTGCTCCAGGTCGAGGCTCAGTACGAAGTGGGTGACCGGAGCAAAAAGATGTTGCTGGTGGATAACTGCCACAATGGCAAAGAAGACCACCAGTAAGGCGGTAAAGGGCAGCGCCTCCTCAAAGGCATGTCCGAGACGTGCTTCCTGCACGACCCCGTTGAAGGCCGTCAGCAGCACGATCACCATCAGCCCGACAAGCCCCACTTCGGCAACGTGAAAAGCCAGTGACATTACCAGCAGAACCGCAACCACGCCCTGGGTCCACAGTTCGGCGCGATGGCCCGCGTGGCGTTTGCGTGATTCCTCCTCGGCAAAGTTTTCCAGCACTTCGCGCACCGGGGCTGGTAATTGTGCGCCATATCCAAAGCGCCCGATTTTTTCCAGCATTGCACAGGTAGCGAGGCCGGCGAAAAATGTCGGCACCGTGACCGGTGCCATTTTCTGGAAGAACTCGACGAACTCCCAGCCCGCTTTTTCTGCGATGAGCAGGTTCTGGGGTTCACCCACCAGGGTCATGACGCCGCCAAGGGCTGTTCCCACGGCCCCATGCATGACGAGGCTGCGCAAAAAGGCCCGGAATTCGTCCAGGTCCTCACGGTGAAATTCCACTACATGCTCATCCGTTGAGTGATCGTGCTCAACGTGATGGTGCGGCTGGTTACTGGCAACGCGGTGGTAGACGGAGTAAAAACCGACCGCTACCGCAATCAGAACGGCGGTGACCGTGAGCGCGTCGAGAAACGCAGACAGCACCGCCGCCAGGCTGCAGAACAGCAGTGACAACAACGTCTTGGAGCGGACACGGATCAGCAGGCGGGTAAACAGTGTGAGCAGCAGGTCCTTCATGAAGTAGATGCCTGCGACCATGAAGATCAATAGCAGGATGACTTCAATATTGTCGCTCACCTCGTGAAATACGGCCTCGGTACTGGTCATTCCCAGGGCAATCGCCTCGACCGCCAGCAGCCCGCCGGGTTGCAGTGGATAGCATTTCAATGCCATGGCCAGAGTGAAAATAAATTCCCCGATCAATACCCAGCCGGTGACAAAGGGTCCGGCGAGCAGCAGTAAGAGGGGGTTGGCGAGTAAAAATGCAACGATGGTGAGCTTGTACCAGTTCGGTGCTTCGCCAAGGAAATTGTGAAAAAAAGCCCCGCCTAGGCCGCCCTGGGGAATCTTGGTGTGGCCGTGCTTTGACATCATGTTTACATCCTTGGCTAGCGTATACCCGCGCAGGTAAGGCAGGCTGCCTCCGCTCTGGAGCGTTGGTGGAGAAAGGTCGGGCAGTCCGCGGCGGTTGGATTGCCGGGGCGGTACCGATCTTGGGCTGGCAGAACGCTACTCTGTCGGTGGAAAAATTCAAGTGCTTTTGCTTGAGCCCCGTGAATTGTCGATTGATCGATGGAATTGTCCCGGGAAACCGTGGATTCTCTGTCGGTTTGGTATACATTGGCCCCAACAGGCCCGCATTTTGCTGGGTCTGCTTGATATTTGAACAATGAATAATGAATAACAGTGTGCGGTGGTGTTGGCGGTGACTGAATTACGCGAAATCAACATTACGTCGGTGAACTTGATCAAGGCCGAGCTGGTGACGTCTGTGGATTCGGCCGCGGCCCATCTCGACCAGTACGCCGCGGACCGCAACAATCAGCAGTCCCTTGAGCAGTGCCTGGCCCTGCTGCGTCAGATTTCTGGTGTGCTGCAGATGGTACAGCTGCAGGGCGCTGAGTTGCTGGCACAGGAGATGTCCAGTGCCCTTGCGGATATCCAGGAGGGGCGCCAGGAGCCCTCAGTCGAGGTGATGGAGGCACTGAGCACGGCCTTCTACGTTCTTACCCGTTACCTGGACTTCGTCCAGAATCGGGGCTTTGCGCGTGCCGAATTGCTGATTCCCTATATCAACAGCCTGCGTTCGGCGCGCGGTCTGGCTCCGGTGCCCGAGAGCCACTTCTTTCGCTGTCGCCTCGATGCCAGTATTCCCGGATCAGTATCGTCTGCCGTGATGGCTGAGGACCTGCGGAATCTAGTGCGCCGTTTCCGCCATATGTATCAGGTGGGGTTGCTGGCACTGCTGCAGGGAAAACCGAGCAAACCAGCCTTCAACATGATGTCCCGGGCGCTACAGCGGGTGGCGAGCATCTCCGCTGGCCGCCCCTCCGGAACTCTGTGGGCCGTCGCTGGTGCGGCGCTGGGCGGGATGGCCGCGCGCGAGATGCACAGCAACCGCTCCAGGGTGATGGTTTTTAGCATGCTGGATCGGCGTTTGCGTGCGCTGCAGAAGCAGGGCGATGTTGCACTGGATCAGCCGTCCCCACCGGTGCTGGTCAAGGAGTGTCTGTACTGGCTGGCCCTGTCCGGGCCAACCGGCCAAACTGCCCGGATTCTCGAGGCCTTTTCGGCCAAGCCGCTGGGCTATAGCGAGTCGGAACTCGAGCGGGAGCGTGCGAGTCTCGGTGGTCCCGGTGCTACAGCGATTGCCGCGGTAGCAACAGCGCTGGACGAGGAATTAACCGGTGTGCGGCGCATGCTCGATGACGCAGAGCTGATCGGGGCATCCGGGTTGGATGGCGACGACGGTCTGCTCGGTACCCTGCAACGTATCGCCAGTACCCTCGCACTGCTGAACTTCCGGCGTGTGGCCGATGGTCTCCGGAGAGCAGTTCACGAGTATCGCTCCTCTGCGGGAGCTGGCGACCATGTTGTCGCTGAAGCGCTGCAGAAACTGACCGGCCAGGTATTGATGGTCGATAGCACCATTCGCGCACTGCGCCAGACATCCAGTATTGATGTGGATGAGCACGGGCACGCCGACCTGGCGCTGGAGCGGAGCCAGCTGGCAGAGGCGGAGCTCGCCGTACTGAAGGAGGCAGAAGCGGGCCTGTCGCTGATCAAACGGGCGCTGGCGTCCTATGCTGAGTCGGATTTTGACCACGGACATATCCGCAACGTCTCGACGACGCTGAATTCGGTGCGCGGCGGACTTGTGGTGCTAAATCTGGGCCGTGCTGCGGCCATTGTCGAAAGGTTGGTCGCGTTTGTGGAGTCCGTGATGGGGCAGCGGGAGACCGCGCCGGCCGTCGAGCAGACTCTGGATACCTTTGCCGATGCGATCATCAGCCTGGAGTACTACCTCGGGGAGGTGAAGATGAACCGCAAGGCCGATATGCAATCGCTCGATTTGGCAATGGAGAGCCTCAGCGCCCTCGGCTACCCCGTGGAAGCGGCCTGAAGCGGAGGCTGGGTTGAGCGAACTCTTTGTGCCCGCCGCGGGCGTGCGACCGCTACCAATAATCCGTCGTCATATCCTCATCTCCGATGGCATGCTGCTCCTGCACAGCGAGGGGTTGCTGCACCGGCAACTCCCGGTCGCGGAAGCACAGGTTGCCGCCAGTCACTATCTCGGCGAACTCGGTGGCGACCCCTGTGGTGTGCATTTCCTGGCCAGCCAGCCGGATGTGTCCGGCTGTAGCTGGCGGGGCCTGCGGGGCCTGCTTGGGCAGGTCAGCGAACTGGAGTTCTCACTCGCCGGGCGCGCCGTTCAGGTGATCAATTGGGATCTCGACCACCGCTTCTGTGGCCGCTGCGGTGCGCCCACCGATTACTACGGCAACGAGCGAGCCCGTTGCTGCACCGGCTGTCACCTCACGGTATATCCGCGAATCTCCCCCTGTGTCATTATGCTGGTGACACGTGGCGAGGAGTGCCTGCTTGCCAGGCACACCCACCATAAGCACGGCCTGTTTACCGCACTGGCAGGGTTTATCGAAGCCGGTGAGAGTGCCGAAGAAGCGCTCGCCCGGGAGGTTCGCGAGGAAGTCGGACTCCAGGTGGGAGCAACACGGTACGTTGGCAGCCAGCCGTGGCCATTTCCTGGACAGTTGATGCTGGGCTATCTGGCCGACTGGGCTGGCGGTGACGTTTCCCCCGACGTGGAGGAAATTTCCGAAGCCGCCTGGTTCCGATTTGACCAGCTGCCGGAAATCCCTCCGCCGGAGACGCTTTCCGGGCAGCTGATCCGTAACTTTGCGGCGCAGTGCGCTAGCCGAAAACCGTGATAACAAACCGGAGATCTGCATGTACATCGCCATCACATTTTTAATTGCCGTCCTGGCGCTACTCCTGGTTTTTTGGGGTGGTCGTGTGCTGGTCGGTGGTAACTGGCTACTCGGATTTATTCGTGGCAGTGTCGGCCTGATCCTGCTGGGCGGCGCTCTGTTGATCGTGCTGGTGGCCGCTGACGTATACAGCTATCGCAACCTTGCCGAGGAACACAGTGTCGGCACGCTTTCTTTTCGCAAGCTCGATGAACAGCACTACGAAGCCAAGTTCGCTGATGAGGATGGTGTTGCCCAAACCTTCGAGTTGCGGGGCGATCAGTGGCAACTGGATGCAAGACTGCTGAAGTGGAAAGGCCCATTGGCGCGCTGGGGAATCCACCCGGCGTACCGGCTCGATCGCGTCAGCGGTCGTTACCTGACGTTGCAGGATGAGCGCACGCTGGAGCGTACGGTGCATCAGCTGAATGGCAGCAATTACGGTGTCGACGTATGGGAATCACTGCGCGGCATCAGCAAGCGCATGTCATTAGTGGATGCAGTCTACGGTAGTGCCACCTTCCTGCCGATGGAGGATGGTGCCGTGTACGAGGTGCGCATTAGCCACAGCGGCCTGCTGGCGCGACCGCTGAATCAGCAGGCAACCTCGGCACTTGAGGAGTGGCGCTGACCGCGTTGGGCGTTACAAAGTTTTACCTCTCCAGAAACAGACAGGGAGTTTAAGTGGAATTTCTCAGTGAATACGGCTTGTTTCTCGCCAAGGTTGTCACCGTGGTGGTTGCGCTGCTGGTGGTGGTGGGTTTTATCGTCGCGAACCGGGAGCAGCTCAAGGAGCGTATCCAGGGGCATATTGTTGTTACCAATTTGAATGACCGTTACGAGCAGATGAAGGAGACCCTGCTCGAGGCGGTAATGGATAAGCACGAGTTCTCTCACCGCCAGAAGCAGATGGCGAAAGAGAAGAAAGCCAGGGAGAAAGCCCTGGTCAAAAAACACAAGGCCGAGAAGAAGCAGAAGCCCGCTGAAAAAGTACAGCGCAAGGATCTAGAACCCACCGATACGCCGTTGCCGGAGCAGGGTGAGGCCGACGCAGAGGCCGGAGAACCCAGGGCGCGAACAGTCATCAAGGAAAAGCCTGAAGGCGAGCGTGCCCGGCTCTTCGTGGTGCATTTTGATGGGGACATCAAGGCCAGCGCCCTGGCGCAGTTGCGAGAAGAAATCACCACAATCCTGCAGGTGGCCGAGCCAGGCGATGAGGTGGTGGCATGCCTCGAGAGCCCCGGCGGAATGGTAGCGAACTATGGTCTGGCAGCCAGTCAATTGGCGCGGGTTCGAAGCGCCGGTATCCAGTTGACCATTGCGGTGGATAAAGTGGCGGCCAGCGGGGGCTATATGATGGCCTGTGTTGCCGACCGCATTCTCGCGGCGCCGTTTGCCATGCTCGGCTCCATTGGCGTGCTCGCGCAGCTGCCCAACTTCAACCGCTTCCTGAAGCGCCACGATGTGGATTTTGAACTGTTTACCGCCGGCGAGTACAAGCGCACAGTGACCATGTTTGGAGAAAACACGGAGCAGGGCAGGGAGAAGTTCCAGAGTGATCTGGAAGAGATCCATGCGCTTTTCCAGCATTTTGTCTCTGAATACCGGCCACAACTGGATATCGCCAAAGTCGCCACGGGCGAAGTCTGGTTCGGCCAGCGCGCGGTGGAACTGGGACTGGTGGATGAGCTGAAGACTTCTGACGAGTACCTGACCAGTCGCGCGAAGGATGCGGATCTGTACCAGGTGGAGTACAAGGAGCGTAAGAACATCGCCAAGAAAATGGGGCTCGCCGCCCAGGCCGGGATGGAGTCTGCACTGATGCGGCTCTTCTCAAGGCTGGCGGCTTGGCGTCACCAGGCGCAGTAGGTCACTGCGGCGAAGTGCCGGTGCAGGGAGCAAGATGATGGCAGAGACATTCCGTGCAGTCTGGGTCGAGGAAGTGGCCCCGGGGAAGTTCGACCAGCAGATCGTCGAGCGGACGCTGGCAGACTTGCCGGACAACCCGTTGACGCTGGCTATTTCCCATTCCTCACTGAATTACAAGGATGCCCTGTCTGCCTTCGGCAACCGGGCCATCACCCGGGAATACCCGCACACCCCTGGTATCGATGCGGTCGGGACTGTTGTGGAGGATCGCAGCGGCACTTTTTCTTGTGGCGAGACCCTTCTGGTGACCGGTTATGATCTCGGCATGAATACCCCCGGGGGACTCGCCGAGCGGATTTCGATTCCCACTGATTGGGCACTGCCACTGCCAAAGGGATTGACCGCCCGGGAGTCGATGATTCTCGGCACAGCCGGTCTCACTGCCGGCCTGTGTGTGGAGAAACTGCTGGAGGCGGGGGCCAAACCCGGGGATGGAGAGGTGCTGGTCACCGGCGCCACCGGCGGGGTGGGCTCGATCGCTGTGGCGCTACTGGCGCAGCTGGGGTTTCGAGTCGCAGCGGTTACCGGAAAACTGGAGTCCGCGGACTTTCTCACCGGTCTCGGCGCCTGGAAAGTGCTGGATCGCGAGACCCTGGCGCCATTTGCCAGCAAGGCGATGGCCAAACCCCTCTGGGCCTGGGCGGTGGACACGGTCGGTGGCGACACGTTGTTTAACGTGATCAAGTCGCTCGCCTATGGTGGTGGGGTGGCAGCCTGTGGCATGGCTGCCGGTGCGCAGTTCCAGGCCAACGTATTTCCCTTCATCCTGCGCGGCATCAGTCTGCTTGGTGTGGACAGTGTCGAATTGCCCCTCGAGCGGAAGGCGGCGGTCTGGAACAAGTTGGGCGGTGACTGGTATATCGGCGAGCAGCTCGACCGCATTGCAGAGGATATCGCCCTGGAGCAGGCCCCGGAGTTCCTGGCTCGGCTGCACCGCGGCCATGGTATCGGCCGCTATGTCGTGGATATGGCGCGGTGATAAAGGGTGACGAGTTGCCGGTCATCCCCGGTATCGGCCCTATAGTTGCTGAACGAGGCTGCTATTCTTGATGTCCCCCGAACCCCTTTGCGGTGGTACGGGGAAAGGTTACATTGGAGGAAAGGGCCCGGCCCTTCCGGCGCCCCTTCCTGGTAAGAGACGTTGACCGCAGAGAAAGAATTACCAAAGCTGACTCACCAGTCCAGTGCCCTGGTCCTTTCCGGGGGCGGTGCGCGCGCCGCCTATCAGGCGGGTGTGCTCAAGGCGCTGGCGGAGCTGACTCCGGAGAGTAATCCCAATCCCTTCCAGATTATCTGCGGCACCTCGGCAGGCGCCGTGAACGCGCTGCTGCTCGCCTCTCACCCGGGCAGCTTCCGTGAAGCGGTGGACACCCTGTGCAACCTCTGGCTGGACCTGACGGTAGACAGTATCTACCGCAGTAGCTGGCGCAGTCTGCTCGGCAATATCTTTACCATCACCGGTTCACTGTTCCACCAGGGCGTGAGCCGTCAGCGCCCGCTGGCCCTGCTGGACAACTCCCCCCTGCGGGCGCTGATTGAAGAGGCGATCAAATTTCCCAACGTGCAGCGCAATATCGATGAGGGGCGGTTGCGGGCAGTCTGTGTCAACGCCATGTCCTACAACAAGGGTGAGTCGGTCAGCTTCTTCCAGGGGGCGCAGGAACTGAAAGAGTGGCGTCGCTTCCGGCGCTATGGGACCCGTGCCGAGATTACGGCGGATCACCTGATGGCATCCTCCGCCATCCCGGCACTCTTCGCCACGGTCAAAATTGGCGACGACTATTTCGGGGATGGTGCCGTGCGCCAGCTGGCGCCCATCAGTCCGGCCCTGCACCTGGGGGCCAACCGGGTCTTCGTGGTGGGGGTTTCGGACAACCGCTCGCCGGTGCACTGGGGCAAGAAGCGCAGCAAGGCGCCCCGGCACTCTCCCTCCCTGGCGCAGATTGGCGGGCAGCTTTTCAATGCGGCCTTTATCGACAGTCTCGAGGGCGATCTGGAGCACCTGGACAGGGTCAACCTGCTGCTGGACTCAGTGCACGAAAAAGAGCTGACGGGGCTCTCCCCCCTGCGCCCGGTGGAATCTGCGGTGATCGAGCCTTCCCAGAGCCTCGATCGGCTTGCGGGTAGAAAAGTGCGTTATCTGCCCCCCGCGGTGCGCTGGTTGTTCCGGTCTACCGGGGCGACAACCGCCGGAGGCGGGGCATCAGCGGCCAGTTATCTGCTTTTTGAGAAACCTTTCCTGGGCGAGCTGATCGAACTGGGGTATCAGGACGCAATGTGGGAACAGAATAAGCTGCGTGAATTCCTGCTGCCGCAAGTAGAGGTGCAGGAATCCGAGCGCAGGGGCCTGTTTGGCATGCGGAAAAAACCGGCAACGGAGATAAGTACTAATGACCCCAATCACTAAACCGGTCGCGATTATTGCCCTGGCTGTACTGCTTGCCGCCTGTGCCAGCGCGCCTACAGAGGGGCCTTCCCGGGCAGAGGCTGACAGCCAGATACCAGTCCCCAATAGCGAGTACCGGCGCCTGCTGGCCGAAGCCAGAGGACTCTCCTTTACCCTGGATTTTGACGCTTTGCGCCGCGCTTACAGTGAGTCCGAAGAATATAACCCTCACGGTGGAATTAGATTGACCGGATTGCCGGAAGCCTACCAGTCTGTCGAGCAGGCCAACTATGAGCGCTGCCTGCGCTATGTGGATGAGGTGCTGGGGAACAACTATATGAGCCTGGAGGCCCATATGATCGGCGTGGTCTGCAGTGGCAGGAGCGCCGAGCACGATCGCGAGGACTTGCACCGCTATATGGTCGAGGGATTGATGGACTCCATCGAGCGCAGCGGCGATGGTCGCACCCAGGAGAGTGCTTATCACACCATCACCACCTCAGAACTCAGGGCTTTCGTGCGGCTCAAGGGGTTGGAGGTGCTGGAGCAGTCCATCGTCTACGACCAGCAGGGGGTCTACGACAAGATGCAGGTGCGCGACCCCGAGTCCGGTGTCGAATACCCGCTGTTCTTCAATGTGAGCCAGCAGTTCGCGCACTCGGTTGAAAACGAGAGCGCGTCGCTGGAGTAGTTGCCCTAAAGAAGAAACGGCTGCAGGCGCTCCCAGTCGAAGCGCCGGGTTACCCTGTCACTGAACAGCACCACCAGCCGTTCTCCCTCCCATTTAACTACCCGCCCGTAACCCAATTTGCGGTGGCGGATGCCCTCGCCACAATCCGGCCGGCGCAGCGGTGCAGCGGGCGCATCGATTTCCGGCGAGTAACCCAGTTTCTCCAGATAGCGAAGCCCCAACCGGCTCATCGGGGCATCGCTGTGTAGTGTTTCCGGCTGCTCCTCCAGTGCCGCGGCCAGGCTCCGGCACAGCGGCAACTGCATCTCTTCGATAAACAGCGATGGCCGCTGTGCATCGTCGTCACCACCCGACTTCTGGGGTGGGGAGGGGGTCAGTAGCACCAGTTCCCGCCGGGCCCTGGTCATGGCGACGTAAAGAAGGCGGCGCTCACTCTCCAGTGAGGCGGGAGCGGAGAAATCCCGCTGTGGCTGATAGGGCATATTGTTCTGGCTGAGGGAGGGGATGATCACCTGCTGCCACTCCAGCCCCTTGGACTGGTGCATGGTGGTGATCAGGATTGCATCCGCATGCCCCCGTTCCCCCTCCCGATGCTGGCGCTGCAATTCCTGCAGGTGGGCCAGCGCTTCCGCTGCTGGCTGTCGCAGGCTGTCCAGAAACTGGCAGAAAGCGAGCACCGTCTGCTGGCGCTCCTCGCCCTGTTGCCGGGTGAAGCTGTCATCCGCAATGCCGCTGAGATAGTCCAGCTCCCCCAGCTGGCGCCGGAGCAGCTCTCCGGCGGTGCCGCGCCAGCTTTCGCACTCCTTGAGCAGAGCTGCCCGCTGCTTGAGGCGTTTTGCCTGGGCCGGGCTGAGTTCTGCTGGCGTCAGCTCATAGAGCCCCTGGCCCCAGTCGCCTTCTCGGTGGGCCAGCGTCTCGCAAATGGGCTCGAGTACCCGGCGGGGAATGCGAATATGGGGAGCCGTGAGCCACTCGTAGAGTCCGCGGCGGCGGCGTTCAGCCGGCAACTCGGCAAATCGGCCGGAGGCGATATTCAGGCTCCAGAACAGCGGGCGCAGTTCCCGGCGTGACAGCACCGTATTTCGGTTGGCTGAATGGTACGGGATATTCGCAGCCAGCAACGCCAGCTCGATAGGAGCTGCCACCGACCACAGCCGTACCAGAATGGCGACATCCGCCAGCTTCTTTCCCTGTTTCTGGCGTCGGCGCAGGTGCTCGACCAGCCAGCGGGGCTCATTGTCGGTAGCCGTGAGGTTCACGCCTGTTGCCGGTCCGCTTTCAGGAGACAGGCAGAGGATGTCGGCGCGCTCGCGGTTATTCTGAATGAAGTGGTTCGCCGCCAGCGAGAGTTCGTGGCCGTAGCGGAAGGTGCGGCTCAGCTGATACACATTCGACGGTGGGAAATCCCCGTCGAAATAACGCAGCAGGTAACCCGGCTTGGAGCCCCGCCATTCATAGATGGTCTGATCCGGGTCGCCGATGGCAATGACGTTTCCGGACTTGCCATAGAGGACTTGCAGCAGGAAGTGCTGCACCGCATTGATATCCTGGTACTCGTCCACCAGGATGTCCTCGAAATGACTGCCGTACTGCTCGGCAATATCCGGGCACAGGCTCAACAGGATGGCCGGATCATAAATCAGGTCGGCATAGGTCACCGCCTGCTGGCTTCGTCGCCAGTCTTCGAATGCGCGGAATACCTTTAGAAAGTACAGGTATTCATCCCCGAGTTTGAGCTCCTGAAATGCGCTCAGGTCACCACTCAGAATCGTCTTGGTGTAGTCGATGAAAAATTCCGCGGCTTCCACCTCGGACTGCTTGCGCGCGCGGATATCCTCCAGCTCTTCCGGTGGGGCGCACTCCTCAATCGCGCGCCAGATCTGCAGCTGAATAACGGACTGGGGAAGAGGAGAGAGCTTGGCCGGAGCAATATGGCCATTGGTGATCATGCGCTGGTACAGCCGGTAACCAAGGCTGTGAAAGGTCTGCACTGTCGGCACCGGGCCCGGCACCAGTGTTACCAGGCGCCGCGCAAAATCTTCCCGGGCACTGCGGTTATACATCAGCACCAGCATTCGCTGTGGCGCTACGCCGCTTGCGAGGCGGTTCTTCACGTAGTGCAGCAGGGCGGTGGTCTTGCCAGAGCCGGCCACGGCGATGATCTTGGCATGCCCGCCGGGGTGTGCAGCGATTGCCTGTTGTTCTTCGGTTAACTCGGGTTCGCCCATGATCCTGATGCTTCCGCTTGAATACTGGATATTTTGCCAGTATTGGTGCTCGCGGTACAGAATGCGCTTGGAGATGGAGCCAGAAGTTGCCAATTGCGAGGTGATGCCTCAGGCCTGTCCCGGAAGCTGGCCCGAATCCCGTTGGGGTTCCTCGTGGCGCAGGGCCAGTTCGGCGATGTAAGACGAGAGAAAGATGCGACCGGTGAGGTCCCCAAGAAATTTCGAGCGGCTCAAGCGGTCCAGAACAGGCCCCTTGACCTCCGCCAGGTGCAGGCGGATATCCCGTTCCCCGAGATCCCGATTCACCTGCTGCAGCCGCTCCAGGGCGGTGCCATCAATGCGGCTGACAGAGGACAGGATCAGAACCAGCTCGCGGGTATCCACATGCCGCTTCAGTTCGCTCAGCAGCCGGTCCTCCACAGCGCTGATATTGCTGAAAAACAGGCTCTCATCAATGCGCAGAAACAATAGGCCGGGTTGGGTCTTGACCGTGTGCCGCAGCACATTGCGAAACTGCTCGGTGCCGGGCAGCCGGCCGACCACAGCAATGTGCGGCCGGCTGCTGCGCCAGATCAGGGTGGCAAAGGACAGGCCGATACCGATGCCGATGCCCGCCTCGACCCCGAACAGCAATACCCCGAGGAAGGTGCCCGCCATCGCCAGACCATCGGTGCGGTCGTAGCGCCAGTTGAGAATAAAGCCGCGCACGTCGATCAGGTTGATGGACGCGACAATGATGGTCGCGGCCAGCACTGCCAGAGGCAGCTGCTCGAAAATGCCGGTGAGAAACAGCAGCACCAGAACCATCAGGCCGGCGGCGATGATACCGCTCAGTGGTGATTTCGCTCCGGCCTCCTCGTTGATTGCGGTGCGGGCAAAACTGCCGGTGACTGCAAAGCCGCCGGAGACGGAGCTCAGAAGGTTGGCTGCTCCCAGCCCGCGTAATTCGGCATTGGCATTCAGTCGTTCACCGCGCCGCAGGGCGATGGCATGTGCGATGGAAAGGCTCTCCACAAAGCCGAGCAGGGCGATGATCAAAGCGGGCAGCAGCAGCGGGAAGGTGAGCTGCCACTCGAAGGTGGGCAGGCCGAATTCCGGCAGGCCGGAGGGGATGGCTCCCACCACTTCAATCTTGCGATCCCACTCCAGCAGGTAGGTCAGGGCGATCGCCCCCAACACCAGTACCATGGGGGCAAGACGGGCGAGCAGGCGCGCCGCTCCGGCTGACAAACCAGCCCTTGTCAGCAATGGGGCAAGCCCCAGGCGCGCGCCCAGCAGTAGGGCCAGGGAGCTGAGGCCGATGGCGGTGGTCAGAGGGCGGGAGTCCGGCAATTCCTCGAACGAATGGAGCAGGATCAGGAAAGCGGTATCTCCGTCGGTGGGGACTCCCAGTAGCGGGCCAATCTGGCCGATGATGATCAGCGTGGCGGCGCCGGACACGAATCCGCTGATGACCGGGTGGCTGAGCAAGTTGGAGAGGGCGCCCATCCGCAGCAAGCCCATGGCAAAGGAGAAGGCGCCGGCCAGTGCCGCGAGGATCACGGCGCCGGTGATGTAATCAGCCGTCCCGGGCGCAGCGATGGATGATAGCGCCGAGGCCGTCATCAATGCGATTACCGCCACCGGTCCGACCGACAGTGCGGAGCTGGAGCCGAACAGGGCGTAGCCCACCAGGGGCAGGACACTGGCGTATAGACCGATATGGGGTGGCAGGCCCGCCAGGGCGGCATAGGCGAGCGCCTGGGGTACCAGCATCATGGTGGACACCAGTGCGGCGACGGTGTCCCTGCCGATCCACTGGGCCCGGTAGCGCTTCAGCCAGTTAGGTAAAAAGTTGCTAGCGCGCATCCTTGCCGTCATTCCGCTACAGGTTCGCCACCACAATGTTATCAGCCCGCCGCGCAACAGTACGCGTTGGGTTTACCAGTCAAGAAGATAGTCTGAGGCTGCGGCCGTCGTTGGCGCGAGCAAGGCGACGTAACAAGAGTCTGGTGAGCAGGAATTAGGGTGGGGGCGGTGTCGGAAAAAGGGCCGGCAGAACCGACCCTTTCTGGCCTGTCAGGAAGCTGCCTTGGCGGCTTCCGGCCGGGAGATCAGGGCGAACAGGCCCATGCCCGCCAGCATCGCGACCGTAAAGACAATGGCCTTGATTTCGCCGGCACCGGTGGCGACGACGGCGGGGCCAGGACAGAAACCAGCCAGTCCCCAGCCCACACCGAACATGAGGCTGCCCACCACTAGTGGGCGGTCGATGTCGCGGCGGCTTGGCATCTGGATCTGCTTGCCGAGCACGGTGACATCACGGCCCTTGGCAATATAGAAGAATGGCAGGCCCACGCCGATGGCGCCGACCATGACCAGCGCCAGTGAGGGGTCCCAATTTCCGAACAGGTCGAGGAATGCGAGCACTTTCTCCGGGTTGGCCATGCCGGAAACCAGTAGGCCCAGACCAAAAATCAGGCCCGCTGCAAACGCGGAAAGAATGGATTTGTTCATCATTAAACTCCCAGCAGGTGGCGCACAACGAAGACGGTGGCGAAACCGCCGGCCATGAAGATCAGTGTCGCAGCGAGAGAGCGGGGCGATAGCCGCGACAGCCCGCAAACGCCATGTCCGCTGGTGCAGCCTGAGCCGTAGCGGGTGCCAAGGCCCACCAGCAGGCCGGCGGCGATCAGCATCGGGTAGCCCGCTTCGATACGGATGGCGGGAAGGACGTTGAACAGGGCCCAGAGGGTCGGGCCGATCAGCAGGCCGATGGTGAAGGCTGCGCGCCAGCCGGTCTCACCGGGCGTACGGCTGATCAGTCCGCCAAGAATGCCGGAGATACCGGCGATGCGGCCGTTCAGCAGTAATAGCAACGCTGAGGCCAGTCCAATCATTGCCCCGCCGGCCAGAGCCGACCAGGGGGTAAAGGCAGTCCAGTCAATGGTCATGGTTGTGGTTTACTCCGCACAGTAGAGTTGATAAAGAGTTTGTAGCAGTGCCAGCACCCGCTGGTCGGCAACTCGGTAATAGACATGCTTACCCTCACGCCGGGTGGCGACCAGCCCTTCCCGGCGCAGAACTCCCAATTGCTGTGACAGGCTCGGCTGGCGGATATCCAGCCGTTCCTCCAGCTCACTCACACACAGCTCCTCCTGGCTCAGCTGGCAGAGCAGCAGCAGGCGATCCTGGTTGCCGAGGGAGCGCAGCATGGCCGAGGCGGTATCCGCCGAGGCACGCATCTTCTCCAGGCTGATTTCGGATGTGTCGGGCATGCAGGTATCCATCATTGGGATGTTTTACAAGAAAACATTATATTGATTTATATATTATTGGCAAGTATATTGTCGCCAAGCACGAAAACCGGAGGACAACCCCATGTCAGTCAGCAAGCAAAAGCCTGTGGTTCAGCCTTTCCTGGACAGGGATACGGAAACCTGGAGCTATGTGGTCTATGACCACTCCGGTGGCAGCGCCGCAGTCATCGACCCGGTCCTCGACTACGATGCCGCCTCCGGCCGCACCACAACCGGCGGTGCAGAGAAGATCATCGAGTTTGTCAAAGCCGAGAACCTGACGGTGGAGTGGGTTCTCGAAACCCATGCCCACGCAGACCACCTTTCTGCAGCGCCATTTATCCGGGACCAGCTGGGCGGCAAAATCGCCATCGGCGATCATATCCGACAGGTGCAGACCATCTTCCGCGAGGTCTTCAACCTGGAGAAGCAGTTCCTGATCGATGGCAGCCAGTTCGACCACCTGTTTCACGACGGTGATACCTTCACGATCGGCGAGCTGGAAGGGCAGGTCATTTACGCCCCGGGGCACACGCCGGCGGACATGGCCTGGTTGATTGGTGATGCACTCTTCGTCGGTGACACACTGTTCCTGCCTGATGTGGGCAGTGCGCGCTGCGACTTCCCCGGCGGCGATGCCACGACGCTGTATCGTTCGGCGAAGAAGCTGTTGTCGCTGCCAGAGGAAACCCGCATGTTTATGTGCCACGACTATCCTCCCGCCGGTAAGCGTGAGCACCAGTGCGAAACCACGGTTGCCGAGCAGAAGCGCAGCAATATTCACCTGCGCGATGAGGTGTCTGAGCAAGAGTTTGTCAAAATGCGCACCGAGCGCGATGCGACGCTGCCAATGCCGCGCCTGATCATTCCCTCAATTCAGGTCAATATTCGCGCGGGGCAGATGCCACCGGCAGAGGATAATGGCACCGTTTATTTGAAAGTACCGATCAACGCGCTCTGATTCAGAGCCTGATCGGCCGCGGTGGAAGGTTACCGGGCAAGGGACTGCCACTCGAGTTTTTTGGAGAGGAAAGCATGAAAATCCAACATCTGGATAAGCAAGTTAGTGTTTCTGAGCAGATTGAACCTGAAGTGTTTGGCGACCTGGCGGAGTCGGGTGTCGAGGTGCTGGTATGCAACCGACCCGAAGACGAGTGCACTGCACCCAGCTACGAGGCGATGCAGGCTGCCGCTGACAATGCGGGCTTGGAGTTTGTGTCCATTCCCTTCGCCCGCGGTCAGATGACCCGTCAACACTGTGATCAGTTTGCCGAACTGCTTGCCTCGGGCAAACGCATTCATGCCTTCTGCCGCACCGGCAACCGTTCCTGCAATCTTTGGGCGGGTGCCCGTTGCCTGCAGGGCGTTGATTCCAGCGAGGTTATCACCGGTGCGCGGGGTGCGGGTTTTGATGTGAGTGGTGTCGTGGTGGCGTTTGCGGACTAGTCCGTGTCAGCACAACAGAGAAAGATATCAGGCGCCCCGGTTTTCCGGGGCGTGAAGTAACAGGTCGGGCCGATGCAATCTCTGGCTAACTTTTTCCCCATAACCGCCTGGCTGCGGGCATACGATCGGGTGGTATTGAGCCGTGACCTGATGGCGGCCGTGATCGTCACCATCATGCTGATTCCCCAGTCACTGGCCTATGCGCTGCTGGCGGGTGTTCCGGCTGAGGTCGGCTTGTATGCCAGTATCGTCCCGCTGCTGGCCTATGCGGTATTTGGCACCAGTCGGACCCTGTCGGTCGGGCCGGTAGCGGTCGCTTCGCTGATGAGTGCGGCGGCCCTGAGCGAAGTGGCGATTCAGGGTACGGCGGATTACCTTGTAGCAGCGGCGATACTGGCGCTGTTGTCCGGTTTATTCCTCACCCTGATGGGCCTGTTGCGTCTTGGCTTCCTCGCCAACTTTCTCTCCCACCCGGTGATCTCAGGATTTATTACCGCCTCCGGCATTTTGATTGCACTCAGCCAGGTGCGACATGTTCTCGGTGTCGATGCCCACGGTGATACCCTGGTGGAGTTGTTATCTGGCCTGCTGGAAAATGCCGCGGAGCTGAATATCGCCACCCTGGTCACCGGCCTCGCTGTAATCGCTTTTCTCTACTGGTCCCGCAGTGGCGCCGCAAGACTGCTACGGCACCTCAATGTGCCTGCCCATACTGCCGGCCTGTTGACCAAGGCGGCACCGGTGCTGGGGGTGGTGGCTACCATCGCCGCCGCGGTGATGTTTGATTTTGAAGCCCGCGACGTGTCTCTGGTAGGTGCTGTGCCGGCGGGCCTTCCCAGTCTGCATCTGCCCACGATTGACTGGGCCCTGATCGAGGCATTGCTCCCTGCGGCCATCATGATTTCAATCATCGGTTATGTAGAGTCTGTCTCCGTGGGCAAAACCCTGGCGGCGAAGCGGCGCCAGCGTATTGACATGAACCAGGAACTGGTCGGCCTGGGCATGGCGAATATCGGTTCCGGTTTTTCCGGTGCCTTCCCGGTCACCGGCGGGTTCTCCCGCTCAGTGGTGAATTTCGATGCGGGCGCGGAGACGCAGATGGCGAGTGTCTTCACCGCCGTAGGGATTGCTCTGGCCTCGATTTTCCTGACCCCATTCCTTTACTACCTGCCCAAGGCCACCCTGGCAGCAACGATTATTGTTGCCGTGCTGTCGCTGGTGGATTTTTCCATCCTGAAGAAAACCTGGCAATTTTCCCGCAGCGATTTCTTCGCGGTGCTGGTTACCATCGTGGTGACGCTACTGTTCGGGGTCGAGGCCGGGGTCACCTGTGGTGTGGCCGCATCCATCGCGCTGTTCCTATTCCGGACCTCAAAGCCCCACATTGCCGAGGTCGGCTTGGTGGAGGGCACGGAGCATTTCCGCAATATCAAACGGCACCGGGTGCTGACGGTACCGGAGGTGCTGACCATCCGTGTGGATGAGAGCCTGATGTTCTCCAATGCGGCGTTTCTGGAAGAGCGTGTCTATGAGGATCTGGCAAACAACAAGCAGGTCCGCCACGTCATTCTCATGTGCAGTGCCATCAATGAAATTGACTGGAGTGCGCTGGAGGTGCTCGAAGCGCTCAACGAGCGCCTGAGTGAGCTGGGTATTACACTGCATCTCTCCGAGGTGAAGGGCCCGGTGATGGATTCGTTGCAGCGTACCGGTTTCCTGCAGCACCTGACGGGCAAGGTATACCTGACCCAGTTCCAGGCGTTTAACGCGGCGCGGGGTGCGGTTGCTGGGAACTAGGTCTCCTCGACCTTTCTCTGCGCAGCGGGCTCAAGCTTGCCAAGAAAATTCAGCATGGCGCCGGTCACGGCGTCTGGCTGTTCCAGTGCGGAAAGGTGGCCCGATCGAGGGACTTCAATCAGGGTTGCCTGGGGCAGAAGACGGGCAATCTCCCGTGAATAGGCAGGCGGTAGCGCCTGATCCTCCTCGCCCACGATCACCAGTGCTGGCTGGTTGATGTTGCCGAGCTGGGGGCTAAGGTCTTCCCTCCGCGTGAGAGCGGATACTCCGCGTTGGATGGTGGAAAAGGGCACCGCTGCAATACGATCCCGCCATTCGTCGACCAGTGGCTTGTTGTGGGCCAGCGTGTGCTCGCCAAACATGAGCTTCAGGACCTGAGGGAGCAGGGGACGAATGCCGAAGAGCCTGGCCGCTGTCACCATGGCGTGATAACGCAGTTTCTTCAGCGGTCGCTCGGCGCCGGCATGGGTGTCGAGGAGCAAAACCCCGCTGACACGCTCGGGCACCTTGAGGGCCGCTCGCAACGTGATCATGCCGCCAATGGAAAGTCCCGCCCAGGCCGCGCGTTCAATCCCTTCGGCATCCAGTATTGCGACTACATCATCCAGCAGGTCATAGATAGTGATATCCCGCTGGATCGGGCCGGAATCACCATGGCCCCTCAGATCCACGGCTATCACTGTGTACCTCTCGCTCAGGGCCGGAATTTGTGTCTCCCACATGGCACTTGAGGCGAGAAAACTGTGCAGCAGAACCAGTGCGGGGCCGCTGCCGGTCACGGTGTAGTGCAGGTGAATGCCTTCACGTTTTATCGTGGCCATACCCGGTCCTCTCTTTTTTATTCTGTAGTCGAAACAGCTGTATTTTTAACGGTATCTGCCAGCCGGGCCAGTCGAGGGTGCATAACCCGGAACCACAGCGGCGGCACACAGGCGAGCAGCATCATGCCGGGATAGCCGGTTGGCATCTGCGGGCTGTCCTCGTGGTGGCGCAGGACGGGGTACTTGCGGCTTGCACGGAAATGGTGGTCTGAATGGCGTGAAAGTTCGAACAGCGTCATCCGTCCAATCATATGGTTGGAGTTCCAGGAGTGAATGGGCATGACGCGCTCATAGCGGCCACTCTCGGTGAGCTGGCGACGCAGGCCGTAATGCTCGATGTAATTGATCGTCTCCAGTAGCAAAATGCCCATGATCGCTGCTGCGATAAAGCAGAGTGCAGCCTTGGGGCCAAACACCAGTGCGATCAGTAACACGAAGGCAACCTGAACCAGCTGGAAAACCAGCATCTCATTGCGAAGGCTGAACCATTGTTGCCCGCTTTTATCCAGTCGTTTTGCCTCGAGCTGCCAGGCGGACCGATAGCTATCCCGAATCGAACGCCACCAGAACAGATATAGCGGTTCGCCACGTCGCGCACTGGCGGGATCCTCTTCGGTGGCAACCCGACGGTGATGGCCACTGTTGTGCTCAATAAAGAAATGCATATTGAGAGAAGTGAGCAGCAACATCTTGGCCATCAGGCGCTCCCTGGGGGTAGCGCGGTGGCCAAGTTCATGACCGATGTTGATACCAAAGCTCCCGCACATCAGGCCCATGGAGATGACCGCGCCGATAAGCGCTACACCCTGCAGCGAGGGTATGAGGAGCAGGAAGGCGAATAGAACTGCAAACTGCACCGGCACTGCCAGATACAACAGCCAGTCATACATGGGGGTTTGTGCGATTGCGTGCTCCTGGTCGGGGCTCAGGTTGTCAGTGGAGGCTGGAAGGATCAGCTCCAGCAGTGGCAACAATCCGTACAGGTAGAGCAAAGGCAGAAAGAGCCACCAGCCCTGCAGCCAGAACCCCAGCAGCACCAGGGCTGGCAGCGTGTAAGCCAGCAGATACCGGAAAGGACGGGTGCGCATCAGTGAAGCTCCCAGCTGCTATGCAGCAAATCGCCTTATTTGTTTATTGTTATAACCACAGGGGCCGATCAGACCCCTGATAGTATTAAGGCGGAAAGGGCAGCCGCAGGCAATTGCAGAACCCTAGCGGGAGGGGAATCTTGCGCCAACCTGTCGATTTGGGGCCAGACGTTGGCTGTGCCTGAATCATTTTTCCTCAAACAGCAGCCTTACCGTCACCGGTACTACCGGACTGATGCTGTCCAGCCCGGCTACCTCCCGCAGCTTCTCGATACCCTTCAGTAGCTGATAATCGCTGGCATTGATCACGATCGGTTCCACGGTGGTGACGAGGATGCGATCGTCGTTGAGAGCGGTTACCTGCAGGCGGGCAGGCTCCTGGTGTTCTACGTTTCGCAGTGCCAGTGTGATATTGGTCTCGAGTGTGGTGGTTTCACCGGGTTGCAGCGCCTTCAATTGGTCGGCGTCAATCTGGGCGGTAACACGGGCTTCGGCGAACTTGGTGGTCTCGAATAACAGGGTGCGCATACGCTCGTCGCGCACCGGTATCTTGGTATCTACCTTGGATAGCGGAATGGCAATGCTGGCATTGCCCCTGGTGTCCACGGAGCCTGTAAGGCCCCTGAAATTACTGATTTCTGCAACGGTTTCTTTTTTAACAGTGGTGAACGTGATGTCCGAGGCGTCGCTATCGAGAATCCACTCCGCCGAAGCAGAAAACGGTAGCAGAAGTAACAGGCCTGCTAACAGCCCTCGCCTGGCATTCTTGTTTTTAAATATCAAGTTCATCAATGCGTCTCCGTGGTTTGGCCAGTTTCGAATGCAGGGGTCAATCCTGAGGAAATAATCGGGCTGACGCAAGGATAAGCGAGAGCCCTCATCGGCACCAACTTATCCACCAATGTCGATCTCAAACATAAAAATTTTCTTCTCTTCTGTTTCAAAGTACGACCAGCCCCTGATCAAGAGGTGGCTATGTGCCGCCTGGCTGTTCGATAGCCAGCGCCGTGATTTCGCAAGCTTTTCGGCTTTGATAGGGAGTCCCTTGAAAAGCAGAGTAACGACCGATCCTCATTCCTGAATGGTAGACCGATGCGCGTGATACCGGGGTATCTAGCGCCGAAAATGGATGGGAGGAAAAAGACTGAAAATGGTCGTGAGGATGAGCCCACTTGGGGGGCGGCGTTTAGTGCGCCATGTGGCCGCGGTGCGGGTGCGCTGGCGAGGGAAAAGGCGCCAAAGGGCAGCGCATGCTGCCTGTGCAGCGGTGACCCTATAAATCCAACTTCGAACCCAAGAATACCGGGCAGCGGCAGTGGAGAACTCCTACTGCCGCAGGGCGTTATTGATTATGGTTTGGTCGGGTGAAACGGGTAGAAGTCTCCTGCCGGACCTGGGAATACTACCGGGCTCTCAAAGCCGTCCTTGCTCACTGCGGCAACACCGAACAAATAGTTGTCGATCACAATATTCTCCAGCGTCGCCTCGTTTACATTGCCCACGTAGCGACTATTGGTCCAGGTAGGTTCGCTGGTCAAACGCCAGTAAACTTTGTAGCCGGCCAGATTGCCTGTTCCCTGAACGTTGGGCATTGCCCACTTGAGCGTGGTGTCCGGGGATACGGCACCCTCGATGCTGACGTTCATCGGCGGTGCCGGCGCCCTGGACAGGGCAGCCATGGTAAGGGCGTTCAGGCCGGTCAGCTTGGCGGCATAGTTGAAGTTGACACCCTCGATCACATCGCCGTAGCGGATGCCATTCTCAGTGCGCAGGTCCTGGTGCTGGCGGTTGTAGTTTTCATTGGTTTCCATGATGCGCACCCCGGGGTATCCGAGGTCGTTAAAGGGGCGGTGGTGGCCACCGCGACCGAAGCGGTCGAGCCGGTAAACCATCATCACATCCAGGTTGGGAATGTGCTCTTCGGCGATGCGGTGCACGTAGCGACCAAGATTGCGGGACGGAGAGTCGACTTCGCCACCATAAAAGCGTCGCGCGCGCGCTTCCTCGGGAGTCTCATTCATCCGTGTCCCTTCCATGAACACCCGGGCCGTGGTGTTGTTGATCACACCATTGATGCCTTCGATATTGCCAATCATGTCATTGTTGAGTACGCCGGTGATACGCCAGCCGTCCTCTTTTGCCTGAGCGGCCATGATCTTGCCTCCGAAAAGCCCTTGCTCCTCACCGGAGAGACCAGCGTAGACGATCGAGCCGGCAAACTTGTGTTTGCTGAGGACCCGGGCAGCCTCGAGGACACCGGCGAGGCCCGAGGCATTGTCATTGGCTCCGGGAGCGTCGGATGTGTAATCCATCACGTCCGACACCCGTGAATCGATGTCGCCCGACATGATGACGTATCGACTGGGGTCCATGGTGCCGCGCTGGATTGCGATGACGTTGACCACTTCCGTACGATTAGGAATGCGTTTTTCGCCCTCGATAAAGTCAGACTGGTACGAAACTTCCAGGCAGCCACCACAGGCAGCGCTGATGCGATTGAACTCCTCGTACACCCAGCGCCGTGCAGCGCCGATTCCACGGGTTTCGGAATCCGTCTCCGAGAGGGTGTGGCGGGTGCCAAAGCCCACCAGCGTGCGGATATCCTTTTCGATCCTGTCTGCGGAAACGTCCTGCCGGATCTGCTCAAGCAGGGCCGCGTCGGTGTCTGGTTGGGACAGTGCGGGCGAGGATGATGCCAGGGCCAGGATAATTGTGGGAATAACGGCTAGTCGAGCCACGAAAAACCTCCGTTCGTGAAGTGTTATCGATGTTATGGGAGCATCCTAAAGCATAAAAAGACGGGCGTCTCTGGCGGGAAAAAATAAGGCCCGGCAGATAGCCGGGCCCGGGTTGGGTATACGATATCAGGCGATGTTGGCGAGACCAGCTGCCTCCTCCTGGTCCGCGTCCTCAGAGTGGCGGATCAGGTAGTCGAAGGCACCCAGTGCCGCAGTGGCGCCTGCGCCCATGGAAATCACGATTTGCTTGTAGGGCACAGTAGTCGCGTCGCCCGCGGCAAATACACCGGGCAGTGAAGTCGCGCCGCGCTCGTCGATGACGACTTCACCCATGCGGTTCAGCTCGATATCGCTTTCCTGCAGGAACTCGGTGTTCGGCACCAGCCCGATCTGTACGAACACACCGGCCAGTTCAATGTCCACGCTATTCCCGTTCACACGATCGGTGTAGCGCAGGCCGGTGACCTTGTTGCCGTCCCCGAGAACCTCGGTGGTCTGGGCGTTGGTGATGATATCGACGTTGCCCATGGAGCGGGCCTTGCGCACGAGTACGTCGTCGGCGCGCAGGGTATCGGCGAATTCCAGCACGGTCACATGCTTGACGATACCCGCCAGGTCGATGGCGGCCTCGATGCCGGAGTTACCGCCACCGATGACTGCGACATGCTTGCCCTTGAAGAAGGGGCCATCACAATGGGGGCAGTATGCTACGCCTCTGGTGCGGTACTCCGCCTCGCCGGGCACGCCCAGTTCGCGCCAGCGAGCGCCGGTGGCGAGGACCACAGAGCGACTGGCAAGGGTGGCACCGCTCTCAAGCTCCAGCTCCAACAGTTGCCTGCGCTGAATGCTGGCTGCGCGTTGTTCGCTGATGATGTCTACACCGTACTCCTTCACGTGCTGCTCGAGTCCGGCGGCGAGTTTGGGACCCTCGGTGTAGGGCACGGAGATAAAGTTTTCGATACCGACAGTATCCATTACCTGGCCGCCGAACCGCTCGGCGACGAGCGCGGTGCGAATGCCTTTGCGCGCGGCATAGATGGCTGCGGCAGCACCGGCGGGGCCGCCACCCACCACCAGCACGTCGTACGGATCGCGCGCGTTCAGTTCGTCGACCTTGCGCTCGGCCGCGCCGGTATCCAGCTTGTCCACGATCTCCTGCAGGGTCATGCGGCCCTGGCCGAAGTGCTCGCCGTTCAGGTAGACGGAGGGCACTGCCATGATGTTGCGTTGTTCGACTTCCTGCTGGAACAGGGCACCGTCGATCATCTCGTGGGTGATATTCGGGTTCAGTGTCGCCATCAGATTCAGGGCCTGGACCACATCCGGGCAGTTCTGGCACGACAGTGAGATATAGGTTTCAAAATGGTATTCGCCCTCGAGGCCGCGAATCTGGTCCAGTACCGCTGGATCGGCCTTTGACGGGTGGCCTCCATTCTGCAGCAGGGCCAGCACCAACGAGGTGAATTCGTGGCCCAACGGTATTCCGGCAAAGCTGACCCGGGGCTCCTCGCCTGCCGGCGCAATAGCCATGCTGGGCGTGCGCTTTGCGCTGCCCTGACGGGTCTCAATTTTTTGCGAGAGTTCGGCAATCTGGTCCGCGAGGGATTCCAGTTCCGCTGACTTGGGGCTGTTGTCGCTGGACACACGGATCTCGATCGGATTGACGATATTCTGCAGATAGGTGTCCAGTTGTTTCTTCAGGTTTGCATCCAACATCGGTGTGTCCTGTCTGTATTTAGGGAAAAAGGGCCCACCGGGGTGGGCCAAAAGGGTGGTCTGTTGGGAGTCGGTGTCGGCCTTAGATCTTGCCGACCAGGTCCAGTGACGGAGCCAGAGTCTCTTCACCTTCCTGCCACTTGGCCGGGCAGACTTCGCCCGGGTGGGCGGCGACGTACTGGGCTGCCTTGATCTTGCGCAGAAGGTCGTTGGCATCGCGGCCGATACCGCCGGCGTTGATCTCGACGATCTGGATACGGCCTTCCGGGTCGATGACGAAGGTGCCGCGGTCAGCAATGCCTTCCTCTTCAATCATCACGCCGAAGTTGCGGGTGATGGTGCCGGTGGGGTCGCCGATCATCGGGAACTGGATTTTGCCGATGGTGTCGGAAGTGTCGTGCCACGCCTTGTGGGTGAAGTGGGTATCGGTAGATACGGAGTAGATCTCTACGCCCAGCTTCTTGAACTCTTCATAGTTGTCGGCCAGGTCACCGAGCTCGGTAGGGCAGACAAAGGTAAAGTCGGCCGGGTAGAAGAACACCACGGACCACTTGCCCTTCAGGTCGGCGTCGCTGACGTCGAAGAAGTCGCCGGACTGGTAAGCCTTGGCCTGGAAGGGTTTGATTTCGCTGCCGATGTAACGAGACATATAAATGCTCCTTGTTGAAAGTGGTTGCTGTCTGGTACGGGAAGAATACTATCGGCCTGCAATCATTGATTAAAATTATCTATTTCAATGGTTCTCATTGATAACGATTATCAAACCGCTCCGATAACCTGGCCTCAGGCGGCGCATTGCAGCGTCCGATCTCAAAGCGGATACTGATGGGTCAGCGGGCTCGGTCCCGGGGCGCTGGAATCTACAGGGATATCGGGCATGCGATTGATTCGCTTATTGAAAGGGGAGCTGGCGCGGGAGGCGGCTGAATGGGTCGAGGAGGGCCTGATCAGTGAGTCTCAGGCTGAGGGAATCTGCCGCCGCTACGGCACCGATTACCAGGCCGTCAACAGCCGCACCCAGGGTTATGCCGTGCTGGTGGGGCTGGCCTACCTGTTTCTGGGGCTGGCACTGATCACCCTGTTGGGCGCCAACTGGGATGCCATTCCCCGCGGTGTGCGCATGGGTGGGCTGGTGCTGCTCACCGTCGCTACCCATACGCTGGCCGTCTACCGCTATGCTTGCGGTGAGCGGGGAACCGGGGTTGGATTGATGCTGCTCGGCAACCTGTTCTACGGGGCCTCGATTATCCTCATTGCCCAGATTTACCACCTGGGCGAGCACATGCCGGATGGGGTGTTCTGGTGGGCGCTCGGTTGCCTGCCGTTCGCCCTGGTCACTTGCAATCCGTGGCTGGCGTTGCAGGCAAATTTACTGGCCCTGATCTGGTTTTTCCTCGAGGTGTTCAACGGCTATCTGCCGGGACTCTTCCCGTTGTTCTTCCTGATATCCGCCTATGTTCTCTGGCGCGGTCCCCAGAGCGCCTTGCTCTTATTGGTGGCAGTGGCGAGCGTGGGGCTCTGGGTGGAGTACGGGCTGTCCTGGCTGTGGGGCGATGGCAGTGGGGGGCTATTGTTTGATGTGCGTGGGGAAAATGTTGTGGTTGCCGCAGGGCTGTTCCTGTTGTTGTTCGCCCTTAGCCATTGGCTGTCACAACGGCCAGAATCGAAACCGCGGGATTACGCAGCACTGCTTTCCATCTGGAGCTTGCGCTTCGCGCTGGTATTTATGTTGGTGATGAGTTTTGCCAGTCCGTGGCGGGCGCTGCTCGATTACGACTGGCCACATCAGCTCGGTATGTGGTTGATGCTTATTGTGCTTGGTGCAGCCGGATTGTGGCTTGCCCGCAAGGCGCAGCGGCTCCCCTCCGTCGCACTGCTGTTCGCAACGTTGATCGTTGTGATTCTTGCGGTGATCGTCGATGGCCAACCTGAGCATGCCGTCGGGTTTCAGTTGATCGCCAACTTTGCCCTTCTGGGTACAGGCATCTGGCTGATTGTTCGCGGAATCAACAGTGGCATTTCCCATTATTTCTTCCTCGGGGTGACGGCCATCCTGGCCACAGCCTTCCTGCGCTATATCGACCTGATCGGGGACTATCTCGGCGGGGCCGCGCTGTTTACCCTTTTCGCGCTGCTGCTCCTGTTGGCTGCGCGTTTCTGGAAGCGCGTACGCGAGGGGGAGAGCAGGGCATGATGAAATTGCCGAGTAAGTCTCTGCTACCCCTCACAGCTGCAATCATCTTCCAGGTTCTGGTCCTGATCGGAAGTGTGCTTACGGCACAGGCACCACTGTGGAGCGGTCGGGAGATCCGTATGGAAACCTTACCCGTGGATCCTCGCTCACTGTTCCGTGGCAACTATGCCCGGTTGCAGTATGCCATTTCGGAACTGGATGCTGCCTCCTTGGCAACGGAGCGGCCCCTGCGCAATGGAGAGGTGGTCTATGTCATGCTGGAGCCCGGTAAAAAAGGAGTGTACCGCTACGCTGGTGTGACCCTGGATCAGCCGGAAGAGGGGGTGTTTCTGCGCGGTCGGGTCACCGGCCAATGGTGGCGCAGGGAGGGGGATGTGTACCGAGTCCGCTACGGCATCGAGGCCTTTTTTGCACCGAAAGAGAAAGCCCTGGAGCTTGAGAGGGAGCTTCGCGATGGCGGGGTGGCGGTACTGAGGGTGTCGGATTCCGGCAGGGCGCGGCTGGCGGATATCCTGCCCAAACAGTAACTGACCGTGCCTTTGGCGGCGCCGATGGGAAATCGGTACGCTTTAGAACAGGCAAGTAAAACCACAGCTTGGAAGGGGAAGTGAAATGCAGGACAAGCCATTGACCACGGCGCGGGTATTTCGCATTGCGCTGATTTCCCAGGCGGCGCTACTGCTGCTCGCGCTGCTCGGACTGTGGTTGAGCGCCGTGCAGTTGCCGGCAGTCCGCGGCAATGAAGTGACCTGGATTATTGCTGGCACTATGGCCGCTCTGGCGACCTATGCAGTGGCGGTGTTTCTGACAAGGCTTCCCGGTAGCCTGGGCGCGTCGCTGCGCCGGCTGTGTGCGCTGCTGCATCCGCTGTTTTCGGGGTTCTCGTGGGGGCAGATCGCGGTGGTGGCTCTGGCCGCCGGTATTTGCGAGGAGTTGTTCTTCCGCGTTTTTCTGCAGAGCTGGTTGATGGAGTTTGGACATCCCCTCTGGGGCCTGTTTACTGCATCGCTGCTGTTTGCGTTGCTGCACTTTGCTTCACTGCTCTATTTCACGGTGACGCTGGTGATGGGGCTATTGCTGGGCTGGTTTTACTGGTCCACCGGCAGTGCTCTCGGTGTCATGGTGTGGCACGGCCTGTATGACCTGCTGGCGATCGGCATGCTGGCGAAGTTCCCCCATCTGCTTGGCCTTGAGTCCGCCAACCGTCTCAGATCAGGCTGAACAAAATCATTCCGGCGGTAAGAGCCGTGAGCGCAAAGGCGATAATGGCGAGCAGCCCGTCGTGCGCCACCAGGGCGAGGCCGAATGCCGTCAGGGCCACTCCGGCCATGGAAGCGGAAAAGGGCACCACCTCCATCAGCGGCAGGGCCAGGGCAATGACGACACAGATTCCCGCAATCACGTAAGTCCCGGTGCGGTAGACCAGAAACCGGAAGCGTGGACGCAGCCAGCGGTCGCTGACCTGCGCTGGCCGCTTCAGGAAATGGAGCGCGCGCTGCAGGCTTTTTTCAGAGATGGATCGGCGCAGCAGCCACTGCGGCAGCCAGAAATACTGGCGGCCTAACAGCAGTTGCAGTGCCACTAGCAGCACCAGAATGGCCATGATGGTGGGTACTCCCGGAATGCCGCTCAGGGGTGAGAAAAGAATCAATCCCACCAGTAACAGCAAGGGAGCGAAAGAGCGTCTTCCCACAGCACGGATGACCAGATCCAGGGTCACCCGCTCTTGCGAGGCGGCCTCCCGGCCGATATGTTCGAGCATCTGCTGCAGGCTGGTGAATTCCCGGGACATAGTAAACTGTGGCTACAAAACTGAACCCGCATTCTACTGTGCAGGGGGGCACCCGGCGCAAATGTATTTTCCGCTCGGATCACCTTGGCATAGTCCCGCCGACACTGAATATGATCGATCCAAAGCAGGCGACTGGACATTGAGCCGGTGGCTGTTACTGACGCTCCAACGGGTTGATCCTATCGATAAATAGGTTGAAACCCGTCGTGGTGAGCTTGGCTCTATTCAGTGGAGAGCGCCTTCTCCAGAGTGAACGCACCACGCAGCTCACCCAGTTGATACCCGCGTGCCTTGTCATGCGGGTACAGGCCGTCCAGCTTGTTCTGTACCGCCGGCGACAGGGTGGCGCCATGGCAGGCGAGGCAGGGGCCCTGTACCGGGATGGCCTTCATATAGCGCTGGATTGTTACGCCATCGCGCGTTTCGGTGGTCATGGACTCGAGAGATGCCATGGGTTCACCGGCGTCCAGCCGGGCCTGGAACTTCTCCAGCTGCCGGCGCTCCCAGTCGTCCGGAGTATTGGCCGGGTTCCGCACTTTCAGGCTGGTTCGCCCGACCTGCCAGCCGGTCTCTTCCGATATCTGCTCTGTCAGGGGCATGGCCTTGAGATTGCACACCGAAATGGCCTCCACCGCCCCTCCTTTTTGCATGGCCGAGACCAGCTCCTGCTTGAGAGTTTTACCCAGAGCGACGGCAGCCTGTCGCGCCTGTTGGGTCGCGATATCAGCTTCCTCTGCCCATGCAACGTTCAGGGCTACCGGCAATGCGAGAGCGAAAGGAATGGTAACGGTAACAGCGAAGAGTGCTTTCATTTTGATTTTTTTGTGTTGGTGTTGCAGTGAGCGCAGGTCAGCTGCCCCAAGACGTCGGCAATTCGCCAGAGAAGCTGACCGTCTCATGGAGTCCCTTGTATCGGTTGCGACACCTTCCCGTCAATCTCCCGAGGCCACATCATTTCCTTTTGCTTTCCAGGCGCCCATGGAGCCGAGGAAGATATCGACCTTGTCGAAACCGGTGCGCCTGAGGATAGATGCGGCGATCGTGGCACGTGCACCACTGGCACACATCACGGTGTAGTGTTTGTCTTTTGCGAGCTTTTCCAGTTGCTCCGGCAAGTGTCCCACGTAAATACATCGGGCAGTGGGAATGACCCCTTCGGCGACTTCTTTTTTACCGCGTACGTCGAGTAACTGCCAGCCGTCACCGCCGTCGTGTACACGAGTTTTCACGGTGTCGACGTCCACCACGGGGACGCTGCCAAAAGGTCGCCCGGCGGCGGCCCAGCCCGGCATGGCGGTGTTGAGAAAGCCCAGTACCCGGTCGTAGCCAATACGGGCGAGATGGCGCGCCGCCGACTCGGCCTGCGCGCTGCCGTCAGCAACCAGGATGATTTCATCCGTTGCATCCAGGTACCAACCGGCAAATGCGGGGAGCATGTCGCAGGGAATCGCGAGACTGCCGGGTAGGTGGGCGCCCTGATAGGCGCTGGCGCTCCGCACGTCGATGACCTCGGCCTTTTCAATCAGTCGGTGCACATCATCGGCATCCAGCACAGGGGGCGTCACTACGCGGGCGGCCGGAGCACTGCCATCCAGGTTGAGCTGCTCCATATTGTGAAAGTAGGGCGGCTGCTCGTGGTGTTCGGCCACTTTCCTAGCGATAAACTTTTCACGATCAGTAATTAAAAGCATCGGGTTGTTGACCCGCTCGTAACCGAGGGTGGAAAAGTCCCGATCGGCCATATTGTCACCACACACGGAGCCGGCGCCATGTGCTGGATAGAGAATGGTCTGGTCGCCGAGCGAAAGGATTTTTTGCAGGCTGTCATAGAGGAGACCGGCGACTTCCTCTTTGCGATCCGGATAAAAGTCTGTGCGTCCCACATCACCGACGAACAGGGCATCACCGCTGAATACACCGATTGCCTGATTACCGAAGTCCTGGTCGTAGATGGCAAACGAAAGGCTGTCATCGGTATGGCCGGGTGTTTCCAGCACTTTCAACAGCATGGAGCCAAAGCTGAAGTCATCCCCCTCGCGCACAGTGTCGGCGTAGGTAACCTCACCGGCGGCATTTGGTCCGTGATGGACCGCGGCGCCGGTCAATTCGGCGAGGATCGGGGCCCCGGAAATCAGGTCTTCATTGCGATGGGTCTCAAAAATATGGGTGATCCGGCAGCCACGCTGGCGGGCCATTTCCGCATAAATTTCGCAGTCCCGGCGGGGATCGATGACGGCAGCTTCACTGCCATCACCAATCAGGTAGGAGAGCTGGGCGAGTCCGGGGGACTTGATGGGTTCGACAAACATCATATCTCCTCGATCTTTCTGCTGATGGAGAGGCGGGCAGGGCGATCACAGCGCTTTACCCTCTTACCTTAGTCCCTGAAGGCGAAGGGGTGAGAGTTCAACCCCCAGACTGTACTAGTTGGCGGGCGCTACCCGTCGGACTGCTCGCTGTGCCGCGCCTGCAGCCGCTCGTGCCAGTTGAGCGCAATGACCGTCAGGGCCGGCAACATGGTGAGAGTCACCAGGGTGGCGCCGATGATGCCACTCATCACAATGATGCCCACGCCGCGGTAAAGCTCCGTGCCGGCGCCGGGCAGGAAGACCAGCGGCGCCAGGCCACAGATGGTGGTGATACTGGAAATGGCAATCGGCCGCAGTCGTGAACTGACAGCCTCCTGTACCGCATCGACGGGAGGCAGCCCCTCTTCCTTCATGTTACTGATCGCTCTGTGCACGATCAGGATGGGATTGTTGACCACCGTGCCCATCAGGATCAGGAAGCCGAGCATGGAGATCATGTCGAATGGCTGGTGAAAGCCCTCCAGGCCCATGCTCCGCAATAGGCCACCGACCAGGTTCATCAGCGCCAGGCCCGCGATGCCGCCGGCGATGCCCAACGGGATCGTGGTCATGATCAGCAGCGGATAACCCCAGTGGGAGAAGATGGCCACCATCAACAGGTAAACGATCAGCAGTGCCACCACGTAGTTGCTGCTCAGGGACTCGCGGGTGGCATCCAGCTGGTCGGCCGCTCCGGAAATGGTCAGGCTGACTCCGGCGGGCACCTGTCCAGTGTCTTTCAGGTGTTGCACAAGCGCAGTGCGAACCCGCTCCACGCCGGTTTCCAGGGCCACGGAGCGGGGAGGAATAATATTGAGGGTAACGGTACGCCGGCCATCCACCCTGCGCACCGTGCTGGTGTCCACTGTCTCAATGGTTTCCGCCAGCTCCGAAAGCGGCAGGACGGTGCCTACCGGGGTATAGATAAAAATGTTCTGCAGGGTATCGACCGTGGCTTCGGGGCCTTCACGGTTGTAGAGGTACATGTCGATCTTGTCGTCATCGAGGAAAAACTCGTTGACGAAGGCCCCGTCGGTGAGTGCGGCAACGGTGAAACCGATATCCTCGGCGGTCATCCCGACTTCGGCGGCCCGGTCCCAGCGCGGCCGCACCTGCAGCAGTGGCTGCGCGAGGGCGAGGCTGGAGGGGCGTGTCTGGATACTGGGGTTGTCGAAGATTTCCTCGGCACGTCCATAGGCGGCCCGCGCCACCTCGTACAAATCGGCCAGGTTTGGCCCCGAGATATCGAGGTTGACGCTGCGGGTGCCGCCGTCGTTGCTGCTGATGATGGAACCGCGGGTGGCGAAGGCGCGCATTCCCGGATAGGTCTCGTATTTGGCGACGATCGCCTCCATCAACTCATCGATATGGCGGGGGTCCTTGGTTTCGGAAATGATGCGGATACTCTGCGGCGAAACACGCATGTTCACGTACTTCATCGCCGGTACCTCGACCTCACCCCGCTCAAAAGCCGCCGGCTCGTCCTGCACAAAAGGAAGAAAGTATTCATGCAGCTCCCCGGCGATGGCTTCCATCGTATCCATGTTGTAACCGGGCGGAGCGTTCATGCTGGCAAAGGTTTTGGCTTCCTCACCCTCGGGGAGATACTCGGCTGGCGGCGTCAGCAGCAACACGATCGCCAGGCTGGTCAGAACGGTGATGCCGATACAGTAGAGACGCCGGGCGGGTGTGGCGATCGGCCAGTCGATTTTTCCCAGCACCACATTTCTCAGTGCACTGTCCGGGTGTTGCAGGGTGTCGTCACCGAAACCAAGTCGTGCGGCAGCGGTGGGAATGACCGTGATGGCCACCAGCATGGAGGTAAGGATGGCCGCGGAAATGGCAATGGCGATGTCTGAATACAGCTGACCGGCTTCCTCGGCAATAAAGACCACCGGCAGGAACACCATGACCGTGGTGAGGGTAGAGGCGAGCACCGCGGGCCAGACCCGCTGCACACCCGCAACTGCCGCCTTCAGGCGGTCGAGCCCCCGGCGCCGTTCCAGTTCGATGCTCTCCAGCACCACGATACTGTTGTCCAGGGTCATGCCGATGGCGAAGGCCACTCCGGCCAGGGAAATTACATTGATGGTGCGCCCGGTGACCAGCAACCCGATAAACGCAGCGATGGTACAGATGGGAATACCCACCACACCGAGTGCCGTGGCCCGCGGGGAGCGCAGGAACAGGTACATGATGGCAGTGGCCAGGAGGGCGCCCAGTAACAGGTTCTTCCACACGTTAAAGACAGAATCCTGCACATAGCCCACGTCGTCGGCGGTCAGTGCCAGCTCCATGCCCTCCGGGTGCAACAGCTCGGCATTGATGCGTTCCATCTCTTCCATCATCGCGCGCTTGATGGCAATGACGTTGGAGCCGCTCTCCCGCCGGACCGAGAGGCCGATCGACGGCAGGCCATCGACGTAGGAACTACTGCGGATCTTGAAATGGTCCAGGCTCACCTCGGCCACATCGCCGAGCCGCACGATGCCGTCGCCGCTGCGCTGCAGCACCATCTGGCGCAGGTCGTCCAGGTCCTGGAAGCGCCCCAGGGTGCGCAGCAGGTAGCGGCGCTTGCCGCTCTCGACCTCGCCACCGGATACATCGCGGTTGCGCAGGGTGATGGCGAGGCGCACGTTGTTGAGGGTCAGGTTTCTCTCTGCCAGGCGCTCGGGAATGAGGCGGATCTGGATTTGCCGCTCGGCACCCCCCCAGACATCCACCTGGGCCACGCCCGGCACGCCGGACATGCGCGGGCGCACATTGTCCTCGACGAAGTCCCGCATCATATCCATATCCAGGTTGCGCGGATTACCCGGCAGCGGTGAAATGCGGAAATACATAAATGCGTTGGCGGAAAATGAGGTGGCATAAACACGCGGCTCGTCCACATTGAGTGGATAGCGCGGCACCTGGGTAAGGGCATTATTGACGCGAATCAGGGTCTCGGTTATATCCACCCCGAACGGGAATTCCAGCTCGATTTCCGCACTGCCCAGATCTGCCGTGGCCTGAAGTTCCTGCAGGTAGGGGATATTGCGCAGGTACTCTTCCTGCTCGATCAGGATTTCCTTCTCGATATCCTGCGGGGTGGTGCCGGCCCAGTTGGTCTGGATGGTGACGGTGCGCACCTCCAGGTCGGGAATCATCTGCACCGGGATACGCAGTGCCGCCACCACACCCAGGATCACAATGATCAGCGCGGTGACCGTCACCAGGATGCCGTTGCGGATGATCTGCTCGAACATGCTACCTGTGCCTGCCTCCCGGACCTCAGCCCGGCGCCGGTGCGCGGCTCTCTTGTGGTGCCCGCTGCAGGATGACCTGCTGCCCGTCCCGCAGACTCTCGTTGCCGCGGGTTATGACGGTGGCGTTGGGGCTCAGTCCCTCGCGTATCTCTATCCAGCCGTCGAAGCCCAGACCAGTCTGCACCGGCTGCTCGCGCACCGTGGTTTTCGCCCCCCAGTCCGCCTGTGCGGCGACCCAGACGGTGACACGACCGTCCGGGTAGCGGATCACGGCATCCCGCGGCACGGCCACGGCAGTGCGCTCCGTACCCAGGCGCAATGTGGCCGAGACGGACATGCCGGCAATCAATTCCGGTGTGCGCTCGCCGGTGATTTCGGTGCGCAGGAGAAAAGTGCGTGCACCGCTGCGGCTCAGGGGCACCTTGTGCAGAACCCGGGCCGGGAAGCGCCGGGCCCCACTGGCATCAAACTGCACCTCCAGCGGCGTTTCCTCGCTGATGCGCCCGTAGACCCGTTGTGGCACCTCGAAATCCGCGCGAAGCCGGCGCGCGTCCACCAGCTCGAAAAGGGCGACACCCGGCTCAACCCACTCCCCCAGTTCCGCCATGCGTTGGGCAATGGCACCGGTAAACGGCGCCTTCACCTGGTGGCGGCGCAACAGGGCAGACTGCCGCTCGGCCTCGATCTGGGCAGCGCGGAATTCGGCCTCGCGAATACGCACCTCGGAAGTCAGTGCCAGTACCTCGGTTTCCGAGATGTAGTTGTCTCCGACCAGGGCCTGTGCCTCGCCCAGGCGACGGCGGCTCTCCGCCAGCGCCTCGCGGGCCTGTTCCACTTCGGCCAGTGCGGCGTCGCGGGCAATGCCATTCAACTCCCGGTCCAGTTCCAGGAGCGGCGCTCCGGCCTCGACGCGGTCGCCGACATCCACATGCATTTTGTTGACCAGCCCCGCGACCTCCACGGAGAGCATGGCCTGGCGAGGGGGTGTCAGGGTACCTGTCACCGGGATCGTCTCGACCACTGGCCGCCGGGCGGCAGGCACTGCCTGCACGGAAATAGCAGTCTGGCCCTCCTGCGCCTGCACGAACGACACTGCGGCGATAGCAAGCACCGTGGCTGCGCCGAGAGTCGTTATGAACTTTGTCAGTATTTCACTGGCAATGCGCAGCATCGAGATCCTGACGGGTCGTTATCGTTGGTGCGCCGTTACAGGACTGATGGCGCGGTTTGCGTAAGTCTAGCTGCCCTGTGTTGCTCTAGCGGGATACCGCTCACCCGCGACAAGCGGATCGCTCAGGAGGGGACATTCTTGTCGGGGAACACTTCGTCCAGGCTGAAGAACTCGAGCGCAGGTCCGGGCGTTGTACTGACCTGCACCATCTTTTCTGCGACCTGATCCCCCCGAATCGGGCGAAAGCGGCGCAGGCCAGGCAGTGTGCACAGTAGCGGCAGGATCCAGCTGCCCAGCTTTTCGCCAAGCCGCAGGTGGTTGCGTTCGCCCAGGAGGAGCGAGGGGCGGAAGATACTGATGCGCTCATAGGGCAGGGCGCGCACGACCTCCTCCAGCTCTCCTTTCATTTTGAGGTAGGGGTTGGAACTCTGGGCGCTGGCGCCGCTGGAGGAAACCAGAAGGTAGTGGCTTATCCCACCGCGGGCGCCCAGTTCCGCGGCCTGCTGTTGCATTATCAGATCGACCTGGCGTTGTGCTTCGATGGAGCCCGCCTGGCGGCGGGTGGTGCCGAGGCAGGAAAAGAGCCAGCGGCCGCGAAACAGCTCGCCGTAGTCCTCCAGTCGCGCAAAATCCGCCACCCGGTTTTCCACCTTCGCACTGGCGTGAGGCGCAGGGCGACGGGTAAGGGTGATGATTTTTTCAATATGTGGGGCTTCGGCGAGCCGATCGGTGAGGGCAGCGCCCACCAGACCGGTGGCGCCAATAACGATGGCTGTGGCTGACATAACAGGGCTTCAGTGGCAAAAAGTGGCTCTGACAGTGCATTACCGGGACGAGCAACGTCAACCGCCAAAAAAGGCGGATTGATTGGCCGAGATCCATCGCCAGCACGGGTCTCCGCAAGCAAGAGCGTCTCGGGGGATGGCGGCTGTTATTAGCTGGGGACGGATGGCATGTGCATGGGAAGCCGTTAACTTTCGTTATCGCGCCCCTCTACACGGCCTTGCCACTCCGGTAGCGCTGGCAGTATGTCGGCGAAGAAATCCCTCGCCTCCGGAAAAGTCCGCTCGAGATTGGCGAACTCATTCGGGTAGATCCAGCGCGCCGCCGCTACCTCGTCATCGGCTACCTTCAAATTTCCAGCGATAGGGTTAGCGAGCCACCAGTAAAGATCGTAGTTGGCGCCGTGCGCCGGACATTGCCAGACGCAGCGAATGGGTTGCACTGTCAGTCCGACCTCTTCCCGGGTTTCTCGGATGACAGCGGCAGGCTGATCCTCCCCCGGCTCAATTTTGCCCGCCGGCGGGGTCCAGTACCCGGCCGCGGGTACCTTGTCGCCACGGAGGATCACGAGAATCCGCTGGTCACTCATTATCACAGTGACGACGGCCTTTCCCCTGTGTGTGGCCGAGCCTTTATGCATGATCCCTAGATGCCTGTTCCCGAGTTTTTGGGGCTTCTTTCCAGCGAGGGGACTGCCTGATGCCGCCAGCAGTACAGGCTGTTTTCAAGCTGCGTTGCGCTGATTCTAGCGCTCGATTTCCTGCTTGCGCATCGGCATGGCATCGATCAGAGAAAAGACGTTTTCAAGATTCAACTCGGGGGCCCGGTGTTTTACTCCACCATCCTTGCCGATGAGTACGACGTTGTCGCCGGCCTGCGGGAAATAGCCTTCCAGGAGTTTATCCGCGAAATCTTCCGCAAGTGCTCCCGGGTAGTTTGTTTGCACGATGTTCCTTGCGGCAACAATGAACCAGACCATATCTCGGTCAGTGACCCCCGCTTCGGCTTCGCGTAACTCCCGGGCTGCGCCATCCGTTTCCGTGGCGGCTCGGACGAGCAGAATACGGTTTTTCCACTGCAGCTGATCGAGGCTTTGCAGGGGCATTTCTGATGCTCCTCCAGAGAGGCTGAATGCACTCAACAGGGCGAAGAGAGAGGCCATGGCGGGGAGGGGAAATGTCGGCATGTTGCTTCTCGCTGTGGGGGTGGTCCCGATTACGCCACCGGCCTGTAAATGGGGCGCGCCTTTTCTGTCCCGATTTGGCTCTGTCCCCAAGTTCACCTGGATTCTGCCCTGTGCATTCAGTGTTCAAGGTGGCGAAACAGCTATTGGGGCGGTGCGGATTGCTCGGCTCTCGTGCGGCGGTAGCGGCGAATATACGGTTTGTGGGTGTAGATGATGTCCTCGGGGAGATCGGCCAGTTTGAAAAACTGGAACCCGGCGATCTCGGCATCACGGATTTCGACACCCTCTCCGCCCAGCCGGCCGCGGATGGCGACATTGATGATTTCCGACCTGGGCACCTTGGTCACTTCCAGCACCTCGAAGTCCTCGATTGCTATTCCCAGTTCTTCCTGCAATTCACGTCGTGCGGACTCCTCAAAGGACTCGTTTCTTTCCAGCCAGCCTCCGGGCAGTGCCCACTTGTCCTGGTAGGAGTGCCTGACGAGAAGCAGCTCATCGCCCCGCTCGACGAAGTAGATCATGCCCACCACAAACTTATCGGCTACGGCATAGGAGATATCCCAGCGAACGGGAGGGGAAAGACGGCGATAGACCTCGTACTTGAGGCCTGGGAACAGGATAAACAACAGGGCTGTGAGAGCGCCCAGCAGAAACAGGGCGAGCGCAGTTTTTTTCAGGAAAGATCGCATTTCCCCAGAGTATCCCGCGGTAACGGCAGAGGACCAGGGTTCAATGGTAGCAGGATCGGGTGGTGAATGCTGCCAGTGGCGAGTTGGGCCTCAGGTGCAATGAGTCAGCGAGAGTCGGGATGCACCACTTTCCTTCCTCTTTATGATCCCTCCGGATGATCAGTGCCGGGCCGAGGAAGGTTGGGCCTTTTGCCGGTTGAGGGGAGGTTCGGGCGCATGCTCGATATAGCGTTTCGACCCATACATATTCCTCTCCCTGGAAACCGACCAGAGATTGGCGTGTGACTATTCTTCCTGGTCGTCACTTCCCTCCTGTCTGCCCTTCAGAACTCTGAATCTCTTATATCTTTGTGCATACCCTGCGTTACTTCTCCTCGGGAGCCACTGATATGCTCAACAATAAATCAATCGGCGCTGTGTTGGCGCTTTCTGCATCTTTGTTTTTTTCACCGGGCTTGATTCAGGCCCAGGAGCAGCCTCCACTCGAGGCGGTCGGCAATCCGGAGGGACCTAGTCAAAAGCGCATGCAGGGAGCGCCGAAGTCCAATCAGTTCTGGTGGCCGGATCAGCTGGATCTCGCGCCGCTACGGGATCACGGTGCGGAATCCAATCCGCTGGGGGAAGATTTCAATTACGCCAAGGCCTTCAACAGCCTCGATCTGAAAGCGGTCAAGAAAGATATCGAGACCACCCTGAAGACCTCGCAGGACTGGTGGCCGGCCGATTACGGCCACTATGGCCCGCTCATGATCCGGATGGCCTGGCACAGTGCCGGCACTTACCGGGTGGCCGATGGCCGGGGTGGTGCTGGCGGCGGTCAGCAGCGTTTCGACCCGCTCAACAGCTGGCCGGACAACGCGAATCTCGACAAGGCTCGCCGCCTGCTCTGGCCAGTGAAACAGAAATACGGTGAAGCCCTCTCCTGGGCGGATCTGATGGTGCTGACTGGTAATGTCGCCCTGGAGTCCATGGGGTTCAAAACTTTTGGCTTTGGTGGCGGCCGTGTCGACGACTGGGAGCCGGACCTCGTGTACTGGGGGCCGGAAACCAAAATGCTCGATGCCGAGAAGCGTTTCAAAGGCGGCAAGCTGGACAACCCTCTGGCCGCCACGGTAATGGGCCTGATTTACGTGAATCCGGAAGGCCCAAACAGCAGCGGCGACCCGGTAGCCGCAGGGGAACGCATCCGCCTGTCATTTGGCCGCATGGCCATGAATGACGAGGAGACGGTGGCGCTGATCGCCGGTGGCCACGCCTTTGGCAAAAACCACGGCGCGGTGAAGGCGGACTGTGTCGGCCCCGAGCCGGCAGCTGCGCCGATTCAGGAGCAGGGTTTTGGATGGAAAAACAAATGCGGTAAGGGCAACGCCTCGGATACTTTTACCAGCGGGCTGGAAGGCGCCTGGACCGTGAGCCCGATCCAGTGGAGTAATAATTACCTGCAGAACCTCTACAACTTCGAGTGGAAGCAGGTGAAGAGTCCGGCCGGCGCAATTCAGTGGATCCCCAAGGATCCCAATGCCGCCAACCTGGTGCCGGATGCGTTCGATCCGAAGAAGCGGCATGCGCCAGTGATGTTGACCACGGATCTGGCGCTCAAGATGGACCCGGCCTATCGCAAGATTTCCGAGCGGTTCAAGAACAACCCGAAAGAGCTGGAAGATGCCTTCGCCAGGGCCTGGTTCAAGCTGACCCACCGCGATATGGGACCGAAGTCCCGCTATCTTGGGCCGGAAGTGCCGAAAGAGGATCTGATCTGGCAGGATCCGGTGCCGGCGGTCGATCATAAGCTGATCAGTAGTGGCGATGCCGACAAATTGAAAGCCAAGATTCTCGCCTCCGGCCTGACTATCCCAGAGCTGGTGCGCACCGCCTGGGCTTCTGCTTCCACCTTCCGCAGGAGCGACCTGCGTGGTGGTGCCAACGGTGCCCGCATTCGCCTGGAGCCACAGAAGAACTGGCCGGTGAACAACCCGCAGGAACTGGCCAAGGTGTTGAACAAACTGGAAAGCGTTCAGCAGGATTTCAATAAGTCACTGTCTGGCGGCACAAAGGTGTCCCTCGCCGATGTGATCGTGCTGGCTGGTTCCGCGGCCATCGAGGAAGCAGCCAAGAAGGGCGGCCACAACGTCAAGGTGCCTTTCACTGCGGGCCGGAGCGATGCCACTGCGGAAATGACCGAAGTTGAATCCATCAAGTATCTGGAGCCCAAGGCGGATGGCTTCCGCAACTTCTACACCGAAGGCGGTGGCACCATGCCGCCGGCGGAGGCGCTGGTCGATCGCGCCGACCAGTTGTCGCTGTCGGTGCCGGAGATGACGGTGCTGGTGGGTGGTCTGCGCGCGCTCAATGCCAATACCGGCGGTTCCAAGCATGGAGTGCTGACGGATAAACCCGGAACCCTGAGCAACGATTTCTTCGTCAACCTGCTGGACATGTCCACCGAGTGGCAAAAGTCATCGAAAGGCCCGGGTGTCTACGAGGGCAAGGACCGCAAGACCGGCAAGCCAAAGTGGACGGCCACCACCGTGGACCTGATCTTTGGCTCCAATTCCGAGCTGCGGGCAGTTGCCGAGGCCTATGCGACCAAGGGCAGCGAGGATCGTTTCGTCAACGACTTCGTCGATGCCTGGGTAAAGGTGATGAATCTCGATCGGTTTGATGTGCCGGCATCGCAGGGTTCGCAGACTGCAGCAAGATAATCCGGCGCGGGGGCGAGCAGGGCACAGCTTTCTCGCCTCTGAGATTGAGCATGGAAACTGACTTGAAGAGCGGCCAATTGCCGCTCTTTTTCTTGGTGCGGTGCTTCCCGTAAGCAAGGAAGCTTCCGGTCAGCCCTTACCCGAGAATCGTCGAACAAAAGGCCGCGGTCGCACCCAGTACCAGCTTGCCAGCACCAGCACGCCGAAAACCGTGTAGCTGAGGACAAAGACCCAGTTCGGAAAGCGGTAATACAGAGCGGTGCCCAGCCAGTGCGCGATGAAGCTGCCTGAATAGGTGGCTTCCCCGGCGCGCTCCCGGAGTGCCATTTCCCAGAGCGTGAGCGGGCAGATGGCTCCCAGCCAGGACTGCAGCACCACCACACCAATCGCCGCCAGGTGTGCGAGCCGAAACCACGGATTGCGTACCCAGTCCCAGGATCGCAGTTTTCCAATCAGGATCAGGGCAAGACCGAGCACAACAAAAGCAACGAAAACCACGTGTGTAATGAGGATCAGGTCTGCCGCCAAAAGGTAGAGTGCCTCACCAGTCACCGGGCAGCCCGCCATTTGAATCCCCTTTACCAGAGCGTCCCTCAACCTGTTTGCCACTTGCGATGCTCTTCCAAACCAGTGCCACCGGTATCAGTGCAAGCAGGCTCAACAGTGGCGTGGCCCAGGGCAGCTCCAGTACAAAAAGCGTGAGTGCAGAGAGCACGGTAGTAAGGAGGGGGATGATGCTGGCAATCCAGAGAGTGATACCTTTCAGCACTATCAGGCCAAGGCCCAGGGTGGCGAGCGCGGTGGGATCTGGATGGATACCGAAAACCTCTGCCTGCCGCCAGGAGTAGCCGGCTAATAGCGCTATCAGGGGGTAACCGAGCAGGCTGAGTAGCGCGATCGAGACGCCGACCAGGCTGGAGAGTTTGTCGGAACTTTCCCTTCTGTCTGTCCCGATCCCGGTAGTCCCGATGAGTGTCAGAATCACTGCCTGCGCCAGAAAGGTCCACCCGAAATAATGTGCAGCCCAGTTGAGTTCTGCAAACCGTTGCAGATGGAAGACCAGCCCTGCGAAGATCCATGCTGGTGCCATGAAAAGACAGGCAATGCGGGGGCGACGCTTCAGAGCGAACACCAGGGCGGCTAAGCCAAGCGCCAGCATGGCCAGGTGCAGAGGCCAGACGCTCTCGTTAAGCCGCTCGAGCAGGCGCAGGTAAACTTCCTGCGAGAAGGGGATGAAGTCCTGCAGGCTATACGTGGACCACTCGCTCATAGAGACTCGATATAACTGGCCATCCGCTCTCTGCAAGAGGCAGATGGCATGGGGCTCTGGCCGGCGCGCATATTTTCGTTCAGGTGGTCGACACGGGTTGTAGCAGGGATGGCGCAGTTGACCGCCGGGTGGCTGACAATAAATTTCAGCAGGAAGTCAGCCCAGGTCCTGCAGCCACACTCCTCGACTGCCCACTCGGGTACTTTTTCCCGGCGCTTGAGGCCCTTGATCAGGTTGCCGCCGTCGTAGGGTCGGTTGGCGATGACGGCAATACCCCGCTCGCGTGCCAGTGGCAGCAGGCGATCCTCGGCTTCTCGATGGGTGATGTTGTAGGTCAATTGGGCAAAGTCGATGTCTTCGCTCGCCATCACCCGTTCGAATTCGCTGTGGCGTCGGCTATGGGAAGTGGTGATACCGATATAGCGAATCTTGCCGGCGGCTTTCAGTTCGCGCAGTGCCGCCAGGTGTTCTTCCCAGTCGGTCAGGTTGTGTACCTGCACCAGATCAAAAGTCTTCACGCCCCAGCGTCTTGCCAGCTCATCGACCTGTTCTCGTGCCGTCCCACCCGCCGGACTCCAGACCTTCTCCGCAGAAAAGAGGGTGTCCGGTTCTCCCAGGCGCTTGAGGGCATAGCCGATGACGTCGGGGGCAGAGCCATACATCGGTGATGAGTCGATCAGTCCTCCGCCGTGCTGAAAGAAAGCGTCGACCACTTGGGCGCGTTCCGCCAGCAGCTGCGGGTCGCTGCCGACATTGAATGTTCGCCAGGTCCCCAGTCCAATCACCGGGAGCGGCTCGTCGCTTGAGGGAATGGGTTTTCTGACGGCGGTGGGGCCTGCTGCAATCAGCTTGCTGCACGGCAGCCAGAGAGCTGTGAGGCCGGCGCCGAGTACATTCAGAGCTTGTCTGCGGTTGTATCGAACTGTCATGTGATCCTTGCAGTTTGGGAATTCCCTTTAATGGCTCCGGGGCGCCAGACTGCAGTCCCCAGCAGCAGTACAAAGCATGCGAGCACGAACACTTTGTTCACAAACCAGTTGGTACGCCAGATCGACCATTCCGGGTCAGCAAGGAACCGGGCAAAAAAGCTGACAATGATGACGATCTCGAGGACGGAAACCACAAGCGCCAATGGATAGGTATAGTTTGGCCGGGCCAACAGGGCCCATCCGAGCCAGAGATGAATAACCGGCCAGAGATCCCAGTAGATATACTGGCTCCACGGCTCACCCATTGCCACCGCGTAACCAATGGGAAACAGGTATTTGATGAACAGGGTCCAGGCCACGAGGATGAAAAGAAAGTGGGCGAGAAAGGCAATCCAGCCGCTCGGTGAGGTCTGCCGTTTTCTTTTTGGGGCTGTCTGGGGCAACGGATCCATCGCTTTCTTCTACTGCTCGAATTGAACGGGGGCTGGCTGAAGATCACCCTCACTGCGCGTAGATGCCGAGGCCTGGAGGGTTGGTTTAAAAAGGCCGGGACAAAGCTTGCCCCGGTCTTCTCTCACTTTCAGCGGTCGGATTCCAATCGGCAGCTTATTTGCCCGGCGCTTTCGTATAACGGAGGTAGGGCAACTTGATGTCGATCTCGCCGAATTTATCCTTTGCCTGCTCATCGTTCAGGCTCAGGGCGACGATGACGTCCTGGCCAGGAACCCAGTTTGCCGGTGTCGCAATCGGTACTCCGTCTGTGGCCTGCACAGCATCCAGGGCTCGCAGGATCTCGGCGAAGTTGCGGCCTACCGACATGGGGTATGACATTGTCAGCCGAATCTTCTTGTCCGGACCAATGATGAAGACCGTGCGCACCGTGGCGCTATCGGCAGGGGTGCGACCATCAGGTAGGTAGGCGTCGGCCGGCAACATGTCGTACAGTTTGGAAACGTTTAAAGAAGTGTCATCAATGATCGGGAAATCCGCCTGTGCGCCGGCAAAGGATTCGATGTCACGCTTCCACTTCTGGTGCTCTTCCACACTGTCTACGGATACACCCATCACCTTGGTGTTGCGCTTTGCAAACTCTGGCGCAAGTTGGGCGACGGCGCCGAACTCTGTGGTGCAGACCGGGGTGAAATCTTTCGGGTGAGAAAACAGGATGGCGTAGCTGTCGCCAATCCAATCATGGAATGAAATCTTTCCCGCAGTGGAGTCGGCGGTAAAATCTGGAGCGGTGTCATTGATGCGTAGAGACATCGATTCTGATCCTCGGTTGGTTGTCAGTGCACTTGTCGATCCGTCGCTTCTTACCTCAAAGCATTTGAACTGAGGTTTGAGCATATTTAGCTGGGGGCGGAAGTTCAACGATCAACGACTAGCGGCCAACAGGGAATAGGGCTTTCTGTATCCTGTTCCGATGTGAGCAATTGTCGGTAGGGGTTATGACCCTGTAGCGCGGCTTAAGTTGTCATTCATCATCGTCGACAGAAAGACTGCGTCCGAATCAGCGCTACCGGTCAGCTTCATTGAAATAATCCTGCGCCAGCTGCAAGGAGGTATCAGTGCTAGCTATCGATGGCTATTGAACTTGGGTGAGTTTCCCGGGAGTGAGTTCCTTGCAATTGAATCGAAGGGATCAACGATTTTGTTCAGAGTTGCTTGTAGCTATTCGAACGATGTCGCCGACTGCCACGCCATTTCATTGGCAATTGCTGAAACCCAGCCTCAGTGCTTGCGACCGCCAATAAAAGCTTCCGAGTCGCTCGGGCTCAGGGTAAGTGCCTGGTCAAATATTGTCCGGCGGTGTTGCTGGGCGGGTGCGTGTACTGCTGGCTAGTCAGTCGCGGCGCGGGTTTGTTCGCGGTCGGGGACTTCTGTATAAATATGCAGTAGTGTCCTTTAGCCCGGTTGGGGCATCCCCCATCAATCTGAAAACCCGCTTTCAGAACAGCCGTGAATGCTGAGCAGTAGAGAATGTCCGCCGTCGTCGAACTCGCCCCTGACTATTATCTGACCAACTTTCGTGCCCTGGTGGACTTTGTGGTGGCCCGCTACGAGCGACTGCTTTCTGCCGATGAGCGTCAGTTTTACCGTGCCTTCCGGGCCATGGATATCAACAGCCAGCGGCTGTATGTGCGACTGCTGTCCCGCAAAGGGGTGCCCTCATCAGCAGGCGCTTTGTTTCGCCTCGGCAAACTGAGCTACGTGGAAATCGATGACCTGACCGGCGCCGCGGATCGGTTGGTCTCTGCGGGCCTGTTACTGCGTGATCCAGCATTGCCCCTTGCAGAGATCCTGCCCCTCTACAGCAAGGCCGAGTTATTGGCCTCTAGCCCCACAACCCTACCCAAAACCCTGAAGCGCCAGGCTCTGGAACAGGCGCTTCTGGAGCGGGGTGGAGATGAGGTGGATAGTTTGGGTGTGCTCCTCGCCGATGACGCGGTGCTCGCCGTGCAGGGCGCAGACCATTTTGACACCTTCAAGCTGTGTTTCTTTGGCAACCTGCGGCAGGACCTGACCGATTATGTGCTGCGTGACCTGGGCCTGTATCGTTTTGAGAGCTACCCCCTGGACCGACAACACCTGCCTTTCCAGAGCCGCACACAGGTAGAGCAACACCTGTGTTACTACGCGTGTCTCGAGCAGCTGGATACGGCGATGGAGGAGGGCGCGGAGGCGATCGTTGCGCTGGCGGAACAGCTACCCGCGCATAGCGAGGGGGATGCGACCCTGCACCGGCGCCTGGACCGCCTGCGCCTGACCCTCGCCCGGCAGCTGGAGCGACTGGAGGCGTTCGAGGCGGCCGACCAGCTGTATCGGCAGTGCAGCCGGCCACCAGCCCGGGAGCGCCGGGCGCGGATTGCGGCCCAGTGCGGAGAGGTCGATGTCGCCTTGAGTCTCTGTCAGGAGATCCTGGCGACACCCCACAACGAGGCCGAGCAGATTTTTGCCGAGAGCTTTGGCTACCGCACGGCCAAGCGGGCAAAGCGCCTCGCGGGCTGGGATCAGCCGGCTCGCTACCAGCCACCCACTGAGACCGTCACCCTGCCGCCAGAACCGGATCGCGTCGAGCGGCTGGCCGCGCTCTACCTGCAGGGCGGGCTGCCACCCGCAGAGGTTGAGTCCGATCAGTGTTTTTACGTGGAAAACTGTCTGTTCAACGGCGTTCTGGGACTCTACGTGTGGGACATCCTGTTTTCAGCGACGCCCGGGGCCTTCTTCAATCCCTTTCAGGCCGCGCCCAGTGACTTCCGTACCCCCGACTTCTATCCCATGCGCAGGGAGGCTTTCGAGGTGCGCCTGGCCGAACTGGATAATGACAATCTGGCCCGCCGGGTCTGGTCGAACTACCGCGAAAAATGGGGAATCGCCAATCCGCTGGTGGCCTGGGAAGCGCTTTCTGAGTCCTTGCTGGAACTGGCTCTGGCCAGAATTCCGCCGGAACACTGGCAGCTGCTGTTCAGGCGACTGCTGAACGATATCGAACACCATCGCAACGGGTTGCCGGACCTGATCCTATTCCCGGCAGAGGGAAGTTATGAGTTGGTGGAGGTGAAGGGCCCGGGCGATCGCCTGCAGCAAAACCAACGGCGCTGGTTGACGTTTTTTGCCCGTCACCAGATTCCGCACCGTGTCCTACACGTGGAATGGCAGCAGCCGTGAGTGAGGTAGATCCGGTCGAGAACACCGTAAGTGACGATAAGGCAAAGGACCTCCCGGTGTTGGAACTCTCTGTGGGTGAACTGGTGGCTTTTGCCTGTCGCCGTGGCGACCTGGTTGGTGAGCGAACTGGCGGCCCCTCGGCCCAGGAGGGTATCCGCGTCCATCAGAAACTGCAGAAAAAGCGCCCACCGGGCAGCGAAGCCGAGTACCTCCTGCAGGTGCAGTGGCATTGTGATGGGCAGGCCGTCGTGCTGCGCGGTCGCGTGGATATCCTGCACCCGCAAACCGACCTGCACCGGCCCGTGCAGCTGGATGAAATCAAGACCACCTATTGCCCGCCGGAACACCTGCCGGAGTCGGCCCGCCAGCTGCACTGGGCACAGCTGAAAATTTACGGCTTCTGCTATCTCCTGCAGCAGCGCCGTGAAGCAGAGAAAGCCGCCACTGGCGACCGCATCGCCCTGCAGATGCTCTGGTACAACCTGAAAGAGAAGAAGGGTTATCCGGAGTTGCGGGAGTTCAACTGGGGTGAGCTGGAGCGCTTCACCAGCGACGCCCTGCGGGAGTACCTCCTGTGGCACCGCCGCTGGCAGCAGCACCGGCAGCGCGTGCGTGAGTCTGCCCGGGTGCTGGCATTTCCCTTCACCGACTACCGTGCCGGGCAGAGGCCACTGGCGGTGGCGGCCTATCGTTGTATCCGTGATGGCGGTGAGCTGGTGGTGGAGGCGCCCACCGGTATTGGCAAGACGGTCAGCACCCTGTTCCCGGCGATCAAATCCATGGGCGAGGAGCATGTGGATCAGCTGGTCTACCTGACCGCCAAGAACTCCGGCCGGGAGGTCGTCCGGGATACGATAGCGCGACTGCAGGAAAACGGATTGACCCTGTCCCTGCTGCAAATTCAGGCCAGGGAAAAAACCTGTGCCTGCTCGCTGGGGCTGTGCAGTCGCGATGCGGATGGTATCTGTCCCCGTACCCGTGGTTTTTTCGACCGCCTGCCCGAGGCGCGGCATCAGTTACTGGGGGAACCACTGCTGACCCCCGAGGTGCTGGCAGAAGTCGCCGACCGATTGCAGTTGTGCCCGTTCGAGCTGTCCCTGCAGATGCTCCCCTGGGCCGACCTGGTGGTGTGTGATTTCAATTATGTCTTTGATCCGCTGGTGCGGTTGAATGTACTGCAGGACCGGGCCCAGCGCCGCGCTCTATTGGTCGATGAGGCGCACAACCTGGGTGACCGGGCGCGCGGCATGTTCACGGCCGCGCTCAACCGCAGTGAGAGCCGTCGGGCAGCGTCGGCCTGTAAAGGCACCCATCCGACACTGCGCCGCAGTATCCAGTCGCTGGTGCTGGCTCTGGACAAGTGGGTTGCCGAGCGGCGGGAAGAGGGCAGTCGTTTAGCAGTAACGGGCGACGACAAGACTGAACTGTGGGTGACCTCACTGGCGGAGTCGGATTCGCGCCCCCTAGCCGTCAGCCGAGCCGCCGACAAGGTGGCAACCGTGGTGAGCCAGTTGTGGGAGCAGGGCCAGTCAGCACCCGATGATATCGCTGACTGGCTGAAAGCCCTTTACCGCTTCCTGTGTATCGAGCAGCTGGCTGCAGAACAACATCGTTGCCTGACGCGAGTGCGAGACCGCGATGCGCCCTGGCAAGAGCAGCAGCTGAAGCTTCTCTGCCTGGATGCAGCAGACTACCTGCAGCAGGTGTATCGCCAGTTCCACGCCATCATTGCCTTTTCCGCCACCTTGCGGCCCCCGGCCTACGTCACCCGCGAACTGGGTGTTCAGAGTGCGTCATCCTACCTGCAATTGCCATCGCCCTTTGACCCACAGCAACTGGGTGTCTTTCTCTGCCCGTATGTGGACACCCGCTACCGGGCGCGGGATCGTGCCACGGATGCGCTGGTCGACATGGTGGCGCGGGTCTATGGCAGCCGGCCGGGTAACTACCTGGTGTTCTTTCCCTCCTACCGGTTTATGAAGCTGGTGGCGGACCACTTTGCCGGACGATTCCCCCAGGTGGATCTGGTGCTGCAGCAATCCGGCGCCAGCGAGAGTGAACGCGCGGCCTTCCTCGAGCACTTTACCGAGGGCCGGCAGAGCCTCGGCTTCGCCATTATGGGTGGTGTCTTTGGTGAAGGCGTCGACTACGTGGGCGAGCAGCTGGTGGGAACCATCCTGGTGGGAGTGGGGCTGCCACAGGTCAACGAGGAGCAGGAACTGTTGCGTGCGGCCTACGACAGCGGGAGTGAAGCCCTGGGTGGCACAGGTTTCGACTTTGCCTACCGTTACCCGGGTATGACGCGGGTGCTGCAGACTGCCGGGCGGGTGATCCGCACTGAATCCGACCGCGGCGTAGTGATTCTGGCCGATTACCGTTTCTCCGATCCCTTTTACCGCGCCCTGTACCCGGAACACTGGCAAGTGAAGGTATGCAGTGATGGCGAGGCGCTCTCGAATGGGCTCAGCCGCTTCTGGGAGCCCCTGGTGTCGTAAACTGCCCTCTGGCCACCGACTTGCCCACTGTTGCACAATGGCTGCTGTATCCATGTACAGCTCTATGCTGCAGTCCAACTCTGAACCAAAGCGCCATTGACCGTGTTATCCCGACAGTTCTACCGCCGCGGACCGAATCTGAATCATCTCCACCCGGTTACTTTTACCGATGTGCGCAGGACCTTCGGTTTCCGCTCCATCAGTATCGGCCGCTGGGTGACGCAGGCAGAACGGGATCGTGCCGCCGGGCTTTTCCATGACGCCCTCATCGACTTGATGTCGATCCTGCGGGGCCCCGAACTGCTGATCTCCCTGCGCGGAACCCTGTCGTTCCAGTATGGGATTGGCGGCCGTCCGGGCATATCCGCCTTCTACGAGCCGGCTTCCAGAAGCTTCTCTCTGGCCAAGAACGCGGGCCCGGGCTCCATTGCTCACGAGTGGTTCCATGCACTGGACCACTACCTCGCCGGCAAGGCCTTTACCGATGCCCCCGGGCGCATGTTTGCTTCCGAGGCCTGGTTGCGGGACGCGACTCCGGTGGTTCATCCCCTCAATGACCTTCTCTACGCCTGTTTCCGCACCATCATGCTGGATGAAGAGGGCGAGGAGCCCAGTGAGCTGTTCCGCATCTCCAGTCGGGTCGACAAGGCCAATGGCTGTGTCTACTACAGCGAGCCGGCTGAACTCTGCGCACGCGCCTTCGAGGCCTTTGTGCAGGATGCCAGTATCAGCAACAACTTCCTCGTCGCCGGCACCAAAGCAACCTCTGAGGCAAAAATGGGCCTCTACCCGAGTGGCGAGCATCGCCGGCGCATCAACGCGGCATTTGCCGAGTATTTTGCCTTGCTGGGTAGGGCCCTGCGTGCGGACCTCATGCGATCGGAGCAAGAGGAACTGGAACGAGAGCAGTTGAAATAACAGCGCCCGGAACCGGAGCTCTGCGGGCAGGCCGCCCGGCATTGGGGCGCCCCGCTGCTCCCGACCACCATTCTCGGTGGCGGGAGCATCGGTGGGGGTGATTAGCGGATGGCCTGCAGCTCCGCGTCGAGCCGTGTGGACTCCACCGAACGCGGCTTGTGGAAACGGCCCAGGGCCAGATAGACCACCGGGGTCAGGTAAAGGGTGAATAGCGCCGCCAGGCCGAGGCCACCGAACATCACCCAGCCGATGGCAGCGCGGGCCTCGGCACCCGGGCCGCTGCTCAGAATCAGTGGCAGGCCGCCCAGTACCGTCGACAGCATGGTCATCGCAATCGGGCGCAGGCGCACCCGCGCCGCTTCGGTAATGGCGTCATAGACACTGTGGCCACGGTCCCGAAGCTGGTCGGCGAACTCCACCAGCAGGATGCCGTTCTTGGCCATCAGCCCGATTAGCATCACCAGCCCGATCTGCGAAAAGATATTGACGGTGGTGCCGGTGAAGAACAGAGAGTAGACCGCTGCAGCCAGGCCGAAGGGCACGGTGGTCATCACGATCACGGCACTGCCGAAGCCCTCGAACTGCGCACACAGCACCAGGAATACCACCAGTGCGGCGATGGCATAAGTCATCGCCACCTCCCGCGAACTCTCCTCCAGTGTTTCGGCTTCGCCGAGGAACAGGATGCCTACGTCGGGCGGCAGAATTTCTTTCGCCAGTGCCCGCAGCTCGTCGACCGCACTGGCCAGCGGGTAGCCCGGTTCCAGTCCCAGATCGATTTCAATGGCGCGGCGCTGGCCCAAGCGATCCAGCTCGGCGGCGACGCTCTCCTCGCGCAGGGTGACCATGCTCGACAGCGGCAGCAGGTCGCCGTTGCGGCTCTTCACGTACAGGTTCACCAGGTCCTCTGGCGAAGAAACCGTTGTGTTGGCTGCCTCCAGCATCACTGGCACCGCCTGGTCCCCAACATTCAGGTCGACTACATCGAGGCCGTCGACCACTGCGCGCAGGGTGGTGGCGATATTGTCCAGGGGGACACCGAGATCTGCCGCGCGGCGGCGGTCGATTTCGATCGAAAGCTGCGGCTGGGTCGGGCGGTAACTGATGTCCGGCTGGCCCAGGTGCGGCAGGCGGTCTTCGATGGCGCGGGCCATGTCCCGGGAGGCCTGATAAATACGCGCGTAATCGTTGCCCACCAGCGCTACCTCGATGCCACCGCCGCCACCGCGCAGGGACAGGCTGTTGGGGCTGCTGACACGGATGCGCGCTCCGGGAATTTCTGCCAGCGGGCCGGCGATTTCCCCGGCCAGGGCCTGCTGCGTGGCCTGTCGGGCATCCCATGGCGCCAGCGGCAGGGTGACACGGGCGCGGTTGGGGTCATAGCGGCCGATTTCCGTGAGGATGTCGGTGGCATCGCCGCGCTGCACCAGCGGTCGCAGCACGTCTTCGATCTGCTCGGCCTGGCGGCTGATGTAATTCTGCCCGACGCCATCCGGACCGGTGGCGTCCACACGGATCAGGCCGCGATCCTCCGGCGGCAGCAACTCTTTGCCCAGTACCAGGTAGAGACCGCCGGCACCGATGGCCAGCAGCAGCGCGATGGCAAAGCTCAGGCGGGCATGGTGCAGGCACCGCGCCAGGCTGTGCTGGTAAGCCGCACCGACACGCCCGCCGAACCGGGCCAGCCGATCATAGAGCGGCCGGACACGGGGGGTATCATCGTTGTCGGCGAGACGGGCGGTGAGCATGGGCACCAGGGTCAGTGCCACCACCGATGACAGCGCCACCGCCGTGGCCAGCACCAGGCCGAACTCGCGGAACATACGCCCGGCAGTGCTCGGCAGCAGGGCTATGGGGATAAAGACACTCACCAGCACCGCCGTGGTGGCCAGCACCGCAAAGATCACCTGACGTGTACCCAGCACGGCGGCCGCCCTGGCACCGAGGCCCTGGGCCCGGCGACGCTGGATGTTTTCCAGCACCACGATGGCATCATCCACCACCAGCCCGGTGGCGAGCACAATCGCCAGCAGGGTGAGGATGTTGATCGAGAAGCCCATCAGCCAGATGCCGGCCAGGGTGCCGACCAGGGCGACCGGGATCGCAGTGCTGGGCACCAGGGTGGTGCGGATATTGCCGAAGAACAGCCAGATTGCCGCCACCACGATCAGGATGGTGTAACAGAGGCTGATGACCACCTCGGTCACCGAGCCACGGATAAACACGGCGCGGTCTTCAGTGACGGTGATATCGAGATTGTCGAAGCGCTGGTTCAGTCGCTCGATTGCCCGGTGCACGGCGGCGCTGATTTCGATGGTATTGCTCTGCGCTTGGCGCACGATACCGAGGCCGATTACCGGGCGGTCGTTCAGGTATACCAGCGACTGCACGTCCTCGGGGCCGAACGCCACATGGGCGACATCACCCACCCGGGTCTGGCCGCTGATAATGATGTTGCGCACCTGCTCCTCAGTGACTGTCGATGCATCGGTACGTACCAGCAGTTGCTGGTCCTCGGAGCGGAAGCTGCCTGACGGTACATCCAGAGGTGCCTGTTCGAGCACGGCGGCCACATCGCTGACGGAGAGGCCGAAGCTGGTGAGCCGCAGCGGATCCAACACCACCCTCAGTACCCGCTGGCGCTGGCCGGATATGGGCACATCCGCTACGCCGGAGATCGAGATAAGCTCCGGAACGATGTCCTTCTCGATGATGTAGGTGAGGGCCTCATCGCGGAGCTGGTCACTGGTCACCGCCAGGTGCATGACCGGTTCCGGCTGGTCCGCGGCCTTGACCACCACCAGCCGCTCCACATCGTCGGGCAGCTCCCGCTGCGCCTGGCTTACCGCCTCGCGCACGTCCGCCGCGGCGGTATCGAGGTCGACGTTGGAGTTGAACTCCACGTGGATGCGGAAATTGTTCTCTTCGCTGGAGGACTCGATAGTACGGATGCCGGACACCCGCGCAATCGCGCCCTCGACGATGCCGGTGACCTCGGCGTCCATGGTTTCCGGCGACGCTCCGCGCATCTCGCCACGCACCGAGACCACTGGCACATCCACATCCGGTAGCTCTCGCACCTCGACGGCAGTAAAGGCGGCGATTCCGGCGATGGCGATCAGTAGGTTCAGTACCAGCACCAGTACCGGGCGACGGATGGCAAGGGCAGCCAGGTCGCTCCGGGAGTGTTCGTTTGCGAGCTTGTCGTCAGCAGGGGCAGTCATGGCTTACAACCCCGCGATGCTGGCAACAGGCAGGCCCTCGCGCATCCGCTGGGTGCCCTCGGTCACCACCGACATGCCTTCCGGAAGCGCACCGGATTCCACCAGGATCTTGCCCTGCAGGCGCTGGACCACAGTCACGGGGACGCGGCTGACCGTGCCACCATCGACGGCCCACACATAGGCGCCGTCATTACCCCACTGCAGCGCGACCTCCGGAACCACCGGGTAGCGGCCCGCCGCCAGGTCCAGAGTAATGCGGAAGCTCATACCCGGCCGCAGCCGGTCTTCGGTGTTGTCCACCTGCGCACGCACGTCAAAGGTGCGGGTCTGCGGATTTACGCGACTGTCGATCTCCAGTACTTCACCTTGGTGCTGCGGGCTGCCGCTGGCCCAGGTGGAGACCGCGATGGCCTGGCCCTCGGCAATCTGGCCGAGAAACAGTTCAGGGATCTGGAACGAAACCAGCAGGCTGCTGCGGTCATCGATGGTGGTGATTTCGGTGGACGGGTCCACCTGGGCGCCGGGGTCGATATCGCTGATGCCGATATGACCATCGAAAGGAGCGTCGATGGAACGGTAATCCAGCGCCACCTCGGCCCGGTTCAGGTTGATGCGCGCACGCTCTACGGCACTGCGGGCATCGTCGAGGGCACTTTCGGTGACACTGCCGGATTCGCGGGTGCGCTGATAGCGCCCGTAGCGCCGTTCGGCATCCCGCAATTCCACTCGTGCCAGTTCGACCGCCAGGCGCTGGTCGCGGTCGTCCAGCTGCACGATAGTCTGCCCGGCCTTGACCCTGTCGCCCGCTTTCAGGGTCACCTCGACCACCTCACCGGTGACTTCCGGAAACAGGGTCACGCTCCTGGCTGCCCGGGAGGTCCCCACCGCTTCGATTCGTACCTGGCGCGGCTGCCAGTCGACGGACTGCGTCACGACAGGCTGCGCCCGGTCTTTTTTATTGTCGCCTCCAGCCTGATCGCGGCTTTCGCAACCGGGCAGGGTGCCGAGCATCATAAAGGCCATGCCCAGGAGGCCGCTCCGGGGGAAACTGCTGGCCAACGAGATTACTGAGTTCAAGTTTTCTCCCATCCGCTCTGGTAAGTCGCCTGAAATTATTCGCGCCCCAGCTTACCTGCCAGCCCGCACAATTGTCATCCGCGCGCAGGCGGGTAAATGTTATGGGAAATAGTTACGGTCACCGGTTTGCCACGGATGAGCCGTAAGCCGGGAGCGAAAAATTCCCTGTAATTTGCAGGGGCTTTGCGCAGGCAGCGATGCAGAGCCTACTGCGGGCAGAGCCAGCAAGAGGCAGCACCGGAGTGGCACCGTGGGAGCGAGTTAACCGGAACGATCCTGCTAGGCTGTTATGCTCAGGTCGCATTCCCGCACCGGGTGTTTCTCGATGCCGACATACTCACAAGGTATGACAGGCGGATAAATCGTGAGCGATTAGAGTAGCAAGGCGTGCTCATCGTCATCTATTTCGTTGCGATGCGCGTACTGATCACAATCCACCTTCAAAAACGGTTCTTTCAGTGCGGAGACACACATCCATGAAGACACTGCTCGTAGCCCTGGCACTGTTCACATTGTTCAGGTTTTCATCAGCGACTGCGGCAGAAATCACCGTACGGCTGCAAAACCCGCCCCCCGAGGGCTCACTGGTGTTGCAGGTTTATGACAGTCCAGATGCATTTGGGGATTTCCGCCGCCCGGCGCGTGAGATGCGCTATGCAATTCAGGCTGGTGAGACTTACCTGATTCCCGACGCACCCGCCGGGCAGGTGGCAGTGCTGGTTTATGTGGATGAGAATAACAACCGTGCGCTGGACCGTAGCTTTATCGGTATTCCGCGTGAACCGCTCGGCCTGTCCAATAACTACCAGCCCAAGGGGCCGCCGAGTTTTCAGCGCGCCAGCTTTTCCGTGGAAGAGGGGAGGGCGAACTATATCGATATTGAGCTCTATTCCGTACTCGGTGATGCCGGCCAGTGGGGCGTCGGCCTGGGAGCGGTTGGTCGCAGCAGCCCCTATGTGGGATCGGACACCAGCGTGGTCCAGGTGATTCCAGCCATTACCTATTTCGGTGAGCGGCTGCAGTGGGTCGGCCCCAATCTGCGCTACGGCATCGCCGGTAGTGACCGTCTGCGTCTGGCCGTGACTGCCTCTTATCGGGTCGGCGCCTATGAAGAGGATGACAGCTCCAACCTGCAAGGTCTTGGCGACCGGGACTCCACCGTGATGCTGGGGATTGGTCTGATCTATGAAGGGCCGTACGGCATTGAGTTCGATCTCGGCTACGAAAACGACGTGCTCGATAACGTCGGTGGGGGTGGCAACGCAGTGGCGAGTGTCTCCCGGGGGTTCCAGTTCGGCAATATACGCCTGAACCCGGCCCTGGGGGTGAACTGGATCAGCAGCAGTCTCGCCGACTACGACTTCGGCGTGCCGCAATCGGCCGCACTGCCGGGGAGACCGGCTTACGATGTCGGCAGCAGTATCACTGTTGAGGCCGGCGTTGGTGCGTTATGGGAGCTTTCCGAGAACTGGCGCATTGCCCTCAATGTGGCGTGGGAAAATCTGGATAGCGAGATCACCGACAGCCCGATTGTAGATGAGGACTATGTGATCAAGGGCTTTACTGCGTTGACCTATACGTTTTAGGGTTGCTCGCCTGATTTGCAAAGCCCGTGGTTTTTGTTCATACAACCGACTGCGGGCTCTAGCGTCCACATAGTGTCCCTGTTTGTAGCAAGTCTTTTCATTTCAACCGGCTTGGATGGCACTGAGCTGGTCATTGTTAAAGCGGATGTTCGTGGGTAGGATCAGTACATAACGCCCGAATTAGGGGCGGCTGGAGCGTAGCGTAAGCCGTCCCAGCCGCGTCTTTCGCGGCGATGACAACCGCTTGTTATGTGGTCACTCCGACAGTGCGTAGTTTACGATACATTCTGGTGATTGCTTTATTACCAAATATCAGGAGTAATGAAATAGCAAATACCATGATGTAACCGTAATTCACGGTACCAACGGATGATAGTTGGCCGACGACAACCCCTACTGACCTTAATGCCCAATAAGTCCCGATAAGAAACGTACCTGCTGCTACTAGGCCGCCTTCAGATAGCGACGTGCCTTCCTCGCCGTTGCCGATTGCTTTTTGTGCAATGGTTGACGCCGAAAACCAAAGAACAAAACCAACCATCAGAGGGATACCCAACCAGCCAATTAAAGGCCAGATGGGTACGTCACTTTGAGTACCCCATGCAGCAGGTGAGAAGAACAAGGGTATGACGTTTCCTAAGTTGCTAAGAGCTAGATATGCCGCAAATATTTTTATCGCTAACTCTGAAAATTGTTTCATTGTTTTACCGCATAAACGCCCGGCTTTGGGGCGGACTTGTAGTGGCGAAGCCATGGGAAGGCTGTCCCAGCCCCGCAGGGGCGATAACAGCCGTTTGTTAAATTTCTAGTCGCTGCAGATACCCTGCTGAACCAACCCGAATTCTACGTTTGCCCAGCAACCACAGGGGTCATTGGATTCTGAGCAACTACCGACTGCGAAAACGCTACCCCAGTCACTCTCTGTAACCTGGCACTCTCCCTCGCACTGCGATCCAGTAATGCAGGGTGAACCGGCATCTTCATACTGAACAATGCACATCTGGAAGCCGCTCATACAAACTGGACCAATCGTACCGCCGGCCAAACTACATGACTTTGCGGATTCGATCTCTGAAAGCTTCTCCAGAACAGCTATTTTCTTCGAAGCATTCATCCACTGCGCCATTGCAAAGAGCATTAACAACACGACAACCAGAGAGGAAATAGCTCGAATCATAGATGTAAATTTAACGCCGAAATCAGACCCGGCTTAATTTGAGTGCTTTTTGCACGAAAATAGGAGCGCAGCGACCGTGTAAAAAATGCACAAAGTAAGGGGTCTGCTGCATTACATTGTTAAGTTTTTCGCTACTGGGCCATGTAATAGGGACTGTACAACTCATGTGCAGAATAGTTAAGGTCAACTACTTCAAAGCGACCCGCGATCAACTCCATTTTTCGATCTTTTGAAACGCCATACATGTTGGATATAATTCCGTTCATCAGGCCAACAAGATCTCCAGATGAAACACGGAAGTACTTTATATTATTCATTTCCTGTGCTTTCACAGAAAAGCCTTTTTCACGTGAAAAAGAAAGGAATTTTTCCTTATCCCTAGTCTTAATATCTCCCAATAATACCCAATCTAATCCTACTACATCGTTCTCAATGCAATATTGCAGCTCAACGTGATTCTTCGAATCTTCGATATCAGGAAAAAAAGCAAATATTGCACACGACCCATTACGCCCGTTATTTTCTAACTGGCGGTAGATATTGCTTATATCGCTTCTCGTGACTGTATAGAATCTAAGGTTTTCGTTTTTCATTGCCTCATCCATGACTTGGTTGAAATCAGGTTTGGAGCAGCTAATAAGAAAAATAGTAATAACTAGAAAATATCTACTCATATGTCCGAAAACAAACGCCCGGCTTTGGGGCGGGTTTGGAGCTGCGAAGCAGCGGGAAGGCCGTCCCAGCCCCGCAGGGGCGATAACAGCCGATTGTTATCTGTTATACCGCTGTTCTTTCTCACTGATGCTCCGTGGCTCTTTTTGCATGATGTATATCTGCCTTCTGCTATCTACATAACCAGATATCCTCGCCTGGATTTTTTCACCAATCTGGCAATATTCATCCTTTTTATATAAGTCTGGGTTCATGCCTTCAATGACAATGATCTCTAGAAGAGCTGGAAAACTAAAGCCAAGATCAACCCAAACTCCGAATTCGCTTCTTGCAACAACCTCACCTGCTACCGCACTTTCTGGAGGGTAACTTAACTTTAATGATTCCCATGCGGCCTCCATTTCCGGAGATTGGTAGTCACCGAATACCTCTTCTAATTTTTTATCAAAGTTTTCTGTATACAAGAGACTCGCTCACCTGAAGACACATAACGCCCGGCTTTGGGGCGGACTTGGAGCGGCGAAGCCGCGAAAAGGCCGTCCCAGCCTCGCAGGGGCGATAACAGTCGTTTGTTAGAGGGTTGCCCGTTTAGCACTCCAACTCTCCGAAAACTAGGATGTCATCGACCTCTAAAGGATAATCTAAGTCTTGTTTTATGCATACGAACGAGCCATCAGGTTTCACAATATGGATATCCACGACGGTTTGTCTTTTCTTACTGTGATAGAAAAAATATTTTGGAGGGTCGAAGAATCCTATTTCTTCGATACTTCCATCATAGGGATAAACCTCGACGCCATATTCAGCCGAATAGGCACGAATTGCATCCATAACATTATCGGCATCGATATGAAATCCCTGCCCATCATACAGTTTGGGATAATCACGAAATAGATACTGAAGCTTTTCATCGTTATCTGGGCCAATTATTTGAATCATTCCTATACCCTCTAACGACCCACACAGGGGCAGACAAATAAGCGTAGCGTTTTGGCTGTCCCGACGACCAAAGGGAGCGATTGCTGCGGCTTGTTATGCGTTTCCATACTTGACCAGTATCTCGTTGCAAGCCTCGTCAACCTGGCTTTTGTAAAGCTCTACGCACTCTGCAATCTCCATGTCTGCTGCAGCCAACCATTTTCTAGAGCAGAGTTCTCGAACTTTCGCTGTAGGTAAATGATCTGTTTCAGACTCTATCAACCCAAAAATGTGAAATTCGGTATCCCATACTTGACCATGTATGAAATTTCCAATTTTCCACATCTCAATCACACGATCCATATAGTCTGAATCGTCCGAGAGAAGAGCTTTAGCAAGCTCACAAGCTCTCGTCTTTCTCTCTTCAAGCTCTGTCATATTATCTTACGCATAACGCCGCCGGCAGGGGCAGCTTGCCCGGCCTTGTTATGCATTGTCGCTGGTAAGGTGACTGTACCCAGCTGAAATCACAACATCACAGGCTAACCTTAGGCCGCAGTTACCCTCCACTTCCTTCCCTCGGTACTCATATTCTCCCGGTATAAAATCCAAATATGGAGAGAGATCGTGACCCTCAGAATTCAGACGGGAAACGATCCTGGAGAAGGCTGCCTCGATTTGTTGATGAAGCTCCGCGAGAACAGCATCCTCAAGTTCGTTGGCTAGAATTTTTGCCCTATCGCTATTTATACCAGCGTTCTCGAAGGCTGATTTACTGTATTTTTCAAAATTCATGCATTTCTTCCATGGGATGCATAACGCTCGGTTTAGGGGCGGCTGGAGCGTAGCGTAGGCCGTCCCAGCCGCGCTCTTTGCGGCGATTACAACCGCTTGTTATGAGTTCTGGATCCGCTTGAGGGTCCCGAGAACTCGCTCACCCATTTCTTCGTAGCTTTTAAGTTCCGGGGAACTTGAGCCTTCTGAGTAATACGAAAACTCATGACATAACTCCAGAAGGGCTTCCTCCACCCCTAAAGAGGCACCTTGAATCGCATAATTACCGACGACTTCCTCAAACTGCATCGCAACCTGCGCCCTCTCATTGTGGCCTTCGGCTCTCAGCCAGTCGTCCAGGATGCAAAGAACCTCTCCCAATTTGATTTTGGGTAGCGGTGGTAACTCCTCTTCAGTAGGTTTTCCTACTTTCATAGTGAAGACTCATAACGCTCGGTTTAGCGGCGATTACAACCGCTTGTTAGGTGCTTATCACGCGTGAGGCTGAAAAAACACAAATTTCAGATGCCTCCACTATGACCTCCAGAGCCAGCTTCGAATTTAATCCTGCAAACTCCATCCTCATTCCATCACTGTAGCCCTGGTGATTTGTTAGCATCCAGGACCAAAGTACTTCTTGGCCTATGACTTTATTCCAAGGGTAATTTCTGCTTACGTCGGTGCTACTTAGATTTTTATCATCGGGACCCCAGGAATCAGTAATCACTAATGCATCAAGCTCGGCGTCCGCAAGGAGGAAGTATGTACGACTTTGAAAACAAAGCTCTAAAGCAATCAATAGCTCATTTGCAAACTGATACTCGACAACGTGCCGGAGCACGCCGGCACTATCATGTATATCCTGCAGTGCTTTCAGCAAATTAAGCACCTAACGCCCAAAGCAGCGGCGCGCGTTAGCGCGTCCAGCCCGTAGGGCGATGCTGCCTTTGTTTGTTAGTGCTCATACGCCTGATTTCTTTTCTTAATTAGTTCAACCGAAGGTCGTACACTTATATCTTTTGGCAGCCGCAAGAGCTCTGAATTAAAAAGCACGGTGGCAGCCCTGTCAGCGTCGCTATAGTCTCGCCCTGCCGCTCCATGAAGTATCTCGAAGCCAGTTGTTATTTTAATTATTCCGACATCAAATAGCCTATGATGATTTGAACACAGCAAAACACCATTGCAAGGAGAGATTCGCTCTTCAGGTTTTGCCTTTGACCAAGGGATAATGTGAGCTGCCTCTAGCGCCTCCATGAAGCTGAAACCGCAAATAGCACATTTGCAATCATATGCCTTAAGCAGTGCTGCGCGAAAAATACGCTGTGCTGTACCCCTTATCTTTACTTTTGTATAAATCTCTTTAGCTTTGCTTGGCGCCTTTATAAGTTCATTGGACAGGCTCTCTATGGTGTCATTTTCAGAAAATCCGCCAAATGGATTTGGTATTGATGACCAAGGGTAATCAAAAACCTTTTCAAAAGCTGTTTCTATGTCATCAATATCCCAAGCGATAAACCCCCCTCCCGGTAGCCCCGTGGTTTTACCAACAACAATTGCGGATAACGGAGGCAATTTAGAATCCATACAATATGCTTGAATGGGTTCTAAGGCATTTCCAACGCTTAGGGGATTTGTCTGAATTAAAGGTGCAAGTTCCCCATATATAGGTTTTCTACGATCTTTAGCTGCTGCCACCAAGACTGGCCATAAAAGGCCCGCAGCATATTCCCAATTCTTTGACATTACTGATCTCTTTTAGGCACTAACAGTTTTATTCACAAGCCTATGGCTTGTGTTGCCTTTGGCTATTGTTTCCCAGCTTTCCTTATCTCCCAGCCTAAGAAAACTTCAATAAAATTAGTTGCTTAGCGCGAGTCTGTCGCAATCTTTCTTGCGGCAACACAAGCCTCAGGCTTCTTTTTTCATTGCGGGGGTTGGCTTTTGATCATATGGCGCCCCCCTTTAAAGTCAATGAGTTAAGTCTTGTCTGAGGGTGAACAAAAGCCATAGGCTCCTGTACAAGGTAGAAAATTGCGAGGGAGACCAGGCAAAAAAAAGCCCCGCCGGTGAGGGCAGGGCTTTTCGTTTCAGCTCAGGCTAGCGCTTAAACACTCACTTCCTGAATCTCGGTCGCGGCGATCCGTCGGCCTTCTTCGGCAGACTTCTGGAACTCTTCGATCTGGTCGAAATTCATGTAGCGGTAGATTTCTGCCGCCATGGAGTTGATGTTCTTCGCGTACTCCTGGTACTCCGCCGGGGTGGGCAGTTTGCCGAGGATGGCGCCCACGGAGGCCAGCTCCGCAGAGGTCAGGTACACGTTGGCCCCGTCGCCCAGGCGGTTGGGGAAGTTGCGGGTGGAGGTGGACAGCACGGTGCTGTTCGGGGCCACACGCGCCTGGTTACCCATACACAGGGAGCAGCCGGGCATTTCGGTGCGGGCACCGGCACGGCCGTAGATGTTGTAGTAACCCTCTTCCATCAGCTGGTGCTCGTCCATCTTGGTGGGCGGGGCGATCCACATGCGGGTCGGAACGCTGCCTTTCACCTGCTCCAGCAATTTACCGGCGGCACGGAAGTGACCGATGTTGGTCATACAGGAGCCCAGGAACACCTCGTCTACCTTGTCGCCAGCCACTTCGGACAGCAGGCGTGCGTCGTCCGGGTCGTTCGGGGCGCAGACGATCGGTTCCTTGATCTCGGCCAGGTCGATTTCGATCACCTCGGTGTACTCGGCGTCGGCGTCGGCTTGCATCAGCTCCGGGTTGGCCAGCCACTCTTCCATGGCGCGCGCGCGGCGCTCCAGGGTGCGCTTGGAGCCGTAACCTTCGGCGATCATCCAGCGCAGCAGGGTGATGTTGGAACGCAGGTACTCGGCGATGGTTTCTTCAGACAGCTTGATGGTACAGCCGGCAGCGGAGCGCTCGGCGGAAGCGTCAGACAGCTCGAAAGCCTGTTCTACGGTCAGGTTGTCCAGACCTTCGATCTCGAGGATGCGGCCGGAGAAGATGTTCTTCTTGCCTTTCTTCTCGACGGTGAGCAGGCCCTTCTGGATCGCGTAGTAGGGGATCGCATGGACCAGGTCACGCAGGGTGATACCCGGCTGCATCTCGCCCTTGAAGCGCACCAGTACGGATTCCGGCATGTCCAGCGGCATAACGCCGGTGGCTGCGGCAAACGCTACCAGGCCGGAACCGGCCGGGAAGGAGATGCCCATAGGGAAGCGCGTGTGGGAGTCACCACCGGTGCCGACGGTGTCAGGCAGCAGCATGCGGTTCAGCCAGCTGTGAATGATGCCGTCCGCCGGGCGCAGGGAAACGCCGCCGCGGTTCATGATGAAGTCCGGCAGTTTGTGCTGGGTGTCGATGTCCACCGGCTTCGGGTAGGCCGCGGTATGACAGAAGGACTGCATCACCAGGTCGGCCTGGAAGCCGAGGCAGGCGAGGTCTTTCAGCTCGTCGCGGGTCATCGGGCCAGTGGTGTCCTGGGAGCCTACGGTGGTCATCTTCGGCTCGCAGTAGGTACCCGGGCGCACGCCCTCCATACCGCAGGCCTTACCGACCATCTTCTGGGCCAGGGTGTAACCCTTGCCGGTGTCGTTCGGCTGCTCCGGCTTGCGGAACAGGTCGGTGGACTCCAGGCCCAGGGACTCGCGGGCTTTGTTGGTAAGGCCACGGCCAACGATCAGGTTGATACGACCGCCTGCCTGGACTTCGTCCAGCAGTACCTCAGAGCGCAGTTCAAATTCAGACAGTACTTTGCCGTCTTCAGCCAGGATCTTGCCGTCGTAAGGGCGGATCTCGATGATGTCGCCCATGTTCAGATCGTCGACCGGTGCTTCGAACACCAGTGCGCCGGCGTCTTCCATGGTGTTGTAGAAGATCGGCGCTACTTTGCCGCCGATACAGATGCCACCGCCTTTCTTGTTAGGTACGCCCGGCATATCTTCACCGAAGTACCACAGTACGGAGTTGGTGGCGGACTTGCGGGAAGAACCAGTACCAACCACGTCACCGACGAAGGCAACCGGCAGGCCCTTGGCCTTCACTTCTTCAATTTGTTTCAGCGGACCGGTCACGCCGTGCTCTTCCGGCTCCAGGCCATCGCGCTTCATTTTGTACATGGCCAGCGCGTGCAGGGGGATGTCCGGACGGGACCAGGCATCGGGGGCAGGGGACAGGTCGTCGGTGTTGGTTTCGCCAGTCACCTTGAACACGGCAACCTTGATGCTTTCCGGCACCTTGTTGCGCTTGGTGAACCACTCGCCCTCGGCCCAGGATTCAATCACGCCCTTGGCGTGCTCGTTGCCGGCCTTGGCTTTCTCTTCCACATCGTGGAAGGCGTCGAACATCAGCAGGGTGCCTTTCAGCTGCTCGGCAGCCAGTTCGGCCAGTTTACTGTCGTCCAGCAGGTCGACCAGGGTGGCGATGTTGTAACCGCCCAGCATCATGCCCAGCAGTTTGGTGGCGTGTTCGCGATCGATCAGCGGGCTCTCGGCCTCGCCCTTGACGATGGCGGACAGGAAGCCGGCCTTAACGTAGGCTGCTTCGTCCACACCCGGCGGTACGCGGTGGGTCAGCAGTTCTACCAGTTCCTGTTCTTCGCCGGCGGGGGGATTCTTCAGGAGCTCTACCAGCCCGGCCACTTGTTCGGCATCTAAAGGCTTGGGCGGAATACCCTGTTCGGCGCGTTCTGCGACGTGTTTGCGATAGGCTTCAAGCACGGATAAGTCCCTCTTAGTATGTGGGGTGTAACCAACAGCTGGCGAAGTCTTAGCCGGTTTTGCCGGCCAGGCTTTTTTCCGTTCGTGGCCGCTGGAGGCGGGTGGCGAATTCTACCGGAAAGGCCTACAGCTGTTAAGTTTATTGAAAAATCAATAACTTACGCGAATTACCACTATTTGTTTGGTGAATTCGGGTCAAAAATTAGGCGTCAGACTTCCTTTCAGAATGCAAACAAAATAGTCTAGCGCCGCAATGATTCCACTCCCGCCAGTTGTATTTCTGGCCGTCGAAGAACTGGTCGTTTGATGTACAAGAAAGTCCGCACTCCCTGTATCGGTGTCTGCTCCACTGGCATTGGCGATGATGTCTGCCGCGGTTGCAAGCGGTTCGCCCATGAGGTGATCGACTGGAACGCCTACAGCGAGGAGCAGCGCCGGATCATTGCGGAGCGTCGCGAAACCTACCTGACCAATGCCGTGCGTAGCCAGCTGGAGATTGTCGATCGCGATTTGTTGCTCGCCCAGCTGCAGCACCAGCAGATCCGCTTCGATCAGGACCAGAACCCTTATTGCTGGGTCTTCGAGTTGCTGCGGGCTGGTGCAAGCCAGATACAGAATACCCAGGACTATGGCCTGCAGCCCACGGCGCAGGCGCGAGGCGTCTCCCTGGTGGAGGTGCGGCGACGCATTGACGAGGACTTTTACGCGCTGTCTGTAGCCTACTATTTGCGCTACGTGGCGCCGGGTCTGCAGCAGGCCTGACACGGCTCCGAGGGGGATGCCGGAGGCACGCATAGCGAGGGAATGTGACCAATCAAAGTCAAAGTGCAGGGCAAAAGGCCCTGTTGCTGGTGAATCCGGCCAGCCGTAATGCGGCAGGTGCGGATCTCGATCGGGGTTTGGAGTCCCTCCGGGCCGCGGGCATGGAAGTGGAGCTGCTCGAGTCCTCGTCCGTGGAGGATTCCCGCCGGGCCATTCGCGATCGCTGTGCCCATCTGGAGCTGGTGATTGTCGCCGGTGGTGACGGCACGATCAGTTCGGTGGCGGGCACGCTGCTGGACTGCAAACTCCCCTTCGCCATCCTTCCCCTCGGCACTGCCAATGACCTGGCCCGTTCCCTCGGCATCGAGGGCGATCTTGCGGCCGCGTTTGAGTGTATTCGTGCAGATCACCGCCAGAATATCGATCTGGGGGAGGTCAATGGTCACTATTTTTTCAATGCGGCCAATATGGGGCTCGGCACCAAAGTCACCGAAGAGCTGGAGTCTGAGGCCAAGGCGCGTCTGGGGGTATTTGCCTATTTAAAGGCGGTGATTGCCGCACTGACTCACGCCGAGCAGTTTCGGGTCGAGGCGCAGGTGGATGGCGAACGTCACCGTTTTCACTCGATACAGCTGGCGGTGGGTAACGGCCGCTTTTATGGCGGTGGTAATGTCATCGACCGCGATGCGCGCGTCAATGACGGCAAATTGTCGCTATACAGCCTGCGCCCCCAGCGGCTCTGGGAGCTGTTGACGCTGGCACCGCTGCTGCGCCGTGGGGAGCACCGACTGGCCAAGCGGGTGTTCAATGCGGCCGGGCGCGAGATCCGCATTCGCACCTGGCCGGCAGGCATGGCGGTACATGCGGACGGGGAGCCGGTTACTGAAACCCCGGCTATGTTCAAGGTGATACCCGCTGCGCTGGAGGCCGTCGTGGCCGCCCGCGCACCGGTTCTGCAGGACCAGGAGAGCCGACAATCATGAGTATTATCCGTAACGATACGCAGGTGGCGCTGAATGATCTGCATGTGGCCTTGAAGCGCAGTGCCGATCATTACCGCGATGCGGCGGAGTTCCTGCAGGACGGAGAAGTGAGTGCATTCTGTGGGCGCGCCGCTACGGAGCGCGACCAGTTGGCGGACGCCGTCGGTAAGGCGATCAGGGAGCATGGTGAGTTGCCGTCGGTCCCGGACCGGGATCGGGAAACCGGGGAGCAGTTGCTGGAGCGCCTGGAAAGCCTGTTTTCTGCCGACCAGACCCGTGAGGTTTTGCAAAAGCGGCTGGAACATGAGCGACAGCTGCTGGCCACGCTGGGTGAGCCGGAAATGGCGGCTCTGGATAAGCAGTATGCAGACCTGAAAAGTCGCTGTCGCGATAGCATCGGCGAAGCCATCCAGGCACTGGAACAGCGCATCGGCTGAATGGCAATTTGCTTGAGGCTTACCGCAGAAGCGGGCTTAACCCTGATGCCGCAGGTGCACCCGGAGGGCCGGCAGGAAAGCTTCCCGGTCCAGTGACAGGTCGCGCCGCTGCCGCCGTCGGCCTTCCGGCGGCTCATTGCCCACTCTGGAGTATTCCGGCAATTGCCGGCTCTCATCGCTGACCACCAACACCGGCATGGCTGCATAGCCCACCTGGTGGTAGCGCTCCCCCTCGTCCCCTCGAAAGATCTCCGCCACCTGCAGATTGGGGCGGCTCTGTACCTGTACCTGCCGCAGGTCGTCGTGCTGACTTCTGTGCAGGCCTGCCAGCAGCTGGCGCTGGTATTGGATGCCCGGGTCAGCCCCCTGCGGATCCATCTGCACCAGCTTGCGCTCGCACCAGTCGACCGTCACCTTGCGAATAGACTTGCGGGCCTTGATCCAGCTGACGGCGAGGGCATCGGGGCGCTCTGGGCAGAGAAGAATCTGGCGGTAGCACTGGCGCAGGTGCAGGCGGGGAAAGCCGGCGTCGGCGAACAGGTCGCGCAGGCGTCGGTCCCGCTCATACGCGGGGCGCTTTTCTGTTGAGTCGCGGAATACTTTCACGGCATCGGTAAACGCAAACTTGGCCTCGTTTAGCCGAGAAGCGAGAGCGATGGTTTCTGCCGGCACGCAGAGCAGGCCGGGTATCTGTAAGGTGTTCCGTGCGTCATTACCCGCTTCTTCGCCGTAGCTCAGGCTCGAGAAAAGGGCCCCGGCAAGAGCAAACGGACGCTCGAAGCTGCCCTCGAGTTGCTGGGCGGCGTGCCTGGCAAACGGTGGCTGCAGCAGGTAGTGCTCGTAGGGGCGGGCGCTCTGGTCAAGGTTGGCGAGATTGTCGCGCAGGGCTTCGGCTGCCTGGTGTAACTCGAGTAGCAAAGGCGGAATCAGCGCCGCCGAGTTGGCTGACGTTGATTGATCGCTGTTTGTTGAGAGGTCAGCCATAACGCTCCCCTGAATTTCCTTGCGCACCTGATGGCGCTGGACTGAATTAAAGACAATTTAATAAGTCGTTATCATATGACCAATATCTCTGCTGGTCACCCCCTCCGAGGACTAAGAAAATGGTCGCCAGAAACGGGGATACCGGCTGGCATGGGGCGGGCCTATCATGCGCTGCATGAATCGCTCTGAATTCAAAGAGGGATTATTGCGGGTGATGGAACGCCGGGTGCACTGGTCCGAGGCTGCATTTGCTGCCGGGCAGGTGCCGAGGGATCGGCTGCATATTCTGCTGGAGCAGGAATACGCCAGTCATGTGCGGGATCTTTCGATCCTGCTCGGGCAGGCGTACGTGCAATGCCCGCTGTCGAAGGCGCGCAAGCTGCTGGCGGAAGAGCTCTATGAGCAGGAGACTGGGGGGCTCAGTGGTTCCGACGGTAATGCTGAGTTGTTCCTCGGGCTGGCTGCTGGCTTGGGTTTGTCCACGGATCGCTTCCGCCACGTAACATTACTGCCGGAGGCCGCCAAATTTCACCAGCTCCTCATGGAGGCCTGCAGCCGCCATGGTTGGGAGGTGGGCGCGGCGGTCACCATGGTCTTTCTGGAAGGTAACCCCTATGCGCGCGCCGGCCTCGAGCCTGGCGTGGCTGATGCGCCGCGGGTGCGCCCGGTGGATCATCCACTGGTCCGGTTCTACGGGTTGCCACTGCAGAGTTTGGCCCTGACCCGGGTTCACCATGGCCGCGACCGGGCTCAGCGCAAGGCGGCCTGGCACCTGATGCTGGATTTCGTCGACGAGGAGGCGCGTCCTCGTGTGCTGCAATGGATGGGGCAGGTTCTGCATGGTTGGCTGCACTACCGCGATGAATTGGCAGGGAAAATTGGTCTGCTGCCGGTAGGGGCGCCTCCTTCGGCCGGCCACTGGCGAGACTCGGCTTGAGGCGCCACGGCGGTTATAATCGCGCGCCTGTTTTACCGATGTACTGCCGCGCGCCAGCGCCACGAGCCCGTTATGAGCCAAGCCGTTCCCGATCTCTCTGCCATCCATGACTTCCTGTTGTGCCCCACCCCCGATGCCTGGGTTGAGGCTGCACTCGAGGAGCCCGAGCTGATGCTGGTGGACCACGCCAATTGCGAGAAGAAGGCGGCCGGTACGGCGCTGAACCTGATGTTCCGCTACCTCGAGGACTTCGAATTACTGAACAAGATGTCGCGCCTCGCCCGGGAGGAACTGCGCCATTTCGAGCAGGTGCTGGCGATCATGGAACGGCGAGGAATTCGCTACCCCCATGTCAGTGCTTCCCGCTATGCGGCGGGCTTACGCGAGCAGGTCCGTAGCGCCGAGCCGGGTCGTCTGGTCGATACCCTGATCTGCGGTGCGATCATCGAGGCCCGTTCATGTGAGCGTTTTGCCCGCATTGCCCCTCACCTCGATGAGGAATTGCAGAAATTCTATCTCTCGTTGCTGAAATCCGAGGCGCGTCATTTCCGCGATTATCTGGCGCTGGCAAAGAAGGCTGCCGGTGAGGATATTTCGGTACGCGTACAGGAGCTGCTCGAAGTGGAGCAGGCGCTGGTGCAGAACCCGGACGGCGAATTCCGTTTTCATAGCGGCGCGCCCCAGGTCACTGCTTAGTGCGGGCTAGGTTCCCCGAGGCTGAAGGCCTAGCTGTCGGCCCGGTCGATCTTCGCCAGCAGGTCGACGAATTCCTGTAGTTCGAGCGGGTTGCCGTAGTCCACCGTGTACTTGTTGTGAAAGAACACGGTCAGCTGGGCCCTGCCGTCGCTGATAAACACGGTGTAGCCGTCAAAGTCGGTGCTGCAGGTCAGTCCCCGGTAGTGCCAGCCGTCATCCCGTTTCTCCCCCTCTCTGGTTGCCTTGTCAAATACGCGCAGGGCCTGCTTGACGTCGATCTTGTGTTCTTTTTCCACGGTATTTCCTGCTGTTGGGTACGCTAAGCTTAACTTTCCCCGTCCGCTTGCCAGCTTAGCGCACATGAACGATTCCCTCGATAAGCCACCGCCAACGGAGCCGACGCCGCTATTCGATGCGCTGGCCTATGCCGGAATATTGCCCTTTGTGTTGGGCATCTGGCTGCAGTGGAGGGGGGGCGATCTCCTTGGAGTCGAGGGCCATTTTCTCTTTGCTGCTTACAGTGCCTGTATCCTGAGCTTTCTCGGCGGTATCTGGTGGGGCGGTGCGCTTAACGGTCCAAATCACCCGCGCCGCCTGTCTCTCACTCTGCAGAGCAACGGTGTAGCCCTGCTGGCCTGGCTGGGCCTGCTGCTGTCGTCGACGCTGTGGGGGTTCGTTTTGCTGGCGCTCGGGTTTGCCTATGTGCGCTGGGAAGAGGCGCGGCTCAATCCCAATGCCCGCCGGCTGCGTAACTACTTCCGCACGCGCAGCCGCGTCAGTTACTTGGTGATCCTGTGTCACCTGGTGATGGTGTTGCTGTTGTTATGGCGCGGAGGAGTCAATCAGGCTACCTAGGTATATCGGACGGTCGATATAGAGTAGGAATGAGGAAAGGAGAATCCATGAGCGAGAGTATCCCGGCCGGAGCCCGCGGCCAGCTGTTCACCGAGGCCCGCACCCATAGCCATTGGCAGGACAAGCCGGTCGGTGACGAGACGCTGAAGCAACTCTACGACCTGATGCGGATGGCGCCGACCAGTGCCAACTGTTGCCCGGTCCGCATTCTGTTTCTGCGCAGCAAGGAGGCCAAGGAGCGTCTGCGCCCGGCCCTGAATGAGGGCAATATCGATAAAACCATGGCCGCGCCGGTGACGGCGATCATCGCTCACGACATGAAGTTCTACGAATACCTGCCCAGGCTGTTTCCCCATGCCCCGGCCAAGGACTGGTACAAGGATGATGCGGAACTGGCGGCGGCGACTGCGTTTCGCAACGGCTCGTTGCAGGGGGGCTATTTCATTCTGGCTGCGCGTGCGGTGGGGCTGGATTGTGGACCCATGTCCGGGTTCGATAACGACATGGTGGACAGAGAGTTCTTTGGTCAGGACAGTGATCGGGCCGCTTTCCAGCAGGAGCACTGCACCAGTGGTCATATCAAGTCGAACTTCCTCTGCAACCTGGGTTACGGCAAGCCGGAGATGCTTCACCCGCGCAGTCCGCGGTTCGAATTCGATGAGGTGTGCAAGGTGATCTGAACTGCGCGCGAATGTGTCCCCAGCCATTAACGTTTGCGGGCTGGGTGACGGCATCCGAGGGCAACCGTTAAATCCGCTCAGGTGCCGGCTATGGCGGAGGAGAGGGTCGACTGCCCTTCCAGTGTGTCGACCGCAGTTACCACGGAGTAGGGAGTCAGTTCCCGCAGGATTTCGTCCATGCCCAGCAACTGCCAGCAGATGGCTGCCCCCGCGGCCGGTCCTTCGCCCCGCAGGATTTTCCTGGCCAGTGCTGCTGCGGGGGCGGCGGGAATCCAGGGCCCGTCGCCATCAAGGCCCAGTATTTGCCACCGGCGCGTCAGTGCCAGGCCGGCGTGATTCTCCCCTTGAATTCGAATCTGCATCCCGCCGTGGGGGGAGCCCCCGGGCCAGCGGGCAGCGAGCTTGTGGCCGAGCGATGCGAACCAGGATTCCGTAGCCGGGAGGCGCAGCCGCGCCAGGTGGGCGCAGGCGGCCAACCCAAGTTGCAGGGTCCTTGGCTGCACACCGGTACCAAAGCGCATATCTGACAGGCTCGTTTGCGCCCGCGGCCACAGTTCCAGATCGGGCACCTCGAAGTCACAGACCCAGCGCTCGCCGATGGGGTGTGCCAGTTGTACCCGTCGCAGGCGGTTGCCAGCGAACGTTTCCCGCCACTGGCCGCGGCGGAGGACCGGAAAGCTCTCGCCAAGGGATTCGAAGCCCGCGCGCACCATGGCCAGGCCACGCTCGATGCGGTGTCCGGGTGCAATCTCGATGCGGGCGCTGTCAATGCGGCCAAAGTCGTGTGAGAGAAGTGCCAGGGCGGCCGAGCTGAGTGCGGGCAGGGTGCTGGCGCCGGACACCAGGGGCACGCCGGCAGCTTCCGCCGCTGGCGAGAGCCTTGGAAAATCGCAGACGAACCGGCGGCCGTCGGCAATATCGATATAGGGGGTGTGGGCCTCAATACAGGCCTGGGCGACCCGGTAGTCCTGGCGCTGGAAGGGGCCGGCACAGTGGATCAGCAGGTCCAGGTGCAGGGCTTTGAGCTGCGCCGCCAGATTGATGGAGTCCCGCTCCAGGCGCAGGCCCTCGGCTAAATTGGGCAGTTTCGCAGCGAGGAGGTCGGCGCGAAACTTATCGCGCCCGGCGATGATCAGCTGGATATCCGGCTCATTGGAGAGCAGTTGCGCGATCCGGGAGCCAAAGCTGCCGTAACCACCCAGAATGAGGACCCGTTTTTTGTAGTTCCTGACCATGCCCCGCTGCTCCCGTCTCTGCGGCTGATTCCCTGCAGGCCGAGAATATCAGGAAGTGATGGGCCAGTGGATCAGTTCGAGGGTTTTGTCGTCGGCGCGGATACACCAGCCGTCTTTACCCCAGTCGCCAAGGACGATGCGCTCTGCGTTCTCGCCATCGACGGTGAGTGTGTGGCGGGCGGGGCGGTGGGTGTGGCCGTGGATGAGGGTGTGTACGCCGTGATTGCGCATGGCTTTTTCCACCTCTTCCGGCGTCACGTCCATGATGTCTTCGGCCTTGCGGCTATTCATGGACTTGGAAACAGCGCGGATCTGCGCGGCGATCTGGCGACGCTCGTCCAGTGGTTTTGCCAGCAGGGCCGCCTGCCATTGCGGGTCACGGGCCTGTTGGCGAAAAGCCATGTACTCGGTGTCCCGGGTGCAGAGGCTGTCGCCATGCATCAGCAGCACCTTGCGGCCACCGAGATTGACCAGGCTTGGGTCCTGCAGCAACACCGCCCCGGCGCGGTGGGCGAAGTCTTCCCCGAGGAGGAAATCCCGGTTGCCGTGCATCAGGTACAGTTCGGCACCGGTGCCGCTGTAGCGGCTCAGTTCTTCCGCCACTTCCCGGGCGAAAGGGGAGTCATCATCATCGCCGACCCATACCTCGAAGAAATCACCGAGGATATACAGGGCCTCGGCGCCCGCGGCTCTGGTACGCAGGAATTCATAGAAAGCCGCCGTAATGGCCGGGCGGCTCTCGTCCAGGTGCAGGTCGGAGATGATGTAGGCAGTCAAAACCGGGCCTTACTTGTCCGCGTAGGCGTCGGAGATGGTCACGCCAGTGATCTCGATAGTCTCCAGCGGCACGTCCTGGTGGAAGCCCTTGCTGCCGGTTTTGACGCTCTTGATCTTGTTGACCACGTCCATGCCGTCGACCACTTTGCCGAATACGCAGTAACCCCAGCCCTGTGCATCTTTGCTGCGGAAGTTGAGGAAGTCGTTGTCCTTCACGTTGATGAAGAACTGGGAGCTGGCGGAGTGCGGATCCATGGTGCGGGCCATGGCCAGAGTGCCGGTGTCGTTCTTGAGGCCATTGTCGGCTTCGTTCTCGATCGGCTCGCGGGAGGCTTTCTGCTCCATTTCCGGCGTCATGCCACCGCCCTGGACCATGAAGTTGTCGATCACCCGGTGGAAGATGGTGCCGGTGTAGAAGTCGTCACGGCAGTACTGCAGGAAGTTGGCTGCAGTCTTCGGAGCCTTGTCAAAATCGAGTTCGATGGCGATGTCGCCGTGGGTGGTGTGCAGGGTGATCATAAAACGTCCTAAAGGTTCAACTCGGCGCGCATCATACCTTGTCGCCCGGTGGGATCAAAAAAATCGGACCTATCACAACGACAGTTGTTCAAAAAATGTGCGGCGCTGATTTCTGGTGCGATCATCAGTCTGTCAACCGGTGTTCTGTGGCGCAACTGCGCTATAATCCGCCGCTTAACCAGACCCACGGGATGGCAGGAAAGACCTCCCATTCCTCGCCGCAGCTGTATGTAGAGAATCTTATGACATCCGAGAGCAAACCCGCTCACTTTCTGCAGAACATCATTCGCGAAGATCTGGCCGAGGGCCGGGTGTCCCAGGTGGTGACCCGCTTCCCGCCGGAGCCAAACGGCTACCTGCACATCGGTCACGCCAAGTCTATTTGCCTGAACTTTGGCCTTGCCCAGGAGTTTGGTGGTAGCTGTAACCTGCGCTTTGACGACACCAACCCCGCCAAAGAAGAAGAGGAATATGTGGCCTCCATCAAGCGGGACGTCTCCTGGCTGGGTTTCGAGTGGGCCGACGGCGCCAAGTACACCTCGGACTACTTCGATCAGCTCCACGAGTGGGCGCTTCACCTGATTCGCGAGGGCAAGGCCTATGTGTGCCACCTGAACCCGGAGCAGGCCCGGGAGCACCGCGGCACGCTGACCGAGCCGGGCAAGAACAGTCCCTACCGCGACCGGTCTGTCGAAGAGAACCTGGCACTGTTCGAACAGATGAAGAACGGTGAGATGGAAGAGGGCGAGTGCAGCCTGCGTGCCAAGATCGATATGGCGGCGCCGAACATCAATCTGCGCGACCCGGTGATCTACCGTATCAAGAAGATGGCCCACCACCAGACCGGTGATAAGTGGTGCGTCTACCCCAGCTACGACTTCGCCCACGGCCAGTCGGATGCCATCGAGGGGATCAGTCACTCCATCTGTACCCTGGAGTTCGAGGATCACAAGCCGCTCTACGACTGGTTTATCGAGCACCTGCCAGTGCCGGCCCGCCCGCGCCAGTACGAGTTTGCGCGCCTGAACCTGAACTACACCGTGGTTTCCAAGCGTAAACTGAAGCAGCTGGTGGACGAGAAGCATGTGGACGGCTGGGACGATCCGCGCATGCCGACCCTTTCTGGCCTGCGTCGCCGCGGCGTGACTCCGACAGCGATCCGCAATTTCTGCGAGATGATCGGTGTTACTCGCTCCGACTCCGTGGTGGATGTGGGCATGCTGGAATACTGCATCCGTGATGACCTGGACAAGAACGCGCCCCGGGCCATGTGCGTGATGGAGCCGCTTAAGGTGACCCTGACCAACTACCCGGAAGGGCAGAAAGAGATGCTGAGCGCACCGGGCCACCCGGTGCGGGAAGACCTACCTGCCCGCGAGCTGCCGTTTACCCGTACCGTGTACATCGAGAAAGAGGACTTCCGCGAGGAGGCCAACAAGAAGTACAAGCGTCTGGTACTGGGCAAGAAAGTGCGCCTGCGCAACGCCTACGTGATTCAGGCGGAAGAAGTCGTGAAAAACGATGCCGGCGAAATCGTTGAAGTGCTTTGCTCTGTTGATCTGGATACCCTCGGTAAGGACCCGGCCGACGGTGTGAAGCCAAAGGGTGTTATCCACTGGGTGTCCGCCGATGACAACGTCGACTGCGAGGTGCGCCTGTACGATCGCCTGTTTGACGATGCCGCACCGGATGCCGGAGGCAAAAACTTCCTCGACCATGTGAACCCGGAAAACCTGAAAGTGCTCACTGGCTGCAAGGCTGAAATTGGCCTCGCCAATGCCGAGCCGGAGCAGGGTTACCAGTTCGAACGGAACGGTTACTTCTGTCGTGACAACAAGTACGGCAGTGCGGAAAAGCCGGTCTTCAACCGCACTATCGGCCTGCGCGACTCCTGGGCCAAAGAGCAGAACAAGTAACTCAATTTTTCTCCGGATTCCGGCGTAGGCCGGAATCTGGTTGATCGGGCCCGCGAGCCGGGCTGAAACGAAAGAAAGCGCGAAAGGATTTATGGCTTTACAGCTCCACAACACTTTCTCCGGACAGAAAGAACCCTTCAAGCCGCTGGTGGAAGACCGGGTGCGCATGTATGTGTGCGGCCCCACCGTCTACAACCGGGTGCATATCGGTAACGCGCGGCCAGCGGTGGTGTTCGACACCCTTTACCGCCTGCTGAAACGCAACTACAGCGACGTGGTGTACGCGCGTAACATCACCGATATCGACGACAAGATCATGAAGGCAGCCCGCGATCAGGGTGAGGATATCGGCACACTGTCTGCCCGTTTTTCCCAGGCCTACTTTGAGGATATGGCGGCGCTCAACAATCTGGAGCCCGACATCATTCCTTACGCCACCCAGCATCTGCCGGAAATGATCGCCATGATCGAGCAGTTGCTGGAGAGGGGGCATGCCTACGCGGCGGAGGGGCACGTGCTGTTCGCCGTGGATTCCATGCCCGACTACGGCAAGCTGTCCAAGCGGTCCCTGGATGACATGCTGGCCGGTGCCCGGGTGGAAGTGGCACCCTATAAGAAATACGCCGGTGACTTTGTGCTGTGGAAACCGTCCAAGGATGACGAGCCCGGCTGGGATAGCCCCTGGGGCCGTGGCCGTCCGGGCTGGCACCTGGAGTGCTCGGCCATGATCAAGAAGCACCTGGGAGAAACCATCGATATCCACGGTGGCGGTCGCGACCTGACCTTCCCGCACCATGAGAACGAGCGGGCCCAGAGCTGCTGTGCCAATGGCTCCGATTTCGTGCGCTACTGGATGCACAATGGTTATGTGAATATCGACGGCGAGAAGATGTCCAAGTCCCTGGGTAACTTCCGCATGGTCAACGACCTGCTGCAGCAGTATCCGGGCGAGGTGCTGCGCTTTGCCCTGCTGAGCGCGCACTACCGTTCGGAGCTGAATTTCAGCGCGGACCTGCTGGACCAAGCCTGGCGCAGTCTCGATACCCTGTATGGTTTCCTTCGGGATGTAGAGGATGTCACTTCGGCAGAGTCCGACCTTGCTGGCAGTCCCTTCCTGGCGGCCCTGGAAGATGACCTGAATACGCCGGTTGCCATCAGCGAGCTGCACCAGATGGCGAAGGAGCTGAACCGAACCGATGAGTCGGACAAGCCCCAGCAGAAGGGCCTGTTGTTGGCGGCCGGGCAGATGCTTGGCATCCTGCAACAGGACCCGGAAGCCTGGTTCAAACAGGCTCGCGGTGGCGAAGAGTCCATCTCCGAGGAAGAGATCGAGGCGCTGATCGCCGAGCGTCAGCAGAGCAAGAAGGACAAGAACTACGCGCGCGCCGATGAGATCCGCGAAGAGTTGAAGGCCAAGGGTGTAGTGCTGGAAGACAGCCGCGAAGGTACCAAGTGGCGCAGGGAATAGCCTGTTCCAGCTTGGGATCTGTCGATATCAATTGCCCAGAGAACAACAGAATAAATTGTATTAAAAATGGAAAGCAGCATGAAAAAATTCCTGATCCTCGCCACTGCGATTTCTGCCCTGGTCGCTATGACCGGCTGTGAACCCAAGCGCGGTTCCGAAGCCTGGTGCAAGAAAATGGACGAAATGCCCAAGGGCAAGTGGACCCTGGAAGATGCCGGTGATTACACCAAGTACTGTGTCCTGAACCAGAAGCCGGACGAAGAGTAAGCGGAAGTCAGCGGTTGTTTTTCGCCGACCATTACCAGCATTTCTTCCGTCCCCTTACCGGTAAGTATCGCGAACAGGTCGTAGAGTGCCTGCGGTTACTCTATGAGCGCCTGTATACCGCCAAGGCGGATTATGGCGAGTCCCTGGCGCGGGAGCAGATCCTCGAGATCTTCAGCGAGGCACTGACCCGTGCGCCGCAGCTGGATAGCGATGACGGACCGGAAGACGCCATCCGACCGAAGAGCCCTGGAGCCAAAGAGCACCGTTTCCGTAATCTGCGCGAGCAGGCGGTCTGGGTCCTCAACAGCCTGGTGGAGTTCGGCTGGCTGGAGAAACAGGTGGACAGTGCCACGCTGGTCGCTACCTACCCGTTCAGCCGTCGTGGGCGCCTGTTCACCCAGCCCCTGGTAGAGGTGAACAGCACACGCGTGCGTACCCGCCACCGCAATACCCGCAATACCCTCAATGCGCTGGAAGCATTCGCCAGCCGCGGTGAAATCCATGACCTGATCGATGCCTGGGAATATTCAGAGCGGATCGTCGCGGATTTCACGGACATGATTGCGGAGCTGGAGGAGCGCAAGCGGGAGCTGGTGCGTGAGGTGGAGGCGCAGCTGCTGGTGCAGCAGGCTACGGATGAGTTTTTCTCGTTCATGGAAAGCCGCTTCCAACCGGATCTGGCGATCCGTCTCTCAGCGGACAGTGTGGAAAAACACCGGGATGCCATTGGCCGGGTGATCGCACGTATCCGCCGCAAGGATAAAGCCCAGAAAGCGGAGTGGGAGCGCCGGCTGCGGCAACTGTTGCCGGAGCTGGTGGAAGAGGGGCGTTCACTGCTGTGGTGGATGCTGGACACCATCGAGGACCGCATGCGTCGGGCCTGTGAAGTGAAGCTGCCCGCATTGCGTCACGCCCTGCACGGGTTCACCAAGCGTGCCGATATCATCATCCGCCAATTGAGTTACCTCCACAGCCAGTCGGAGGGCGCGTTCACCGATCTGTGCCAGCAGCTGGGCGAGAACCCCGAGCGCGATGAACTGCTGAGCCACCTCGGGCAGCAACTGGGCAGCTTCCAGCTGCGCCTGTTCGACCCCAGGCAGACTCAACTGTGGCAGCGTCAGCGGCGCCAGCCCGTCAATACCCGGGTGGAGGAAGAGCAGCCGCTGGGCGAGGATAATCGCCGCGAGATTCTCCTGCAGCAGATGCTGGACCAGGCATTCAATTTCAACTCCCGCGACCTGCGTGACTACTTGCAAAAAGCACTCGGCAGCGGCCGTCGCATCAACAGTCGTGAGCTGCCTCTGGACAATGCCCGCGACCTGCTTGCCATGAGTCATGCCCTTGAAGCGGCGGCGGTCAGTCAGGGTGGTGGTCCACGCGTTGCCGTGGAATTTACTGGCGAGACAGCCAGTAACGATTACTTTGACCAATTCGATGAATATTACCTTGAGCTGAAAGACAGTGATTGAACAGGCCTTGGAAGAAGCGCTGGCGCAGTGCCAGGTGACGCGCGGGGAATTCTCCGAGTTGCTGGTGCGCCTGATGGATTACGGCGTAATTTGCCGTGACGAGAGCCAGGTGGAGGCGACCCTCTACGACCGTTTCCAGCGCTGTGAGGCGCTGATACGCGAGTGGCTGGCGCCACTCGGTTTGCGCCTGCAGCACGATAGCCGCTTCCAGTTCATCCGCCTGTATCCGCCGGGCGCCGAAGTGCCGGCGATGCCGGACCAGGAGGAGCCGCACCACGGCGGTTTCCGGGGTCGACTCTCCCAGCAGGAGGTGGCGGCCATCCTGGTGCTGCGGGTGGAGTACGACAAAGCCCTTCGCGAAGGGCAGGTGGATGATAGCGGTTGTGTGACCCTGTCCCTCGAAGCCCTGGAACTGGGCCTGCGTAACCTGCTGAAAATGTCCCTGCCGGACCGCCTGGCTGAACGGCGCAACCTGCTGAAAAAACTGCGACAGCTGCGCCTGGTGCAGTTTGCCGGTGAAGAGACGGAGACCCTGGCCGAGATCTGGCTGCGAGTGCGGCCGACCATTGCGCACTTCGTCAGCGAGAGTGTGCTGGAGCAGCTCCTGGAGGGAGATGTTTCCACATCGGAGGCGAATCCCGCACAGGATCAAGCACCTGCTGGCAGTGATGCCGGTAAGGAAGGCGAGGGCGCTGCCAGAGAAAATATCGAGCGAATCACGCCCGGGACCAATGAGCACAGCCTTTTTGCGGCTGATAGCGAAACCGGTGAATTGGCCGCAGAGCTGATCACTGAAGAGGGGGAGGCCGACGGTGTTTCTTAAGAAGCTGATCCTGATCAACTGGGGCAATATCCCGCAGCTGGAATACGAGTTCGGGCCTATCAACCTGTTTTCCGGCGGCAACGGTTCGGGCAAGACCACGGCGGCGGATGCCATTCAGACCCTGATGACCGCTGCCCACGATACGCTGTTTACCTTCAACCCGGGCCAGGACGAAACCACCCAGCGCGGCCGTGGTGGCAAGCAGGTACGGACACTTGCCTCCTATGTGCTGGGTTGTGACGATGGTAGCTTTGCTCGGTTGGATCCGACCGATTGTTACATCGCCGGTGTTTTTCATCCGACCAGCGGTGAAGACAGCGATCCGTTTACCGCGGTGATGGCCATCCGCGCCCACCTGGATTCTAGTAGCAAGCCGGCGCAGGCGCGCCAGGACGACCTCAAGTTTTTCCTGTTCCCTGACCAGCAGTTGGCCATGGGTGACTTTGTCCGCGAGTACAAGGACGGGCGCCATTTGCTGCCGCTGGACAAGTTCTATTCCGTACTGGCCAAACACTTCGAGAAAGTCGAGCAGTACGACAAGAAAAAGGCTTACCTGCGCCGGCTTTACGGCGCCCTGCGTGGCCGCCGGGATGCTGTTCCGGACCGTGAGGCGATGCACGCCGCGCGCACCTTTGCCAACTTCATGGCGTATAAGCCGGTAAAAAGCATCAACGATTTCGTTGCTCAGGAAGTATTGGAAAAGCGCGATCTCGGCGAGGCCATTCGCTCGGTTTCCGAGCTGATGAAAACCATCCACGCCATGGAGCAGGAGGCCCGCCAGATCGTTGACCGGGTTTCTGCGCTCGAGCAGATCGGCCAATCGGCTTCCCTATATCGGGAGCAGTGGCTGCAACTGCGGGTGCAGGAATACCTGCAGGCACGCCATCAGCAGCTGCGGGTGCAGAAGACCTACCTGGCCGGCAAGCAGAATCAGCAGCAATTGCGCGCCGGGCTGGACACCAATGCACGGGAAACGCAACTGGCGGCCGAGCGCAGCGAGGAGCTCAGCCGTCAGCTGGTAGAGCTGCAGGCACAGCGGCTGGGTATCGACGCGTTGCGTAACAAGGATGAGCTGGAGCAGCGGATCAGCCGCGCGCACCGAGAGTTGTCGGCGCAGGGCGGCCCGCTCTCCGCAGCTCAGGATCAGTGGCAGCGCAATCGAGAAGCGGCGGCCAAGCTGGTTGAGCTGCTGAACGGCTCGGCGGCCGAGCTGGAAATTCCGGCCCTCAGGAATAAGTCCCTGGTGCAGGCGGTTCGGCAGGTAGCGAAGGAAGAAGATCTGCCGGATCTGCACAAACTACTGGGTAAGGACTGGATTGATCTCTCCGCACTTGACCCGCTGCGCGAGCGGACCGTTGCCACGGAGCAACTTCACAGCCGTCTGATGCGCCAGCTGGTTAGCGCCGGCGGGGACGCCAGTGACAGTCTCTCCCTGCGAGAACAGATTGCCCAGCAGGTATCTCGCTGGGAGATGAAAGCTCAGCAGGTGCAGAAACAACTACATGCCCAGGAAAATCGTATTCACCATCTGCAGGCCAACCGCGTGCGCTATCCCCAGTCGGTGGAGCAGGCGGTAGCGGCGATCCGTGAGCAATGTCCGGCTGCGGAGCCGCGGGTACTCTGCGACTACGTGGAGGTACTCGACGAGCGCTGGCAGATGGCGGTCGAGGGATACCTGGGTGGTGCGCGGTTCGCAATCTTGGTCGAGCCTGAGCACGAGGCTGCGGCCATTCGCATCGTGCGCAACCTGCCGGGACGCAGCAGCCGGGCCCGGGTCATCCAGGGGGACAAGGCACGCCGCGACGCGGAGCGCGCGACCATCCCGCAGGGCTCCATCGTCGAGCTGATGTCGTTCAACCACAAGACTGCCGAGTATTATCTGCGCGCCTCCTATGGTTCGGTGCAGCAGGTAGCCGATGAGGAGGAGCTTCGCCAGACTCGCCGTGGCCTCACCGCCGAAGGGGTGGCCAGTGGCAGTTACAGCATGTGGCGCTGCGATATCGAGGATGGGGAGCTCGTGTTCGGCCAGGGTGCGAGGGCCCGGGCACTGGCTGCGCAGCAGCGCGCAATGGAGCAGCTGTTGGTGGAGGCGGGGCAGGTCAACGAGCAGTACCAGCTATTCCGCCGGGTGGCGGCTGCGGTGCGTGATCTGCAGGAGCTGTCACTCATTTCGGTAGTGGACGCGGCACTGGCTGCCCAGCGGGAATGGCGTAGCGCCGAACAGGCGCTGGAAAACCTGGACCTGGCCGATAGCCAGCATCTGGAAGCGCAGGTCGCCGATTTGCGGGAACAATTACAGTTACAGCAAAAGCAGCAGTCCGGCCTGCAACACGAAGCGGGCAAGCTGGAGCGGGACCTGGAGAACACCGGCAAGCAGCTGAAGGCGCTTTCCGGCGAGCTGGACGCGCTGGACGAGGCCCTCTCCGATTGTGAAGCCGCGGTGAAACGTATCGCGCAGATCACACCAGACTACGATGCTGAGCAGATCTTGCAGACGGCCGATGAGCAGGTCGAGCGGGCCGGGGACAATTTCGACTTCGGTGCAGAGCTGGAAGAGTGGCAGGGCCGTCTGGAGAAGTACTGCCGCCAGCTGGATCGTGCGGTGATGGAATATAACGCGGAAGGCTCTACCGGTGATTCTCTTGCCTTCGAACCTGATCTGACATCGGGTCATGATGAACGGCTGTTCCGGCTGGTCTCTGGCCTGTACGACCAGGTGGAGGCATTGCGCAATCGCCTGAAGAACAATCTTCTGGTGGATCGCCACGAGCAGCTTTTGGGACTGAAGAAGTCCTTCAACACCACTTTTGTCACCCACCTGTGCCATGCGATCTACCAGTCCATCAACGACGGTAAGCAGGTGCTGGATGACCTGAACAAGGAGTTGGAGCACCACCGCTTTGGTGCGGACAGGGAGCGGTTCCGTTTCGCCTACCGCTGGGTGCCTGAATTCAAGGAGTACTGGGATTTCTTCCGCGCGGTGATCGAATTGCCGAGTCTCGGTGAGGAGCAGAGTCTCTTCGATGCGGACCTGGACCAACGCCACCAGAAGGTCCGCGATCGCCTGTTGAACATGCTGTTGAGCGAGGATGAGCAGGTGGCGCGGCGGGAGCTGGATCGCATCAGCGACTACCGCAACTATCGCAATTACGAAATCTACAAAGAGCCGGAGGGCAAAGAGCCTATTGCTCTAAGCCAATACGGTACCGGCTCCGGCGGTCAGCTGGAGACGCCGGCCTACATTATTCGCTCTGCGGCGGTGACCTCCGCTTTCCGCTTCAATGAGGGCAGCAGCCACCTGCAGATGGTGCTGGTGGATGAAGCCTTCTCGAAAATGGATGAGACTCGATCCAAAGAGGTCATTCGCTACCTGACAGAGACTCTGGGCCTGCAGCTGCTGTTCATTATGCCCAGCAGCAAGTCCGGTCCCTTCATGGACCTGATCTCCAACCAGTTTGTGTTCAGCAAGTGTCCCAGCGCCTCACCGGTTGGGCAGCTGAACACCCGGGTCTATGTCGATCGCAAGGTCTGTAATCGTGAGCGTATTGCCGAACTCTGGGCCAATCACCGCCGAACGATTCGACAGCAGGCATCGCTGGACTTTATGGAGCTTGTGGAAGGTGAGCCGGCGTAGGTGCCGATCTCACCAGGAAACTTGCCAAGTGTGCAGCTGATCAAGGACTATACGAATAAATTTCGTTATTACTTTCTTTTGATCATCAGTCTATCGCTCAGCTGCTCAGCCTAAAGCACCGGCGGGCAAAAAAACTGGAGAGCCCATGCGTCTGTTTTCGATTCTCGTCATTTTCGTGATCGCCTTCGGTGGCGCAGCCATGCTGTACGAGCAGGAGAGCCGCAAGGTCAAAGGTGTGCTGACCCAGATCACCGAACTTCAGGCGCAACTGGGCGACCTGCAGGCGGAGGTGAACAAGTTGCGTGGGGAGTTGGAAGCGACCAAGCTGGCGGAGCGTCGTCGACCCGGGCTCAAGGAAATGGCTGCCAGCCCGCGCCGCTCGCAGCCGGCGCCTGCGGCCACTACGAGCAGGACGGAAGAAGTCACAGGCCGGGACGGTCGGGCACTGATTGCCTCAGACGTGACCAGTGCACCGCCAGCGATCCGTCGTGACGCGGAGGGTGAAGAGGATCCCGAGTGGAGCCGCCCCACGGTCGATGCCGAAGAATATCGCCGCGAGTCTGGACCGCAGAGTGAAAAAGGGGAGTCCGTCGACCCCTATCAGTGATTGCGATTGCGTCGGAATGACCCTCCCTTGAATCTGTGTGCAGTGGCCCCACTAAGGAGTTGACGCGAAAGGCCTCGGACCGCTGCCGGTGACTATCCGGTAACGTTTGACCCGAGGCCAACAAACACTACCCGGTACGACTGGTGCCGGCTTTGGGACGCCTTACATGTCTTCCAGCGATTTCTATACCTCTCTCCATGCCCAACTGGCGGGCCTGCTTTCGGAAGAGCGCGACTGGCTGGCCAATACTGCCAACGCCAGCGCGCTGCTGTTTATGGAGCTGGCTGATATCAACTGGACCGGTTTTTACTTCCTGCGCGGTGACGAGCTGATCCTCGGCCCATTCCAGGGCAAGCCGGCCTGCACGCGCATCCCGGTTGGTGCAGGGGTCTGCGGTACAGCCGTAGCCACGGGCGAGGCGCAGCTAGTCGAGGACGTTCACGAGTTCCCCGGGCACATTGCCTGCGACGCTGTCTCTGCGTCCGAGGTGGTGATCCCGCTCTACGATGGTGACCGCTGCCTGGGAGTACTGGATATCGACAGTCCCTCTCTGGCGCGCTTTACCGAACAGGACCTGGCCGGACTGAAAGGTTTTGCCGAAGTCCTCCTGCAGAACAGCGACCTGTCCGGCGCCTGATGGCGCTGGTCTGGGAGAAGCGCACCGGCGGCAGTCACTATGAGGTGCGCCGTCACGGTGCCAGTATCCGGCTATACAGCAACGGTGTTTTCCACTCCCAGTGGAACGAACGCGACCCGCTGAAGGGTTCCCTTTGGGAGCTGCTCTTCCTGCCCACTTTTTTCCTGCCGCCTGAACGGGTTCGCTCGGTACTGCTGCTGGGGGTCGGCGGCGGTGCACTGATCCGTCTTTTACAGCGCTTTGTTGCGCCAGAGAAGGTGGTCGGTGTGGACCTCGATCCGGTCCACCTGAAAGTCGCTCGGAATCACTTCGGTGTGCATGACACCGAGCTGGTCTGTGCTGACGCCCGCAGCTATGTCTCGGATTACCTGAGTGACTCGCACAACCTCGGATTTGATCTGGTCATCGACGACTTGTTTGGACACTGCGACGGCGTCGCCGAGCGGGCTGTTGCTGCGGATGAGACCTGGTGCCGACAGTTGCTGCGTCTGGCTCGTAGCAGTGGAGGGCAGGGTGCCTCTCCCGGATTGGTGATCGCGAACTTTGGCAGCCGCGGCGAGCTTTTGGACAGCGCCTGGCGATCTGCCGGGATTCGACAGCGGCTCGGTGGCAGTTGGACGGCGGAACTTCCAGGCTACGAAAATTGCGTGCTGGCGGCGAGTGCGGCCCCCCTCGAGCGACGGCATCTGCTCCGGTCTGCTCCCGCGGCGATCAACCCCTCCAGTCCCGGCTGTCGACTGGTAAGTCAGCTCCGTAGGCTCCGCTGCTAGCGGTTTATTGGCGGGTATTCTGTCTTGCTGCCTATACTGAACGGGAGGTATTTCTTTTCGGGGCAGCTGCATGCGCTACAAAACAGTTGGCGAAGTTATTCAAGAGGACAAGGCGTTCCACGCCCGGTTGGCAAAGCAGTACGGGGAATACGAACAGCTGGTGTCGGATCAGCGTATTGAATTGCTGCTGGATCAACTGCATCGCCGCGAAGAGGCAATGGCCCATACCCTCGACAACCTTCTCCACGATGTGCATCCGGGAGCCCTGAGAACGTGGGTACAGTTTGCGCCTGAGGGGCGCGAGCCGGAATTTTTACAGCGCTTGCGTAATGTCGACCTTAATGATCTGGATGAGATTGCCAAGCTGGCAATGGATATCGAGGTCTATCTTGCCGACCACTATCGGGATCTGCTGCTGGACGCCGATACCCCTTCCGCTCGAGACACGTTCGAGCGCCTGCTCGAGTTGGAGCAGCTGGAAGAGCACACTCTCTCGATGAATTTATTCAATTTGCGGGACTATTGAGCGTGCACAGTCGAGCCCGCCCTCAATTTAATGGCTTACTCAGGTAGTAAACGCAGAAGCCCTTATTTTTGACTAATTGGCGAATCTCGCCGAAATTGTTTTCAGCCTTTTTGGCCAGTGGAATAAATTCATTCACGACGAAGAGCGCCACCCCGTTACTCTTCAGTAGCCTGGCGGCATTGCTGAGGAAGCGTGAGGTGAGGTCTCCCTCCACCTGAAAGCCCTGATGAAACGGCGGGTTGCAGATCAGCCAGTCGGCGATATTGTCACCCAGCTCGGCACCGGCATCAGACGGTACAACCGTGCCCCGAATCTCCATTTTCCTGAAGTTCTCGCGACAGGCAATCAGCGCGGCGGCGTTATTGTCCGTAGCGGTGAAGTGGAAATCATCCAGTTGCGCTAACTGGGTGCTCAGATAACCGTAACCGCAGCCGAGATCCACCACGCTGCTGCCGTTCGCTGGCCGGGTTTCGGCAAAAGATCCCGCAAGCAGGGCGCTGCCGACATCAACCTTGTTCCAGCCAAAGAGCCCCGGCTTGCTGAGCAGTCCACCGAGTTTTTTCAATGGCCGCAGCCCTGCATAGTTGTCTTCGTCGAGGCGGTTTTCTGGTGAAGGTGGACTATGGAGAATGTTGAGAGTCAGGTACTCGCTACCGTGCTTCTCCAGGTGTTTGTCGGAGCTGAAGCAGTTGGCAACTTTGGCGGCATACGTCTTGATGCCACTTTGTTTGCCTCCCAGCATGGCCAGCTCGCCACCGAGGCCCAGGGCCCGGTGGCACTCGTTGACCACATGATGGACAACCGCCTTTTCCTTGGACACCGGGTAGATGATGCGTCGATAGTGTCGCTCGGTTTCATCAAGGCGAAAATCGTTGAAGAAACTGTGCCGGACCTTGCCTTCCGCGAGCCGCGCGATGTCCCAGCGATTGGTGAGCAGGTCACCACTATAGGAAAAGCCTGATTGGAGCAGGAACTTGCTGTTCTCGTCGGCGATCCACAGAGTCTCCGACGGGTTCTCCTGAAGCAGCTGTTGGAGGAGGGTGGACATGGTGTTTTCCCTGCAATACTTCCCTGAAGCAGAAGAGAGTGGTGTTAAGTGACTGACACGATTTCCTCTGGCGTCAGTGGGCGATAGTCACCTTCAACCAGATCCTCGTCGAGCACGATATCTCCGATCCGCTCGCGGTGAAGTTCCAGTACACGATTACCCAGAGCGGCAAACATGCGTTTTACCTGGTGATAGCGGCCTTCACCGATAGTTAGGCGAACCTCGTTGGCAAAGAGGATCTCCAGCTTGGCCGGTTTGGTCCGTTTCTTTTCACCGTCGAGCCAGATGCCCTTGGCAAACTTCTCCACCGCACTTTCATCGATACGTTCCGCCAGCATCGCGTAGTAGGTTTTGTCACAGTGATGCCGGGGCGAAGTGATCTTGTGGGACCACTGGCCGTCGTCGGTCAGCAGGACCAGGCCAGTGGTGTCGATGTCCAGTCGCCCGGCGATGTGCAGTTTCTGCTTGTTGGGCTCTTCGAGCAGGTCGAGTACGGTGGGGTGCTCACTGTCTTTGGTGGCACTCACATACCCCAGGGGTTTGTGCAGCATAAAATATCGCGGGCCCGCTTCTTCCAGCAGCTCGCCGTCGAGGCACAGCTCATCGGACTCACTGACTTTGGTGGCCGGGTTGCCGGCCACCTCGCCATTGACAGTGATGCGACCGGCTTTGGCCGCGCGCTTGACCTCGGCCCGCGACAGGTCCGTGACCTGGCTGACGGCCTTGTCCAGCCGCATCTCCTTGCTTTCACTTTTACCCAAGGGGGATCAGCCTATCTTGCGCTCGCCGGAATCGACGGACTGGTAGATGAGGGTGTTGATGGTCATGGGGCCGACACCACCGGGAACCGGGGTGTAAGCTGCTACGCGATCCACCAGCGGGGCCAGTTCGATATCGCCCACGCCGCCGGGATGGTAGCCGGCGTCGACAACCACGGCACCGTCCTTGATCCATTCGGCCTTGATGAACTCCGGACGGCCCACTGCGCCGACCACGATATCCGCCCGACGGATGTGCTCAGCCAGATCCTTGGTGCGGGAGTGGCAGATTGTGACAGTGGCGTTGGCGTTCAACAGCATGGCCGCCATGGGCTTGCCGAGGATTGGGCTGCGGCCTACGACGACGGCATGCTTGCCTTCCAGCTCTACCTTATAGGCTTCCAGCAGACGCATGATGCCCTTGGGGGTTGCACAACCGTAGGCTTCTTCTCCCATCGCCATGCGGCCAAAGCCGAGGCAGGTTACGCCGTCTACATCCTTGTCCAAGCCGATGGCATCGAAACAGGCGCGCTCGTCAATCTGCTCAGGAACTGGATGCTGAAGCAGGATGCCATGTACGTTCGGGTTCCCGTTCAGCTCCTCGATCTTGGCGAGCAGTTCTTCGGTGGTGGTAGAGGAGGGCAGTTCCACCTGGAGAGAATCCATTCCAATGCGACGGCAGGCATTGCCCTTCATCTTTACGTAAGTGGCGGAAGCGGGGTCATCACCCACAAGGATGGTGGCCAGGATCGGCGTCTGGCCGCCGCTCTTTTCCTTCAGCTTGGCCACGCGGGCCGACAGTTCTTCTTCGGTTTTCTGAGCCAGGGCCTTGCCATCGAGAACCAGTGCAGACATACGGATATCTCAAACAGTAAATAAAGATCTTGGGCGGATGCCGGAATGGACGCGTACCCCGGACTAGCACCTGTGGCGCCAGGTCCGCGAGTCGATTTCGGCACGGGTTTGCGAGGGGCGCTATTTTGTCACAGGCCGCGAATAATTTCCCTACTTGGTCACCGGTTGACCACTACAATGAAAACTCTGCAAAAAGAATAGCTTAGCGGCGTTGACTCCCCCCGGGACCCTGAGTATTATGCGCGCCTCGTCAGGGAGGCGAGCTTCGAAAAACCGCGCTACGCAGCTTTTCGCAGGCACTTCCTGCAGAGAATAGGATTTCGGGGCATAGCGCAGTCTGGTAGCGCGCCTGCTTTGGGAGCAGGATGTCGGGGGTTCGAATCCCTCTGCCCCGACCAGATTCAACCGGGTTTCCTTGCGCCCGTAGCTCAGCTGGATAGAGCATCCGCCTTCTAAGCGGATGGTCGCAGGTTCGAGTCCTGCCGGGCGCGCCATCCTCTTGATGGTGGCGACAGTTTGGCAGATTCGATTCAGTCCGCTGCCAGCTTGTTGTCGCAGGACTATTCGGGCTAACCAGCGTAGCTGGTTGGCACCGGGCGTAAGCTCGGTACATATTTGTAACGCAGCCACAAGGCGTTACTGGTGTCACGATTAATGGTGGCCGTAGCTCAGTTGGTAGAGCACAGGATTGTGGCTCCTGAGGTCGCGGGTTCGATCCCCGTCGGCCACCCCATATCCAGGTCCCTCGGGACCTCAAGAAAGCCCGGCACTGTCCGGGCTTTTTTGTGCTTGTTTCTCGACCCGGCTCGCAGGCGCAAAGAGGCTTGAATGGTGGTAAACTCCGCCGCTCATCTAAACACAAACAACCAACGAGTTAGAGGGTATCCGGTGTCCACGACCACTTTAGAGCGCAAGGCAACCAATGTTCACTGGCATGACGGCGAGGTCACTCGCGAGAACCGTGCCAAGATGCTGGGTCACAAAGGTGTGACTCTGTGGTTCACCGGCCTGTCTGGTTCTGGCAAGAGCACTGTGGCAGTGGCGGTTGAGAAAGCGCTGGCTGCCCGCGGTGTGCTTAGCTACCGTCTGGACGGCGACAATATTCGTCTTGGAATCAACGCGAACCTGGGCTTCTCTGCAGAAGATCGCCAGGAGAATATCCGTCGTGTCGGGGAGATCTCCAAGCTGTTTGCCGATACCGGTGTGGTCGTTCTGAGCAGCTTCATCAGCCCCTACCGCGAAGATCGCGAGATGGTACGCCGCATGCACGTGGAAGCGGATCTGCCTTACCTCGAGGTATTCGTTGACTGCGCCTTGGAAGAGGCCGAAGCCCGTGATCCGAAAGGGCTGTATAAGAAAGCCCGTGCCGGAGAGATCCGCGGCTTTACCGGTATCGACGATCCCTACGAGGCGCCTGCAGCGCCGGAGCTGCACCTGCGCACTGACCAGATGACTCTGGAGCAGGAAGTGGAGATGATCATTTCCAACTTGCAGGCCCGCGGCATTATCGCCTGATCGTCGCTTCGCCCCGGGACGGTAGTATCCGTCCCGGGCTATCGGGTCTTTCAGCAGTTTGACTCTTTCGACGTTCGTCCTCTCTCCAATAGCGCTCGCTAGAAAAGCTATTTCCCCAGTCTTGGGAACTTGTTCTTAAATTTCCCTGCGGTTGGCTGTCATTTTCCTCTACAGCTGCATTCCTGCCTCGGCAGTGTTTCACTCCTGTTGAAGTTCGCCTGCGCCACCGGTTCGCTTAACTCTGCGCACATGTTGTTTGAGGCGCCAACCCGCGGTGGAGATTGTCTCGGGCACATATACTCAAACTATATCAAGGGCGTGAGAGCAGTCTGGAGGCGAATATGTCAGTACGGAGAGGACGGATACTCTCTGGCATCGTGATTGCGGTCTTTCTGGCGCTGGGGGCGGGGGGCTGGTACGGCTACCAGGAGCTGCCACGAATCCCGGGCGTGCCCAAAGCCCCGGTGGTGGGGGTTCCGCAAGGTGCCCTCAGTCACCAGCCGCTGCCAGCCTATGATGGTCCTCATCCCCGGGTGATGCCGAGGCCCCCGGAGTATTTCCCCTTTCCGATTACCATCGGTGAGATCGGCCCGGTGGAAACGCTCTTTGCCGGTCCCTCGACTTATCCCTTCTACTGTGACGAAAACAGTGTCACCAATCGCCAGCCCCTTATCGATAACCATGAAGGGGAGGGGGTGCCAGTATTTGCCGAGGGGGAGAATGGAGAGCTGACTGACGAGGTGATCGGATATAGCCGCGATTGCAGCCACGCCACGGCCGTGACTTACTACTATCGCAGCACCACCGATGGTGATTTTTATCTGCTCGAAGACGCCAACGGCGATATCGATCAGGTGACGGTGAATGGCCGCACGACCGACTTTATCGTGCGCCTTGAGACCGGCACCATCAACCGCTATCACTACGCCATCGCAGCCCTTAAGGGTGACGGGGAAACGGCGAGCCGGCCCAGCCCTTCTAACTGGAATAAACGCCTGATCTACCAGATGCGAGGAGGCGTCGGGGTAGGGCGCAGACAGGGCGACATCAGTAAGGGGGATATCATTTCCCGGCGTGCTGACCAGCTCGCCCGGGGCTATGCCATCGTCTACTCCACAGCCAACCAGACCAGCAACCACTACAATATCTGGCTCGCGGAAGATACCGCACGGCGCCTCAAGAAGCAGTTTGAAGCACTGTATGGCGAGCCTCTTTATACAGTGGGCCTGGGTGGTTCCGGCGGCGCGATCCAGCAATATCTTTTCGCCCAGAATGCCCCGGGTCTGCTGGATGCGGCCATTCCGCTTTACTCCTACCCGGATATGGTCACCCAGACCATCTATGTTTTTGACTGCGAACCATTGGAGTACTTTTTCGATGTGCTGGATGCGGACAATCCCCGCTGGAAGGATGCCCGAGAACGCACTGTGATTCAGGGCCTCTCCGCCAGTAATGAGGTAGAGAGCCGGTTCAGCACTCTGAAAACTGCCGCTGCTCTGTTTGACGGGCGATACAGGGATGGCGGTCAGGGTGCCACAGAATGTACTCAAGGCTGGCGGGGGTTGGTGCCGCTGGTCAATAACCCCAACTTCGCCCACTTCATGAAGTACTTCGATGACGAGGTGGCGGAGCGCACACACTGGACGCACTGGGAGGACCTTCGCCAGTTTTATGGCGCCGGAGAATCCGGCTATGCCAACAGCGCATGGGATAACGAAGGTGTCCAGTACGGCCTCGCAGCTCTGGTCGCTGGGGAAATCTCAGTCGACACTTTCCTGCGGTTGAATGCCAGTATTGGTGGCTGGAAAGAGCCGATCAATCAGAGTGGAGAGAAGTTGTGGTTCCTGAACGGTGACCTGTTCCCGCCGGAGTTGTCGGTTTGGAGCGAGCAGAACATGAATATCGGCAGCCTCGATCGCCCTGCCAGCCGCAGCCGGGCGAGCTTGGAAGCCATCGAGGGGATCTACCGGTCCGGCCACGTTTTTCTCGGCGACGCGGAAATTCCCATTATCGATCTTCGCCACTACCTCGACGGTGAGTTGGACATGCACCACAGCTTTGCTTCCTTCTCCGCACGTGAGCGCATGCGTCGGGCCCGTGGGCATGCCGACAACCAGCTGATCTGGGTGGCTCACAAGGACTACACCCCGCTGGACGAGGCGTTGGATACCATGGACCGCTGGATGTTGAATATCATGGATCACCCGGAGGCTGGCGTTGCCGCCAACCGGCCCGTTGATGCCAGTGATCAGTGTTTCGACCGTGAAGGCAATATCATTGCCGCAGGACCGCACGTTTGGGATGGTGCCTGGAATGGCCAGGCCTCGGGAGCCTGTATGCAGGAGTATCCGACCTACCGCACCTCGCGACAGGTGGCCGGGGCGCCCATCACCGATGACGTCTTCAAGTGCGAGTTGCAACCGGTAGAGCAGGCCCTGGCCGAGGGCGTCTACGGCGAATACAGCCAGGCGCTGTCAGAGCGGATGATGGATATGCAGCGCATCTTCCCGACGGGTGTGTGTGACTACAATGCGCCGGACCTGGCCCGGCCCTCTGAGGATCTTATTCCCGCGCGGGAGCCGGTGCGTATTGCGGGCCACCTGATTCGCCCCGACTACCGCCAACCCGTCGACGGAATGACCGAGGGAGAGGTGGCTGAATCGGCCGCTGATGAGCAGCCTGTACCTGTCTCTTTGCCGATGGAGCAGGGCGCACGGGACTGAATTTGATCAACATGGCTGTAGTTTGAGCGCTCGTGCAGATAATTGTTGGCGCGTATTTATTTCTTGTTGACAGTCGAACTCCATCGGGTATGATTCGCGTCGCTCGAGGGGCAAGACCCCAAACCACAGAGCGACGCGAAAGCGACACGGGTGGTTAGCTCAGTTGGGAGAGCGACGGCCTTACAAGCCGTAGGTCACAGGTTCGACCCCTGTACCACCCACCAATCTCCTCACGGAGATTTACTACCGAGGACCGGTAGTTCAGTTGGTTAGAATGCCGGCCTGTCACGCCGGAGGTCGCGGGTTCGAGTCCCGTCCGGTCCGCCAAATACTAAAAAGCCCCCTCACGAAAGTGAGGGGGCTTTTTAGTATTTGGGGGGATCGGTGGGCGAGGGCCCCAGTTCGAGAAAATTGCCGGGAGCAATTTTGGACGCCGTAGCGAAGCGAAGGCGCCCGCAGGGTTGGCGCCATGGATGGCGCCAATCAGTCCCGTCTCCAACGTTGCCACTATGCTTGCTTGCCACACGAAAGTGAGGGGGGCTTTTTAGTATTTGTCAGATCGTCGTGAAAGAACCCCTGTTCGACAAATTCGTCAGGAACGAATTTGGGCGAGGGCCATGGACAAATCCGCCAGGAGCGGATTTGGGCAGCTTCAGCTGGCCGAAGGCCGAGCAACATGGAGGTGGCGAGTCATTGCCTCCATCAGTCCCGTCCCCGACGCTGCTTCTGCGCCCGCGTGTGCCCCACGAAAAGAATACTGGCTCATGCCGATATGAAGGGTAGTCCAGCTTCACAAAGCCTCACGCCGTCACCAACACCTTCCCACTCCGCTCCCCTTCAGCGGCCAGCGCCACCGCGCGCTTGATGTCTTTCACGCTGAACACGCTGTCGATCGGTGCTTTGAGTTTTCCCGCGGCAATCAGTTTGGTCAGCTCCCCATAAACCGCTATCTGCTGCTCCGGAGACGCGTTCTCAAACCATTTCGCTAGCCAGAAACCTTTTAGTGAAACACCGCGGAAAATCAGCGAAGCCGGGGAGATCTTGCAAGGCTTGCCGCTCATCATGCCGTAGTTCACCAGCGTTGCAGCCTCTGCCAGGCAATCAGCGATTCGCCCGGTCGCGGTATCACCCACCGCATCGATGCCGAGACGGATTGGCGCGCCGCCGGTGGCCTCTTTGACTCGGCTTGCCAGGTCGTCCCCATCGACCAGCACGACATCCGCTCCCTCTTCTTTGAGCGGTGCAATCAGCGACTCGCGGCGAACAATATTTACAGTCCTGAACCCGCGGATCTTGGCCAACTGGATCAGGTAGCTACCGACGCCGGAGTTGGCGGCGTTCTGAATCACCCAATCGCCCGGCTGTAAATCTACAAACTCGCTCAGCAGCAGTGATGCCGTGGGTGGGTTGATGGAGATCATCGACAATTGCTGCGGATCTGCCTCATTGGGCAGGGGGATCAGCTTGTCGGCTTGGGCAACCAGATGCGTTCGCCAGGTGCCGCAGCCCACCGGGAGCAAAACTGTCTGGCCAACGGCAGGCTTATCGACACCAGGGCCGAGCTCAACCACCTTGCCAACGCCCTCATTACCTCCCACGGCTGGGAGGGGCGGCAACATCCCGTATTCGCCGGTCAGTGTCAGCACATCGGAGGGGTTGATGGGGGCGGCCAGAAGCTCGACGAGTACTTCGCCCTCCCCGAGTGCCGGTTTTTCAAACGGCACTGCCTCAATCACATCCTGCGGCACCGGGCCGCGCTCTTGATATTCCGCTTTCAACATTGCTGTTTTCCTTTTCCTGTGCGCGTTGGTTGGGTAGGACTCTAAATCAAAAAAATGACCATAGGCCACTCACCTGTCATGATGACCAGCCATCACTGCAGTTGATAACAGTCCGGTTTGATTCAACTTGGCTATACGCCTTGCAAAATGTCCGCTTGAACGCTAAATTTCGGACAAAAGCGCCATTGGAGTGTTGCAGTGAGCACCTCAGCCTCAATCAAATCCAGCCCAACGGAAGGCACCGTCCTTCTGGAGGCGTTGCTACGCACCAGTGAGCAACTCGGACTGAGAAAGCGGGAGCTCGGGGACATCATTCACCTGGATGATCGCACCCTACGCCGCAAGGTCGAGCTCGATCCGGAAAGTGCACCAGGTCAGCTGGGGCTTTTGTTGGTGCGCGCCTATCGATCTGCCTTTGTGCTGATGGGTGGTGAGGAGGGCGCGCGCCACTGGTTCCAGACGGAAAACCGGGCCTTGAACGGTGTACCCCGGGAACTGGCTACCCGAATCGACGGCCTGGTTCGTGTTGTCAGTTACCTAGACGCCATGCGGGGCAAGGTGTGAGCGAATCCCTGCCTGATCTCATCGTTACCACAAGACGTCGCTTGCTGGGGAAGCTCTACCGTATTGTGGAGTCTCAGGAAGAGGTCGCTACCCGGGGGCTGGTGGACAGTCTCCAGAAACAGCAGGTGCTTGAGAGTCTGCTGGAGCGCAGCAAACCGGCAAGCTTGCCCGGAAGTGAGGGCCTCCACTATCTGCTGGCCACGCCTTTCCGTTACCCCCCTTTGCCCTGGGGTTCCCGTTTCGGGCGTGTTTCCGAGAACGGCATTTTCTACGGCAGCAAAAGCCTAACCACAGTGCTTGCGGAGGCCGCGTTTTACCGGTTGCGCTTCTATTCCGATATGGCTGAGCCGCCACCCCGTCCGATCACCACTTACCACAATATCTTCTCCGCCAAGTACCGCATCCACCAGGGTGTGGCGCTGCAGGATGCTGGCTGGCGGCCTCACTGGCAAAAGCTGAGTGATCCGGTGGATTATCGCTTCACCCAGCAATTGGGCACAAAATTGCGGGGACTGGGTATCGAAGGAGTAGAGTCATTTTCCGCCCGGGCGATCCAAACAGGGCTCATCAGTCTGCCCACTAAAGGCGATATCGAGAGCACTGAGGGAATCAATGTGGCGCTGTTCGAGCCTGCCTCCCTCCTCAAGCGTCCCCCCGCGCAGGAGGCTGACGTGACTGCTGAAACCGGCAAAGATGGAGTCACTTTCCTGATCAAGAGCGCAGAGCGCGTGGAGACCAGGGAGTTCCAGGGCACCAGTTTTGTGGTCGAGGGTCGGCTCCCCGAGCCGGCTTAATCTTCCCCCAGCCGATCTTATCCCAGTTGACGGAAAATCCGGTGACACTCCGATACCTCTCAGAACTGACTCTCCCTGAGCTCGAGCAGGCCGCTCGCGGAGTACCTTATCAGCGTCTGCCCGACGAGCTGTTTCCCGGCATCGAGGTCTGGATTCGCCGGGACGACCTGCTGGACCCACTGATTTCCGGAAACAAGGCCTACAAGCTGCTGTTTAATCTGCTAGAGGCCCGAGAGCGAGGTGCTGAAAAAATAATCACCTGTGGTGGTGCGTGGTCAAACCATATCCATGCCGTCGCCGCGGCTGGCCGCCGCTTTGGTTTTCAAACCGTGGGCATCATCCGCGGCGAACGACCGCGTCATCTCAGTGCCACGCTTCAGGATGCAGAGCGTTTCGGAATGGAACTTCGTTTCGTATCTCGTGATCGCTATCGTAAGCGGGGCGACAAGAGCTTCTTGCAGCAGGTCGGCTTAGAGGACAAACGAGCCGTGTTTGTTCCAGAGGGCGGCGCGAACCTAGCCGGCGCACAGGGTACAAAGTTTCTGGGCGAGGTGATCGGAAGGACCGAACCGGTACACTTCGACCAGGTATGGCTGGCCTGTGGTACGGGACTAACGCTGGCCGGTGTGCAGGCCGGAATCACTGAGGTACCTGTCATTGGAGTACCGGTACTGAAGGCGGAACGGTCAATTATTGAACAGGCGGCTCTGTGGTTGCAGAGGTCAGGCAATAGTGTCCGACTCCAGTCGCTTCGTAATGGGCATGACTGCGGTGGCTACGCACGAACGACCACTGGGCTAATGGCGTATATGAGGCGTTTTGAACGGGTTGCCAGTGTGCCATTGGATCCGGTGTACACCGCAAAGCTGGCTTACGGGTTGCAATGTGAGCTCGAGGCAGGTCGTGTTACTCATGGCCAAAAGATATTGCTCTTGCACTCGGGTGGGCTGCAGGGACGGCGAGGACTGCCAGGGTGGTCAAATAATAACCGCTCAGGCGGCGCATAGCAGCAAAACTGCAGGGACACATTCGACTCGAAAAACCGGGTAATGCATAATGGTCGGTTTGGGGAAACGGGGCTGCGGCCCTCATCGTGCTGCGAAAGTTGAACAAAAAACAAACTGTCGCATCAGAGAAAAAGAACTTTTAACGAGTTGCAGGGCCCGGAATCGGGCACCATGGGGGAACGGTGTCGGAGTTCCAGAACATTGGCCTGATCGGCCGAACCGAAAGCGATAGCGCGGTCCTTTCGCTCAAACGTCTGATGGCGTTCCTGGAGCGGGAGGGGTTCTCTGTTGTGCTAGAAAAAGAAACCGCTACTGCAGTACCCGGTCACTCCGCTCGCGTTTCGTCAAAAGACAAGCTCGGCGAGCTCTGCGATCTGGTCATTGTCGTCGGCGGTGATGGCAGTCTTCTGGGTGCTGCTCGAGCACTCGCCAAATACAGTGTGCCACTTCTCGGTATCAACCGGGGGCGCCTTGGCTTCCTCACCGATATTACCCCCGATGAAATTGAGCAAAAAGTAGGCGAAGTCTTGGCCGGCAAATATATGGCCGAGAGTCGTTTCCTGCTGGACATGTCTGTCACGCGCGATGGCAAGCCCGTCGGAAAGGGCTCTGCTCTCAATGATGTGGTGATTCACCCAGGCGAATTCATCCGCATGATTGAATTCGATTTGTACATCGACGGGCAGTTTGTTTACAAGCAGCGCTCGGATGGCCTCATCATCTCAACCCCGACGGGCTCGACAGCTTACGCACTATCTGGTGGTGGCCCAATCATGCATCCGAAACTAGATGCCATTTCTGTTGTACCGCTGAATCCCCATACGTTAAGTAGTAGACCGATCGTTGTCGAAGGTAGTAGCGAATTCAAAGTGGTTGTTGGTGAGCACAACGTTGCTAAGCCCCACGTTACATGTGATGGGCATGACCAGGTAGTTACAGAGCCAGGTGATGTGGTCCGAATTCATAAAAAGCCTCATCGGCTGACTTTGATTCACCCTATTGATCATAACTTCTATGAAACATGCCGTACTAAGCTTGGTTGGCAGGTAGGTGGATAGATTGGGTGAAAGTCTTACTAATTGAGGTCGCATTTGCAGCTTCAATCGTTTACACGTGTGTTTTCTAATTAACTAGGTATAGCTGATCCATGAAAAGAATAGCCATTGCAGGAACAGGCTATGTCGGTCTCTCTAATGCAATATTGTTTGCCCAGCATAATGAGGTTACCGCGCTGGACATTATTCCTGAGAAGGTGGACATGCTGAACAGTGGCCATTCACCTATTGCAGATGCTGAGATTGAGGAGTTTTTGGTTAATCGGAAGTTGAACTTCCGAGCAACCCTTAACAAGGCTGAAGCTTACGATGGCGCTCAGTATGTAATTATTGCGACGCCAACAGATTATGATCCGGAAACCAACTTCTTTAATACTAGTAGTGTCGAAGCGGTGATTGAAGACGTTCTGGATATTAACCCGGATGCACTGATGGTGATCAAGTCCACAGTGCCGGTAGGGTATACCGAGAAGGTAAGAGAAAAGTTTAATACAAAAAACATTATTTTCTCGCCAGAGTTTCTCCGTGAAGGAAAAGCCTTGCACGACAACCTCTATCCATCACGCATTATCATTGGTGAGAAATCGGAGCGTGCTGAAGAGTTTTCCGAACTGGTTCTCCAAGGCGCCGTCAAGCAGGATGCGCCTGTCCTATTTACAGGTAGTACTGAAGCAGAAGCAATCAAGCTGTTTTCGAATACGTACCTGGCAATGCGTGTTGCTTATTTTAATGAGCTTGATACATACGCTGAAACGCATGGCCTAAGTAGTAGGCAGATCATTGAGGGGGTGGGGCTCGACCCCAGGATTGGCAATCACTACCACAACCCTTCATTTGGTTATGGGGGGTACTGCTTACCTAAAGATACCAAGCAGTTGTTGGCTAATTATGACGATGTACCAAACAATTTGATAAGGGCAATTGTCGAAGCTAATACGACACGGAAGGATTTTGTAGCAGAATCCATCGTTAAGCGAAACCCAGAAACGGTGGGTATTTACCGCTTGATCATGAAATCCGGTTCTGACAATTTCCGCGCTAGTGCTGTGCAAGGTGTGATGAAGCGGATTAAGGCGAAAGGTGTGAGAGTGATTGTCTATGAGCCAGTTTTAAAGGAAGAGAAATTTTTCAATTCTGAGGTCATTAGCAGTCTCGAGCAGTTCAAGGGTGAGGCTGATGTTATTGTAGCTAACCGATTGGTTAACGAGCTCGCTGATGTTGCCGAAAAGGTCTATACAAGGGACCTTTTTGGGAGTGACTGAAGATTTGGTTGCTGATTCATCAGCAGTTCTTGGTCTTTTTGTTGCGCCAAAAAATGAAGTATTTTGGATTGCTCTGTCAGGTTTACTGTTGGTTTCACAAGGGGGGGGTGGCAGTTTACCCAAGGCGGAGCTGGATCAGGTTTTATATATTAGGCCAATAATTTCAGAAGTTTAAGGTCTTGATGTGTAAGTTTTTCCCGAGGGGGGATTGGTGTTTTATAAAACAGTTTTAGTTATAACTGACAAGTTTCCACCAGAGGTGTCGGGTGGTGCGGAGCTTAGTCTTAATAATATGCTCTCAGAAATGAATTATCATAATATGAGGGTTGTTGTGGCGGCTCTATCGCCAGGCAGGTACGAGCTAAAAAAAGATATCTACCGGGATCGTACCGTTTATAGGATTCCTTTTGAGGACTCTTGGCCGGTAAGTACGGTTTCGGCTGGCAAGCTTCGGATGTCTTATCGCTTGCTGAAGTATTTGCTTCGGAACTTCACAAAAGGGAATTTCAAGTCCATATACCGGCTGGGTTTGGCTTCAGTTGTGAGAAAACTTTGGCCGAGGGAGGCTGGCACTCTGCCGCTAATGGATGCTGACTACTTGATTAATTCTCGAGCTGCTTCGATTTTAGGCAAGGTAGTTGAGGAAGTTAATCCTGACGTCATACATGCAGATAATTACAGAAGTATTGTCCTGGCGAACAACTTAGACTCGTCGGTACCGGTGATCTCCTATGTCAGAGATAATAGATTTTTTTGTGGGCATAAAAACCAGGCTACTAATGTTAGGGGTGACATCTGTAACATCTGCGACAAAAGTTGTGTGGACAGGCGCTTCCCTTTGCCTGTTGAGCGAAGCGTAAAGCATCTGATGTCCGAATCCTTACAGATTAGACAGAAGGCATTGGCCAGTTCAGCTGTTATCGCGACTACTAGTCAGTTTCTCTGTGATCAGGTTCAGTCCGTGCTCCCCGGGCGGGAGGTTGTTAAGATCCCTAATCTGATAGAGCCTGCTAGGCACGTGGATGTTGCTCAGGAAGGTATTAGCCGATCTTCAGTTCCGGAAATACTTGTGGTTGGTATGATTGGACACAATAAGGGGCAAGCGCAGCTTGTAGATATTGCAAAGCACCTTAAAGCGATGGTGGGTGACTTCAGGATTGTGATCGCAGGTCGTGGACAGATGGCCGAAAAGGTTTTGTCGGATGCGGAATCCGAAGGCCTGAGGGATCATTTCTGGGTGACAGGATTTTTGGGGCGCGAGGAGCTGTACCGCGTATATGCCCGCAGTACTGTCGTTGCGTGTCCCACGATTTGGCCTGAGCCATTTGGTAGAGTTCCCTTTGAAGCGGCAATGTCTTCACGGCCTGTGGTGGCGTACGCGGTTGGTGGATTAAAAGAGAACATCATTGATCGCGAGACTGGTATTCTGGTCAATCCTCGGGACAAAAGGGCGTTTGCTTCTGCGGTTGCGGAATTGATTAATGACGAAGATTTGGCAAAGGTGATGGGGCGGCGAGCTCGTGACCATGTTTTGTCTCTATTTGAGCGGCAAAATTCCGCCCAAAAGCTAACAGATCAGTGGGAGGCGTTGGCCTTCAATGAATAAAATTTTAATTATCAGTGTCGATTTTTTCCCGAAAATAGGTGGGATATCTTTGATGACTCACCATTTGGCGAATGGATTTTGCCAAAACGGCTGGGAGGTAAGTGTTCTTGCTCCTGCGGATGCTCTGATACCTGCTGACTATTCGGCTCTTTATAGTCTCGTCGTTGACAGAGAATCCAACCCAAAGCGCAGAGCTAATTTAGAAGGCTTGAGGGAAAGAAGGCGAATTTTCGACTTCCTGTGTTCCTTGGGTGAGTTTGACCATGTTTTGCTTTTGCATCCCTTCTATTATGGGCCTGCCGCTTTAGATTATGCTAGGTCTATTCAGGCAACGATCTCCTGTTATTTTCACGGGTTTGAATTGAAGAGTCAGCTTCTTCATCGTGACAAGTTGGTGCAAAGGGTATTGGGTAAATTCTCTCCCATAAAAACGCTTCGGCAATCAACGCTGTGCTTGGCAAAAAGCGTTGATTACGTTTTTACAAATAGTAGCGAGACCGCTGAAATCGTCCGACCGGTTAGATCTTCTAATGTCGTGATCACAGGTTGCGGTCTTGATGTTGAAACATATCGTGAAAAATTGATGGAGCCCAAGGTTTCATCCCTGAAAAGCGGCATTGTCGAGCAAGGTATGACCCTGGGTTTTGTCGGCCGAATCGTTGAGTCGAAGAATTTAGAGTTTCTAATTGATTTGCTGCGACATCTTCCAAGCTACAAGTTGCTTGTGGTGGGTGACGGTCCTAAAAAGAAGGAATTGCAGAAGAGGGCAAAAGTGTCCGGGGTCGGTGATCGTATTACATGGGCAGGCAGGGTTTCGGAAGATGGTAAGTGGGAGGCGATTGATAAGATGGATTTGCTTTGCTTGCCTTCCAGGAAGCTTAATAAAGGCCAAGTTGAAGGCTTTGGAATTGTAATGCTGGAGGCAACCCTTCGCGGTATTCCTGTCGCAGTATCTCATGAAGGTGGCATGCGTGATTTCATTCTTGAGAAAAATGGAATTTATTTGGATATTAATAACAAGAAAAATAGCGCTGATAAAATTCAGAGCTTCTTCCAAGATGGTGGCGAAGTTCTGAGAACTGTAAGTAGGGCTCAAAAACTTCTTGGAGAAAGTCTTACTTATGACAAGATTGCTGAAGGACTCATTGAGTTGCTCCAGTCAAGCCAGCTTGATGCAGAAGAAGACAAAGTAGTTGCTTAAGGTGTGTGGTGGGGGGTGTTGTAGATTACTCCTTTCCCACTGAGCGAGATTGATTTTTAGGTGGCTACTGTTGTTGGGGTAGAGTTGCTACGTGCATCTCCGGAGTGTGATTTTGAAAGTCCCTGGCTTTAAGTCGACAAGTATGCGTTGGTTGGCTTGTAGGGCACTATAAGCGTAACGTGCAATGAGTGTGGTTGTATGAAGGCAATAGTTCATATCGGAACTGAAAAGACTGGGACTAGCACGATTCAGGAGTTCTTCAATCTCAATCGTGCGAGGTTGATGAAAATCGGGGTTGCCTATTTGAAGAGCCCTGGTCCTATAAATAATAGGAAGCTCGCAACATATTGTATGCGAGATGACTTTATAGATGATCACATAAAACAACTGGGCCTCTTGGATCATGAAAGGCGTCAGGAATGGAAAAGGGAATTTTTGGCTGAATTTCAGGGTGAAATTCAGGGTTTGGGCAGTGGTGCTCAGAGTGTGGTGATTTCATCTGAACACTTCCACTCACGGCTTCGCGGGAGGGATGAAGTTCAGAATTTGAAGGAAATTCTTGAGCCGTATTTTGATGATATCCAAATTGTCGTTTACTTGCGAAGGCAGGATGAGCTCGCAGTAAGCCACTACAGTACGCATTTGAAAACCGGAAAATTTCGTGATGAAGTTCTCGACTCGAGAGTGAGTGCTGACAATTCATACTTTGACTATTACGGGCTTGCCAAAAAGTGGTCTGAGGTTTTTGGGTTTGAAAATGTAACGCTTCGCCCTTTTGTTAAGGAGCGCCTTGAGCGCGGCGATGTTTTGGAGGACTTTTTATCGCAGTGTGATATTGATAGCCGAATCGGGTTTAAGTTTCCTGAGAGAAAAAACGAAACTTTATCTGCGCCGCTACAGAAGTTTCTCAGGGCTTTCAATCAGGCTTTTCCACGCTACCAAGATAATAGAGAAGATTTGCTAAGTAGAGACTTGCGCAACTTCCTAATACAGGGGTTGTCTGGTTCCGGAATTACTGGGGGAGAGAAGGTTCTTCCCTCCAGGGCGCAAGCCCTCGAGTTTTATCAGCGTTTTTCGGATGGAAACAACAGGCTGTTTGATGAATTCTTCAATGGTGAGAGTATCTTTTCAGGTGATTTCTCAAGGTATCCGATCGAGCCGCAAGTGGGGAGCCTGCCAGAAGATTTTCTTGCTCAGGCCCTAAAGCTTGTTGCTTCATACATCAATCTGAAGCTCATTAACGAGGTAGACGTAAAGACCGTAAAGCGTTCAGCTGGTCCCGGGTTGATGTTGCGAGATGTGGGTTTGATGTTTAAAGATTCTCAGCCAGAGGTGGCGCTGTGCCTGCTTCGGGAGGCCAGTAAATATCGGCCCAACGGTCCAAAAATACTGGCGGCCATTGAGGAGTTAGAGGAGCGAATTGGTCAGAGTTCTTAATGCTTTGTCCCAGTCAGCTTGTGTGGGCGCTCGGAATTGCGGCTCATTCCCTGCGGTTGTGAAGTCTTCGAGAGTCTGCCTTGCGGATAAGTTTAAGTTTCACGTATTCGGGGGGGTACTCTATAGGTCGTGTGAAGTCTTATTTTTTGTGAGAGGCCTGAGCAGCAGGGCTGCGGCGGCTATGCAGTATTAATTATTTGCTTAATCTTGGTGCTTGTTAGTTTGATGCTCATTCCAACCAGTAAAACTGTCTCATGACGTCCCGTGCAGAATTTTATGGCTAGAGTGGTTAAGTCGTTCTGCCTGATATTGAGTGGCTAGGCTTGTTGGGCTTTCAGGTATAAGTCTGTCACTTGATTCGCACAGCCTGAAGCTTTGATGTTCCCATTTTCAATCCAAATCGCTTTACTGCACAGGTTTTTGATAGTCTTAGCTGAGTGGGATACAAGGATAACTGTCTGGTGCGAGTTGACCTTTTCCTTGATAAGCGCCTTGGACTTTTGTTTGAAATTCTTATCTCCGACGCCGAGAATTTCATCAAGCAAAAGGATGTCCGGTTTTGCTTGGATGCTGATTGAAAAGCCAAGCCTTGCACGCTGACCTGCCGAATAGGTTTTTAGTGGTTGGCTTGAAATATGCTCTAGTTCAGCAAATTTAATGACATCATCGATTTTCATTTTTGCTTGTTTGATTGTCATCCCGTGAGTCACGAGGGCCATGAGCGCATTCTCTTCACCTGTCAGCTTTCGGTTGAATCCAAGGTTTAAGGTTAGTAGCTGAGAGGTGATGCCAGAGTGCCTTTGTATGCTCCCTTGATCGGGCTCAATTATATTTCCGAAGAGTTTCAGCAGCGTGCTTTTTCCGGCCCCATTCCGGCCAATAACGCCAAGAACTTCGCCCCTGTATAGATCAAAGTTTAAATCCCTCAGGACCCAGTCTTTTTTAGCGAAAAGGCTCAGTCGCTTGCGGTAAGCGACTCCCACATTTCTAAAGCTCAAGATCGGAGCAGTCATTAGAGAACTCTTGGGTAAAATCTATCTAAACGTTTTAGTAAAAAAAGCCCTGCTGAAGCCAGTGATATGCCGAGAGTAAGGGGGTATATGAGCCTTCCTGTATTTACAGTATCACTTGAAAGAAGTGTGTCACGGTAGCATTCGATGATTCCGGTTAAAGGGTTGAGATACAGAATCTCTTGGACTATCGCGGGTCTTTCACTAATGTCGAAAAATATTCCTCCAGTAAAAAGGAGGCATGTAATGGATATGGGTATTACATTGGATAAGTCAGGAATGATAGGAACCAGTGATGAGGTAAAATAACTTAGGCCCAGGTTGAGGATTAGTTGAGTCGCCACAATGGGAAACAAGTCTATCCACAGTGTTGTGGGTAGGTAGCCTCCGATCAGAATGGTTGCGATCAGTAGAGGGAGGACAATCATAAATCTAAGGGTAAGTGTTAAGCTCACCGCCGTTGGAAAAATCCATTTTGGTAGATAAAATTGGCCGAGAATCCCTTTGTTGTCAGAGATGGCGTTTGCGCTGTTGTTGATTATCGAGGCAGTCCACTTGAAGGGGAACAGCCCGCACATGAGAAAAAATACAAAGCTTGCGCCTTTATCCCCGCCCCTTAGTCCTGAGGAAAAGGCGAGATAAAAAACCAATGTCAATAGTATTGGTTCCAATATCCACCAGAGGGTGCCCAGATATGAGTCTTCTGCGTCGGCCTTGAGCGCGCCAAGCCCTCGTACCCAAATAATGCTCAGGTAATTTCTTAACATCTTTTCTGACTATTTCGTTTCACTAGCTGTTGGGGCAATTTCACGACATTCACTTACTTGGCCCAGGCCGACAAAAAGTACTGATAAAGAACGCCGCGAATGGCTCGCTAAGTGACTGAATATACTAAATTTCTGCCCGAAACAGTAGTCTGGCCGCACTTTACCGGATCCTGCTTGCCCAATGACATGATGGTACTATTGCAACGTGGACGGTTCCGGAGTCTGAAGGTGGACACAAAAGCAGTTCAGTGTTATCGAACATTTTTTCCTGAAAGCCAGGGTGGTTTAGAGCAAGTCGTACTCGAGATCGCCCGAGGAGGGGGTGGTGAAGTTCTAACCCTCTCCGACCGTGGTGCCAGCAGCGGTGAGTACAGTGGTGTCAGATATCGTACCGCACGGCGCTGGTTCAGCGTAGCGTCTTGCTGCGTAGGTCCTGGGCTTTTTTTAGAGGTGCTCAAAAATTCATCAGGAGTGCTGCACTTTCACTTTCCTTGGCCATTCGGTGATCTTGTCTATGCTGTGGCTGGCCGGTCACGCCCGCTAGTGATTACCTATCACTCAGACATAGTCCGCCAGAGGTGGCTGGGCAGCCTTTATCGGCCCTTGATGCATTGGTTCCTGAGGCGAGCTGATCGCATTGTGGCAACATCTGCTAACTACGTAGAAAGCAGTGATGTATTGCGGGCCTATCGTGACAAAGTGGAAGTCATTCCTCTTGGGATTGCCGAAGGGCTTTACCCATCTTTAGAGCGGTCCTGTGTCGAGTCTGTCAAGGCAAAGTACGGCACAGATTTTATGCTCTTTGTAGGAGTGCTCCGTTACTACAAGGGGTTGGAGTTCCTGATCCGGGCTGCAGCAGGGCGGCCATACCCTATAGTGATTGCTGGCAAGGGGCCTGAAGAAGAGCGGTTGAGAGAGCTGGCTAGTCAGCTTGGGGCCAAAAATGTCCATTTTACGGGCTTTGTGGATGACGATGAAAAAATGGCCTTGATGCAGTTGTGTCGCGCTGTCGTTCTTCCTTCCCATCTCAGGTCGGAAGCGTTTGGGGTAACTTTGATTGAGGGGCTCATGAGCTCGAAACCCTTGGTTTCATGCGAGCTCGGCACCGGGACAAGCTACGTGAACGTTCACGGGCAAACGGGGTTTGTTGTGCAGCCCGCGAGTCCCAAGTCACTACGTCAAGCTTTGGATCGACTGTGGGAGTCTCCCGATTTAGCAGAGCGTATGGGGAGAGCGGGGCGGCTTCGATACGAGGCGCTATTCACCGGGGAGCGTATGGTGCGAGCATACATAGACCTTTACTGTCGGGTCCTGCGCGAGCGAGGCCTGGGTGTTTAAGATTGCGATTGATGCCAGGCCACTGTCCTCTCCGACAGCTGGAATAGGGCGTTATACAAGAGCACTTGTAGAGCGCCTGGTACATCATGATTACGAGTGGTACCTGTACAGTCACCGGCCTTTGGTGGATGAATCGGGGCTGGGCTCGAACGTCTCTATACGGACTGGATCGGTTCGTGCTGATAGCCTTTCCACTCTCTTTGCTCAGGCGGTCTTTCCGGTCTGGGCGCGTAAAGACGGTATCGAATTATTCTGGTCGCCGCGTCATCACCTCCCTCTTTTGCTTGGGGGGGCGGTAGCCAAGGTGCTCACTGTCCATGACTTGGTTTGGCGACACTTTCCGGAGACTATGTCTCGCCCTGGCCTTTTACTTGAGCGGCTGCTGATGCCAGCTTCGATCCAGAGCGCCTCTTCCGTCATTGCTGTTTCTAATAGCACGGCTGAAGAGCTTCGGGATGCGTACCCGCAAGAGTGCCACAAGGTGACGACGGTACTTGAAGCTCCTTTCCTAAGTCCCAGCCAAGCGACCAGTTTCGGCGATTATTTCCTTTTTTTGGGAACTTTGGAGCCGCGCAAGAATTTGCAGAGGCTGCTGGAAGGGTATGCGCGGTACTGTAGCAGGGTAAGGGCGCCATTAACTTTGAAGATCTGTGGCGCCAAGGGCTGGGGCCTCCCCGAGCTTGAGAGGTTGCTTGTTCAGCTGGGGCTTGAAAAGAAGGTGGAGTTACTTGGTTACCTTTCGGATGACGCTCTCCCTGGTCTTTACGCGGGCGCCAGGGCGCTGCTTATGCCTTCTCTCTACGAAGGCTTTGGTCTCCCTATTGTTGAGGCAATGAGTCAGGGTACTCCTGTTTTGGCATCCCGACGGGGCGCCATGATGGAGGTAGCTGGGGATGGAGGCGTTCTAGTTGATCCAGAAAGTTGTGAGGAGATTGCCTCAGCCCTAGTAACACTATCTGAAGACATGAGCCTCGTAGAGACATTACAGGAAAAAGCCAGTATCAGGGCTGGGCAATTCTCGTGGGACAATGCTGCAGAGCAAACACTGGCCCTTTTTGAAAGCCTGCTTTCCGAGCATGTGACCACTACACGGTAATTACCATGTGTTGCTATTAGCGCTCTGTATTCTTTTTATGAAGCATTGCTGCTTATTTAACCAAATAACTCCGGTAATTCTCTTTTTTCCTGGTGTTGATGTGCGTCTTTGTTTGTCTTGAGTAATCTACTGACAAGGATCTGCACCTGTTGCCGGTTCAGTGGCTGCGGGGGCTGGGCATAGAGAGTTGAGTTCAATAGGTTATGTAACTTGTCGAACTCCTCGATCCTGACAACTTTTCGCGTCTCATTAATGCTTTTGCCGGCCAGGTTCGGCCAGTGGGCCCAAACCCATGATTGCAGTGCCTGTTGTACCAAGGCCGCATCACCACTCTCTGCCGCCTTGACCAGGTTGTCGGCCTGTTTACTCGAATTGCTTTTTCCCCTCAGAGGGGAGGATTCTGCTGGGGAAGGAGCTAGTTGCCGTCGGTACCACCAGAAGTAAAAAATCCATAACAGGTGGGTCGCTACTGCCGTGACAGCTAGGTTCCGCCAGAATTGGTCTTGAGTAGATGCTTTCGGTTGGCCCGGTGATAAGCTGATTTGACCATCCGCAGGAGCGGTGTTGGTTGCAGCAGCACTTCCCGTCACCGTGAAGCGAAACGCCGGCAACTGGGTCGCCCGCTGCCTGCCGGTCTTGGTATCCCACCAGGTGATAGTAATCGGCGGCAGCTGATAATCCCCCGGTTTGGTCGCGACAATCGCGGTAGTCTCAATGCGGCTGCCGGTAATACCGCCGGTGCTTACCTGATCATCCTGCTGTGGCTGGTCGGGGTAAGTCTTGAGTCCGTCGACACTCAGTTGGGGCAGGGGAGGGAGCTGGGCGGCGCGGAGACCTTCAGCGCGCAGGGTCAGGATGCGGGTAATGGGTTCGCCCACGGTGAAGGTGTCTGGATCCTGGCTCCAGCTCTGCACGATCCCCAAGCTGGCAGCAGGGAGCCAGTGAGTACCGGTGTAGGTGTTGGGCTTCGGATTTACTTCAATGGTTTGAGGCTCCGAGCGTAAGCGCAGGCGCTGGGTGTTACGGTTGAATAAAGAGAAAGGGTCGCGACGGCCGGCGACGGCGACGTAGTTCAGGGCCGGGATTGTCAATTGGCCGGAACTCTCTGGGAAGATGGCATAGGTGAGCTCATAAACGGCGTGGCCGACACCGTTGATGCGGCGCTCGTAACGCTGTTCATCCACTTTTTCCACGTGTGCGCCGGGTACCTGCAACGCTTCGGTGGCGATATCGTGCAGGCCAATGGTGGTGTACAGGCGCACCTTCACCAATAGCTGCTCCTGGACAAAGACCCGATCTTTGTCGAGCTCCACTTCAAGGAACGCCTGCCGATTAGGGGCGTCTGGCCGGCTGCCAGGCTCACTCACAGCGATGGGAATCGCATCGGAGACCTCGCCGTGGTAGTGCATGGAAGGGATAAACAGATTCCCTTCCCGTTTAGGTGCCAGCACCAGCATCCATTCGACGAAGCTCTCGGCACGGCCGTTGATCACGCGATACTGATTGGATTGCTGGCGAGAGAGGATGTCAAAGTCCTGTTCAAGCAGTTCGAAGTCTGGCTGACCGCCGCTTTCCGTGCCGGAATAGCGCAGACGCAGATTGAGGGTTTCGTCGATACCGATTTCATTGCGGTCGACGGTGGCGTTCAGCAGGTCGGACGCCCGGGCGGCGGTTGGCAGAGTGAGGGCGAATAGTAGGCATAGCAGCAGTGCTGGCATGCAGCAGTCCGGCCTGCAAAAAGCGTTGGTCAGTCTTCTGGTCATCGGTTTATCGGTGACTACCATCGTTGGGTGGCTCCATTCTCCGGCGGTTCCCATTCGCCGGTTCGATAGGCCCGGCGGCGCTGCAGGCTCTCGTACTTGAACTTCTCTCGCATCAGCCCGGCCGGGTCATCGGGAATCTGGCGCAGCCACTGATCCAGGGCCTGCTGGGTCTCAGGGTCCAGTTCGCTCTCCCTGGCCCCGGCCTGTTGTTCTGCGCCGTTCTTCTCCTGCTCTTCGCCATCTTTAGGCTTGCCGGACTGCTGTTCTTCTTCAGCATTCTCCTGCTGATCACCGGAGTCGGCCTGTTGTTCGCCTGAGTCCTCCGGTTCCCCCTGATCATTCTGTCCGGCACCCTGATTTTGCTGATCCTGTTGTTGGTCGGACTGGTCTTGCTGTTGCTGGCCGCTCTGGGACTGCTGTTGATCCTGCTGGCCCTGCTGCTCTTCCTGTTGCTGCTGGTCCTGGCCCTGTTGGGATTGCTGTTGCTGCTGTTGCTTTTGTAGATCCCTTAATTGCTTGGCGATTTCCCGGTTGTGCTGTGCATCAGTCAGTTGCGGCTGCCTGTCGAGTGCGGCATCGAAGGCTTCAATGGCTTCGTCGTAGCGGCCCTGATGGGTGAGGGCATTGCCCAGATTGTACAGGCTGTCGGCGGTTTCGCTCTGGGAAAAGTCCTTTTGCGCGGCGGGAAAGTCACCGGCCCGGTACTGGGCGGTACCGCGCCACTGGGGGTCGCGAAACTTTTCTGCCGCCTCGCCCGCCTTGCCTTCTTCCAGCAGCCGTTTGGCCTGCTGGTCTTCCCGCAGCCACAGGTCCTGGAGCTCTACCGCATGTACCGGCTCCGGTAGCAACAATGTGAAAGAGAGGGGAAGGGCGCAGGCCAGCGCGCCGCGGCGGAATAGCAGTGCGGCCAGGGGCAACAGCAGTAATAGCAGCCATGGGCCTTCCTCGCGCCACTGGTCAAACTCGCGCTCGGTCAGGCGAGCCTGGTCCGGTGGGCTCTCTGCGGGTAACAGCTTGGCAATATCCTTGTCGTCCACCGCGATGCGAGCGAAACGTCCACCGCTGCCGCTGGCCAGTTTTTGCAGCTGCGCGGCATCGAATCCGGCGATGACGATGGCGCCGTTGCTGTCGGTGACAAAGCCGCCTCCGTCCCCTTGCGGGATCGGGCTACCCTCGCCACTACCAACCGCCAGTATCGACAGCTCGACCTGGTCGCCAGCAACCATGCCGGCCACGGTGGGCAGTGCTTCCTTGGCAATGCCGTCGGTAACCGCCAGCAGCTGGCCACGCCCATTGGCACCGTCCTCCAGCAGACGCAGGCCTGTCTCCACCGCCATCTCGATGTTGCTGCCCGGTACCGGCATGATCGTTGGTGACAGGGCCGGGACCAGGTTGGCGATAGTGGCGGTATCTTCCGTCAGTGGTGTGACCACATGGGCCTCGCCCCCGAAGGCAACCAGCGCGGTGAGGCCATCCTCCCGCTGGCGCAGTATGTCGAGAATCTTTAGCCGGGCCCTGGTGAGACGGTTGGGGGTCAGATCCGTCGCCATCATGGAAGGGGACAGGTCGAGCAGGATCACCAAAGCATCCTGGCTGCTGAAAACCGGCGTCGGCAACTTGCGCCAGGTGGGCCCAGCGAGGGCCAGGATCATCAGGGCCAATAGGGCAAAGATGAGGCTGAACAGCCAGGGGCGGCGCTCCCCGCCGCGGAGCAGCAGGTGTGGCAACAGGTCGGGATCAATCACCCTCTGCAGCTGACCGCTGTTGATGATCGTGCGGGCGAGACCAAGGCACATCAGGGCTGCCGGGATCAGTAGCCACAAGACGTGAGGACGCAGGAAGTGAAACTGGGAGAGTTCGTTCATGCGCCGCCTCCCTGTGCCACATTATTGCCTGCTTCGCGTTTGCCGTTGCCCGATTCCCGCAGGCGGAAGTTCATCAGCAAGGGGATTGCCGCCCAAAGCAGAGCCATGAGCAGCACGGCGGCGAGAGGCCAGATATAAAGTGACTTCAGTGGGCGATAGCTAGCCGCTTCCTGCTCCACCGGTTCCAGGCGGTCCAGCTCTGCATAGATCTGGGCCAGCTCCTCGGGGTTGTGGGCGCGGAAGAACTTGCCGCCGGTGCGGTCGGCGATGGCCTGCAGGGTTTCACTGTCCAGGTCCCGAGAGGGATTGATGCGTCGTGCGCCGAAGCGGCTGCCCAGCAGGCCCGGTTGCACCATCTCCTCGGCGCCGATGCCAACGGTGTAGACCCTTACGCCAGCCTGTTGGGCCAGTTCGGCCGCCTTGAGCGGGGCGACCTCGCCGGCCGTATTGGCGCCATCGGTCAGCAGGATCAGCACGCGCTGATCTGCGGGGCGCTCCATCAGGCGCTTGACGGACAGGCCGATGGCATCACCAATGGCAGTGCCCTGGCCGGCAAAGCCGATCTGCGCTTCCCGCAGTAGTGTGCCAACCGTTTCCCGGTCATAGGTGAGTGGCGCCTGAAGGTAGGCGCGGGTCCCGAATAAGACAAGGCCGAGGCGATCGCCCTCGCGTCGCTCGACAAAGTCGCCCACAACATTTTTGACCGCATCGATACGCATGGCTGGGCGAGCGTTGAGAAGCATGTCCGGTGTTTCCATGCTGCCGGATATGTCCACCGCTAACAGGAGATCGCGGGCGCTGCTGGTTTGGGTGATGGGCTCGCCGTACCACTGGGGCCGTGCGGTGGCGGCCAGTAGCAGTAACCACAGAATCGTCATCAAGAACAGGTTGAACGGGTTGTGGGGCGCACCACCGCCCCGTTGGGCCAGGCTGCTATAGAAGGGCACCTTCAATGCGCTGGCGAGCGGCTTGGTGCGCGGTAAAAGCAGGCGGGCCAGCAAGGGTAGCGGCAACATGGCGAACACCCAGGGCCAGGCAAATTCAAACACGGCTGGCCTCCCCGGAATAAACCATGGAGGCGGAAGTTGGCAGGCGGTCGCGTTTGTGGCTGCGGCTCCATTGAATGGCGTAATCCCGCAGTGCGTTATTGCCCTGTTCGTCCCAGCGATCGGCACGATACAGCTGTTCCAACAGCACAGTCTCAGCCGGTCCGGGGCAATCCACTTCGGCAGTGCTGCGCAGGAAATTCAGCCACTCTTGACCCGTCAGGTTGCCGCAGTGTTGGCGGCCATAAGTGGTGACCGCCACGCGCTTGAGGATTTCATTGATGGCCTGGGCGGCATCGGGCTCGCGGGTGTCAACCGCTTGCAGCAGGCGCACCGCCTCTTTGCGGTAGCGGTTGCGGCTCCAGCGCAATTGGCGCTGGCGCACCCAGCGGAAGAAAAAATAGAGGCACGCAGCCAGTGCTGCGGCGAGGAGCCACCAGCCAGGCGCCGGCGGCCACCAGCTGATGGGGTCCGGAGTATGAATGTCCCGTAGCTGATTGAGCAGGGCCTGTTCTGCCGGCGAGGGCTGTGCCGGTTGTTGCTGCATCAAGACCGCTCTCACGCGCTCACGCCTCCGTGTTGCTGCGCGCTGGGCCTGTGGTTTTGTTGGCGACTTCCGTTTTGACGGCCGCCGTATACCGAGAGCAGGGCAGGTACCAGGGGCTGCGTGTTGTCGAAGTCCATGAGTGGGATGCGGTGGCGTCGGCAGAGCCGCTCGGCTTCGGCGCGGGCCTCGGTCTGCAGTTCGGCGAACTGGGTTCGCAGTGCGCGGTTGCTTGCATTGAGAAAGGTACGTTGGCGGCCATCGGAAATGGTCAGGGCCTGCTCAGGTAGATTCTGTTCCAGTGGGTCGCTTACCCGGAGCACCTGCAGATCGGCGTGACGGGTCAGCAGCGCCAATGGTTGGGCGCAGTCTTCATCCAGATCGTGGCAGTCGCTGATCAGAAACAGCGCGCTGCCCGGTCGCGCCACCCGGCGTGCTTCATCGAGTAGCTGCTTCAGCGGTTGGCTGCCTTCCATGGGTACGGGATTGTCGAGGGTTTCCGCAAGCGCCACCATGCCGTGGATCATGGCCAGCACCGAGTGATGGCTGCGGCGCGGGCGGACGGTTTCCAGGTCGTGGTCTGAGAAGAGCAGGGCGCCAATGCGGTCACTGTGTTGCAGGCCGGCCCAGCCCAGGGCGGCGGCGATACCGCAGGCGGTGACTGACTTGAACGCCCGTTGGCTACCGAAAAACATCGGTGAGCGTAGATCCAGCAGAATCACGACCGGCCGCTCGCGCTCTTCCTGGTATAGCTTGGTGTGCGTGGTGCCGGTGCGCGCGGTTACGCGCCAGTCGATTGAGCGCACGTCGTCGCCTGGCTGGTAGTCGCGGACTTCCTCGAAGTTCATGCCGCGGCCGCGGTAGCGGGTTAGCAGGCTTCCCGCCTGGTCGCTCTTAACCAGGCGCGGGCGAAAAAGTTGCATCTGCCTTGCCACGTAGCGCAACTGTACCAGTGGCTCCACCGTCGGGTAGGCGCCGCGGAGATCCAGCTCTCTCTGATTGCTCACTTCAGCCATAGCACCTGTCTGTGGGGACTCCCGCCGCAGTAATCCATGTCGCACAAAAAGCTCTGTCTGTTAATGGGGATTACGCCGAGCCGTTAAATGGCTGGGACATGTTGCAGCAGTCTTTCGATGACCTGATCAGCCGTCACTCCAGCTGCCTCCGCCTCGAAACTCAGGAGCAAGCGGTGGCGCAGCACATCCGGCGCCACCTCCATGACATCGTCCGGGGTCACGAAATCACGGCCCGCCAGCCAGGCGTGGGCGCGGGCGCAGCGATCGAGGGAGATGGTGGCCCGCGGACTGGCCCCAAAATCTAGCCACGATGCCAGCTCGCTGTCATACTTCGCGGGTTCGCGTGTAGCAATGACAAGTTGGACAATATAGGTCTCAACGGCTTCCACCATTTGCAACGCGAGTACCTGATTGCGGGCCTGGAAAATCTCCGCCTGGCTCACAGTATCGGAAGGGCGATTTTCGCCAAGACTTGCCTCGGATCTGGCCAGGCGCAGAATTTTCGCTTCCGCGCTGGCATCGGGATAGGCAAGATTCACCTGCATGAGGAACCTATCCAATTGGGCCTCTGGCAGCGGATAAGTCCCTTCCTGTTCGATAGGGTTTTGCGTTGCCATCACCAGGAATAGCTCTGGCAACGGATAGGTTTTTCTACCGACACTGATCTGTCGCTCCGCCATGGCCTCGAGCAGCGCTGACTGTACCTTGGCCGGGGCCCGGTTGATCTCGTCGGCCAGTACCAGGTTGTGGAATACCGGCCCGGGCTGGAAATGGAATTCTCCGGTTTCCGGCCGGTAGATGTCGGTACCGGTTATGTCTGCCGGCAATAGGTCCGGCGTGAATTGGACGCGATGGAAATCACCCTCTACAGCATCGCCAAGGGTCTTGATGGCCTTGGTTTTCGCGAGCCCGGGCGCGCCTTCCACCAACAGGTGGCCGTCCGCCAGCAGGGCAATCAGTATGCGGTTGACCAGGGTCTCCTGGCCGATGATCTGTTGTCCGAGCCAATCCCCCAGGGAAGTGATGCGTTCCCTGACATTCTGATGCGCTTCCATAGTGTCTCTTTTGTTGAGAGTGATCCTGCCTCTGCCCGCCCGGCTGGGTATCTATCATCTTTTATATATAGTCGCCGCCAATCGGGGTGGGTGTGTTGATTTTAGCGGCAGTTGTCGTTTAGACAACAACCGCCGACCAACTGACCGTGGAACCGACCGTTGGTTCCCGTTGCCACAAGCGGTCAGCGCGGTACGAATTTAAAGCCTGCGGGCATCCGCAGGAGACTGAGCAAATAATCGCGGCCGGTGTTGTTTCCGGGTGCGGAAAAGGAACTTTGGAGGTTCTCCGTGAGTATGGCGACGGTCATAACCGACAGCCGAGAAGATCTAATCGAGCAGGTCCGTGCACTGGTGCGGGCACGGCTTGGTGACGATGCTGCACCGGTGGAGGCATTTGCCGAGCAATTCCTCCACCAGTATCCCCTGGAAGACCTGGTGGGGCGGCGCCTTGTGGATGTTTACGGTTGCATCTACACGTGGTGGGACTTTATTCAGCAGCGGCCTTCGGGGCGTCCCAAGGTCAGGGTTTTCAACCCGCGTCTGGAGGATGACGGTTGGGAGTGCTCCCACACGGTGGTCGCTGTGTTGCAGCGGGATATGCCGTTTCTGGTGGATTCCGTGCGCATCGAGATCAACCGCCGCGACACGGTGATCCACTCCATCAAAAGCACCGTCATGCAGCTGCGCCGGGACAAGAAGGGCAAGTTGCAGGAGCTGCTGCCCCGCCTCCATTCCGGGGAAGAGGCGAAAGCCGGCGCAACGACAGAAGCGCTGATCTATGTGGAGATCAACCGGGACACCTCGGAAGGCAATGCCGCCGACCTGGGTGCGGCGCTTCGCGATGTGCTCGGGGATGTCGAGCTGGTTGTGGACGACTATGTGCCAATGCTGGACACCTGCAGCGGCATGGAAGATCAGCTGCATGCCGGTATCGATGCGGAAGACGCCAACCTGCAGGAGGCCTGTGCCTTTATGCAGTGGATGCGCGACGGAAACTTTACTTTTCTCGGCTACCGGGAATACGAGTTTGCCGAAGAGGGCGAAAAGCGGGTGCTGCGCGAAGTGGAGGAGCGTCGCCTCGGTATCTTCAAGAAACTGGAGGAGCCGGCGGAGCCGACTCCCGAGGGCGCCTTCAATGAAGGCAAGCAGCGCTTCTACCAGGGCCCCAACTACCTCACGTTCGCCAAGTCTTCGGTCAAGTCCCGGGTGCACCGGGCTGCCTACTCAGACTATGTCACCGTCAAGCGTTACGATGCCCGTGGTGAGGTAATTGGTGAGTCGGCCTTCATGGGCCTCTACACCTCGCCGGTTTACACCGAGAGCCCGGCAAAGATCCCGATTATCCGCCGCAAGATGGCATCGGTGATCGAGTCCAGCGGCCTGTCACCGCACAGCCACGACGGCAAAGCGTTACGCCGTATTCTCGATACTTTCCCCCGTGACGAGCTGTTCCAGAGCAGCACCCAGGAACTGTTCCATACGGTCATGGGCGTGCTGAGCATGAATGAGCGCGCGCACATCCGGTTGTTCATCCGTCGCGACCCGTTCGGCAAGTTTGTCTCGGCGACGGTTTACGTACCGAGGGAGCAGTTCAGCAGTGATGTGCGGGAGGCGATTTGCGCGCACATCGCCAAGGCGATCAACGCCAGGGAATCTGATTTTACTACCTATTTCTCCGAGTCCATCCTCGCCCGGGTCCACTTTGTGTTCCGTGTCGACCCGAGCGAGCCAGTGGATATTGATGTCGCGCGGCTGGAGGCGCAGATCGTGGATATTACCCGCTCCTGGGAAGATGTATTCCAAAAGTCCCTTATCGAGAGCCACGGTGAGGAAGAGGGCAACCGCCTGTTCGATATTTTCGGGCACGCTTTCCCTGCCGGTTACCGAGAGGATTTCGAGCCGCGTATTGCCGTGCAGGACGTCAGTGCCGTTCAGGAGCTGACACCGAAAAACCGTGTGGCGATGAGCTTTTACCAGCCGGTCGGTGCGGCACCGGGCAGCCTGCGTTTCAAGGTATTCAACTGGGGCCGCGGCCTGACCCTTTCAGACGTGATCCCGGTGCTGGAGCACCTCGGCCTGCGTGTGATCGGCGAATTCCCCTATACGATCCGGCCCAAGGGCTCCACCGATGTATGGATGCACGAGTTCCACCTGGAGTTCGGCCTGCCGACCCGTGTCGACGCCCAGGCATCTCGCGGCATGTTCCAGGACGCCTTTGCGGCAATCTGGAATGGAGTGGCGGAGAGCGATGCATTCAATCGCCTGGTGCTGGCAGCGCGCCTGAACTGGCGCGAGGTGTCGATGCTGCGCGCCTATGCCCGCTACCTGAAGCAGACCAAGTTCAGTGCCAGCCAGCCCTACATAGCGGCCACCCTGGCCAACCACGTTGAGATCACCCGCAATCTGGTGGCGTTGTTCCGGGCCATGTTTGACCCGCGTATCAACAGCAGCAACAAGCAGGATCAGACCCGTGTGGAGCGCCTGATCAAGAAGATCCACGAGGGACTGGACAGCGTCGACAACCTGAACGAAGACCAGGTGATCCGTCGCTACCTGGACCTGATCCTGGCCACGTTGCGCACCAACTTCTTCCAGGTGGACGCCGAGGGCGAGCCAAAGGATTACATCTCCATCAAGTTCAGCCCGCGGAATATTCCCAATATTCCCGAGCCGCGGCCGGAATTCGAGATCTTCGTCTATTCGCCCCGTGTCGAGGGTGTGCACCTGCGCGGTGGCAAGGTGGCCCGTGGTGGTTTGCGCTGGTCCGACCGCCTGGAGGATTTCCGCACCGAGGTCCTCGGCCTGGTGAAGGCACAGAACGTAAAAAATGCCGTCATCGTGCCCAGTGGGGCCAAGGGCGGCTTCGTGGTGCGCAAGCCGCCGAAAGACGGCAGCCGCGACGCCATGCTGGAGGCGGGCATTGCCTGCTACCGCACCTTTATCCGCGGCCTGCTGGATATCACCGATAACCTGAAAGAGGGTGAAGTCGTTCCGCCTGAGCTGGTGGTGCGCCGGGACGAGGACGACCCCTACCTGGTGGTTGCCGCTGACAAGGGCACGGCCGCTTTCTCCGACATCGCCAACGGAATTGCCGCCGAGTATGACTTCTGGCTCGGTGATGCTTTTGCCTCGGGCGGCAGTCAGGGTTACGACCACAAGAAAATGGGCATCACGGCACGCGGTGCCTGGGTGTCGGTGCAGCGCCACTTCCGCGAAATGGGCGTCAATGTTCAGGATGAGGAGTTCTCGGTTGTCGGTATCGGCGATATGGGCGGTGATGTGTTCGGCAACGGCATGCTGCTGTCGGAACACATCTGCCTGAAAGGCGCCTTCAACCACCTGCATATTTTCGTCGACCCGAATCCGGACGCCGCGGCCAGCTTCAAAGAGCGCAAGCGCCTATTCGAAATGCCGCGCTCCAGCTGGACGGACTATGACCAGAAACTGATCTCCAAGGGCGGTGGTATCTTCGAGCGCCGCGCCAAGTCCATCCGCATCACGCCAGAGATGAAAGAGGCATTCGGTATCGAGGCAGATCAGCTGAACCCGAACGAGCTGATCAGTGCCATGTTACGTGCACCGGTGGACCTGATCTGGAACGGCGGCATCGGCACCTACGTGAAGGCCAGCAGCGAGTCCCACGCGGAAGTAGGGGACAAGTCAAACGATCACCTGCGGGTCAATGGTTCTGAGTTGCGGGCCAAGGTGTTTGGTGAGGGTGGCAACCTGGGTGTGACCCAGCGTGGGCGAATTGAGTTTGCTCTGCACGGCGGTCGCTGTAATACCGATTTCATCGACAATGCCGGCGGCGTGGATTGCTCGGACCACGAGGTAAACATCAAGATTCTCCTCGACAAGGTCGTCTCGAATGGCGACCTGACCGAGAAGCAGCGCAACCAGTTACTCGAGGAGATGACCGACTCTGTGGCCGAACTGGTGCTCGACAACAACTACAACCAGACCCAGGCCCTGAGCGTGGCAGAGCGGCAGGTTTCCGAGCGCATCGATGAATACCGCCGCACCATCAATACCCTGGAGGCCGAGGGCCGCCTGCGCCGTGCCCTGGAGTTCATTCCTGACAATGAGCAGATCACTGAGCGCCAGAACCGCGGGCAGTATTTGACCCGACCGGAGCTGTCTGTACTGATTTCCTACGTGAAGGTGAAGCTCAAGGAAGAGCTCCTCAATGCTGCCATCACTGACTATCCCCGGGTACAGGAAGCGGTGGAGTCCGCATTCCCGCAGGAACTGGTGGCGCGCTACCGGGAGCTGGTCTACGACCATCCACTGCGACGCCAGATCGTGGCCACCCAGGTGGCTAACGAGATGGTTAACAGCATGGGTATCACCTTCTACAACCGTATCAGCGGTGCTACCGGTGCGGATATCAACACGGTCGCTGCCGCTTACCTCAGTGCCCGTGAGGTCTATCGGATGCCGGTGTTCCAGGATCAGGTGGCCGCACTCGATTACAAGGTGCCGGCGGAGCTGCAGATCGAATTGCTGAACAGCATGGTAGGGCGTGTGCGTCGCGCCACTCGCTGGTTCATCCGCAACCGTCGCTTTGACCTGGATCCGGCCAAGGAGCAGGCGCAGTTCGGCGAATCGGTCCAGCGGGTGATCAAAGCCCTGCCGGAGGTCCTGAGTGGCGAGCCACGCCGTGAGTGGGAGCGTCGCTACCGCCGGCTGCAGGAAACACACGTGCCGGAGGAGATGGCACTGCTGGCAGCGTCACCGACGTACCTGTTCTCGGCGCTGGGGATTTCAGAGTCCGCCCGTACCAGCGATCGCCCGGTTGAAGAGGTGGCGCGGGTCTACTTTGGCCTGGCCGATATGCTGGATCTCTACTGGTTCGGCAACCAGATCATCGACCTCCCGGTGGAGAGCTTCTGGCAGGCGCAGGCCCGGGAAACCAGCATGGATGACCTGGACAGCCAGCTGGCCAGCCTGGCGGTGAACCTGTTGCGGCTCGGTGCCGGATCGGACCTGGATACCGATGGCGCGATGGAGCGCTGGGGCGTTATCATGGCGCCCGCTCTGCAGCGCTGGAAAGGCATTCTCACTGAACTCAAGGCATCGCCCTCCAGTGACTTCGCCATGTTTACCGTGGCGCTGCGGGAGCTGATGTACCTGGCCAATGCCACCGCGGACATGGAGTCGCTGGCCGAGGCCTGATGGCACTCCCGGCTTTCGAGCCGGGATGCCCGTTAGTGAGCAATGAAGGACAGCCATGTATTCGACCCTGCGAAAAGCCCTGTTTGCGCTCGATCCGGAGCGCGCCCACCACCTGACTATTGACGCCGTTGGCGCCGCCGAGCGTCTCGGCCTGATGTCCCTGTTCGCAAAGCCGGTGGTGAATGACCCGGTGGAACTGATGGGGCTTACCCTGCCCAATCCGGTGGGGCTGGCAGCTGGGCTGGACAAGAATGCCCAGGCATTCAATGGCCTGGGAGCGCTGGGTTTCGGGTTCGTTGAGGTGGGGACGGTGACTCCGCGCCCTCAACCCGGCAATCCGCTGCCGCGCCTTTTCCGCCTGGAGGAGGCGGAGGCCATCATCAACCGTATGGGCTTCAATAACGAGGGCGTTGATTACCTGGTGAATCGGGTGCGCCGGCGTCGTTATGGTGGCGTGCTGGGAATCAATGTGGGCAAGAATTTCGACACGCCGGCGGAGCGCGCGGCGGACGATTATTGTATCTGCATGGAAAAGGTTTACCCGTACGCCGATTACATCACTGCCAACGTTTCTTCCCCGAATACCAAGGGTCTGCGTGATCTGCAGTTCGGTGACAGCCTGAACCGGCTGCTCGGTACGTTGAAAGAGAAACAGCAGCAACTGGCTGCCTGTTCTGATCGCTACGTGCCGCTGGCCGTCAAGATCGCTCCTGACATGGATGATGAGGCCATTGCCCAGATCGCCGAGGCGCTGCGGAGTTATGAAATCGATGGGGTGATTGCTACCAATACCACCATTGATAAATCTTCTGTCGAGGGCCTGCCTCACGGCAAGGAGGAGGGCGGTCTCAGCGGTAAACCATTGCGTGAAAAGTCCACCCGGGTCATCCGGCAATTGGCCAAAGCGCTCGAGGGTGAGCTGCCGATTATCGGTGTCGGGGGCATTACGGATGGGGAGAGTGCAGCCGAAAAGGTTCGCGCTGGCGCCACCGCGGTGCAGATCTATACCGGACTGATTTACCGTGGCCCCGAACTCGTGAAAGAAGCCGCCGAAGCTATCGCCCTGGCGCGTCGGGAGAAAGCGGAAGGCTGATTCAAAGCCTGGCGGGCTGAGCCTGTGCGGGTGCTGGTCCAGTTGATCCCGGGCTCACTGGCATGCCCTGCGCATCCACAGCAGCTATCTTGCCTTCGTATTGCAAGAGCAGGCACTTTGATGAGCCATGAGGCAGTCGGCTTTGTCGACGCGGTCACAGGCAGGCCCAGTCAATGACTGGGCCCATTACCCCATTTAAATTGATCAGGCTAATGTCGGTTTACGCCGTTCTCCAACCATCCGGGTGATGGTTCTCGGCGGAAAAGTTGCGGTAGGTTTCCAGTTTCTGCGCCTTCGCAGACGCTCCAAACCCGTTCCAGTAGTCTTCCCGCCCCTCGCGCCAGCCGTTAATCCATTCCTGATGGAGTGGTCCATTAATGTAGGGACAGATGTCCTGCGGCTTGTTTTCGGACGCGGCCTGATATCCTTTGCAAAAGGCTCTCTCTAACTGGTTACGTTTTTGGCGTTTCATCGAATTGGCACCTCGCTAAAGCCGGGCCGGCTTTTCTGGTAGTCGGAGCAGAAGAGGCGACACTTCTTCTGCCGGGATTTTATCGGGTGTTTACTGTCAGTTGAGTGAAGGTTTTGTCGCCAGAATTGTTGCCCATATCCATAGCTTATGGTGGACGACCGGCGATCGGAAAGGCCATGCAGGACTGCTGTTGCGCGGCCGCCAACGGTATCAGTAGAGCAAACCGGGCGCTGGCTGTGAACGACCAGTTTGGTCTGACAATGTCATTTAATAGAAACAATACGTATAGGTTAGATGTGCTCTTGCCGCAGTGAGCGGAAGTTGGCACCGGAAACGTCTCGAGAAACTGTGATATGACACAAACACAAAATCTGGACCTGACAGCGACCTGCCCAAAGGGGCTCGAATCACTTCTGGCGGTGGAGCTGAACGAACTGGGCGCCTCGGTCACCCGAGAGCAGCCGGCAGCGGTCCACTTTACCGGCACCCTGCAGGTCGCCTACCGCTGCTGCCTGTGGAGCCGGCTGGCGAATCGGGTGTTGCTGCGGCTGGCCAGTGAAAAAATCACCGATGCCGAGGGTCTCTACCGGGCTGTCGCAAGCCTGCCCTGGGAGGAGCACATCACCCCCAGCGGTAAACTGTGGGTACAGTTTTCCGGCACCAATCGGGAGATTCGCAACAGTCAGTTTGGTGCCCAGAAAGCCAAGGATGCGATTGTCGACCGGCTGCGTCAGCAGGCGGGTACCAGGCCGCTGGTGGAGCGGGACAACCCCGATCTTGCCGTCGTGTTACGCCTGCATCGCGACCAGCTCGATATCTCCATTGATCTCAGTGGCGATAGCCTGCACCGGCGCGGTTACCGCACCCACATTGGTGCTGCCCCGCTCAAGGAAAACCTGGCAGCTGCGCTGCTGCTGCGCAGCGGCTGGCCGGAAATCGCGGCAGAGGGCGGTGCGCTCCTGGATCCAATGTGCGGCTCCGGCACGATCCTTATCGAGGGTGCGATGATGGCAGCGGATTACGCGCCGGGCCTTCTCCGGGAAAGCTTCGGGTTTGAACGTTGGCTCAATCATCAGAGTGATATCTGGCTCGCCCTGCGAGAGGAGGCACTAGCCCGCCGGGAGGCTGGCCTGGCCCGGGAGTTACCGGAAATCCGTGGCTACGATGCCGATGCCAAGGTGCTGTTTGCCGCCGAGGCCAATATCAATCGTGCGGGCCTGGAGCGGCAGGTGCGTGTGAGCTGCCGGCCCGTCGCGACCTTCAGGATCCCCAGCCACCGCCCGGTGAACACGGGGCTGGTACTGACGAATCCTCCCTATGGCGAACGTCTTGGGGAGCAGGAAGCACTGCGTGAAACCTATGCCGAGCTGGGCCGGCAGCTCAAGCAGGAGTTTCCCGGTTGGCTGGTGGGGATCTTCACCGGCAACCCCGAGCTGGGCTTTTCAACCGGGCTGCGCTCTCACAAACAGTACCAACTCTACAACGGCAGTATCCCAAGTCAGTTGCTGTTATTCCGGGTCCGGGAGGGCGCCGGTAGTTCTGCCGAGCCCCGCGCGCTGTCAGAGGAAGCGCAGATGGTGGCAAACCGCCTGCGCAAGAATCTGCGTACGACAGGAAAGTGGGCCAGCCGCAACGGCATCGACTGTTACCGGTTGTACGATGCTGATCTGCCGGAGTATGCGGCAGCAGTCGATATCTATCGCTCCCTGGAGGGGGCAGTTTATGCCCATGTGCAGGAATACCGTCCGCCGGCCAAGATTGAGGAGAACAAGGCCCGCAGCCGCCTGCGTGATCTGGTACGCGCAGTGAGGGAGGTGCTGGAAATCCCTCAGGACAACATCAGTATTAAGGAGCGCCGCAGGCAGAGTCACAAGGGCGGAGGTAAAGCGCCGAGCCAGTATCAGAGGCAGGGCGGGGCAGCGGGTGAGCGGAATTTCTGGATCAATGAATACGGTGCCGAACTGGAGGTCGACATCTGGACCTACCTGGATACGGGTGTATTCCTCGATCACCGTCCTGTGCGGCAATATATCCGTAAAGAGGCAGACGGGAAGACATTCCTGAATTTGTTTTGCTACACCGCCACAGCCACGGTACAGGCGGCCCTGGGCGGCGCAAAACAGAGCACCAGTGTCGATATGTCCAAGACTTACCAGGCCTGGGCGGCTCGCAACTTTCGCCGCAATAACCTCGACCCTTACCAGCATCAACTCCTTGAAGCCGATTGCTTGCAGTGGCTGACTTCAGCACAGCAGAACCGCCGCGGCCACTATGATCTGATTTTCCTTGATCCGCCGAGCTTCTCCAACTCAGCCAAGATGCGTGGGGTTCTGGATATTCAGCGGGATCACGAACGGCTGATCCGTCAGTGTATGACCCTGTTGGCCCCCGGAGGGGCACTGGTGTTTTCGAATAATCTGCGCAGTTTCAAAATGGACGAGGGGATCTTGGCTGAATTTGCGGTTGAGAACCTGTCCAGTGTGCTGCTGGATCGGGATTTTCAACGCAATCCCAAGATCCACAATGTCTGGAGAATCGAAGCGAAAGCCTGAGTGGCAATGGAATTGCTGTGGGATCAGGGCCTAGATTGCCGCTCGGGTACGGCATAGGCAACGCCGTGGCATTCCAGGTAGCGAAGGCATCCCTCGTAGCCGCCAGTCGCTGCTCCGCAGGCCTCCACGACTACTCCATTGCCCCCAAGTTTATGGGTGCGCTGTTTCAATTCCTGCACCAGTGTCGAGCGGCGAGGCTCGTCTTCGTCCGCTCTTCTCTGGCATTGTGCGGCCTCGACGAAACCGAGGGTGGTGGCATCGTAGCGGCCAATCTCAACCGGAGTGTATTCGCGGACTGAGGCGGCTTTGATGCGGCCCTCAGCATAAGGGCAAAGATTGGTGCTGAACTGTACCCCGTGGCATCCACCGAGTGCCGCTAGTGTGATCAGGAGAAGAACGGCTCGCATGGAAAACTCCTTTTTATGGTCAGTAACCGCCGGGATAAGTGACTGGGGCAGCCAGAGCCCTGTGCGTATTAATTGATTTCCATTAGTACGCGGAAACCTACATCCGTGGACAGGCTTTTCTGTTGCAGCCCCTTGCGATAGGCAGAGCTGACATTGGTAAGCGGATCCTGCATGGAGCCACCTTTCACCACGCGCAGGTCACAGTTGTTGATGCGCACCGGGCCGCCATCACGGCGGGCACCACTATGATCTCCCAGGTAGCAATCCTGGACCCATTCCGCCACATTGCCGGCGGTATCATGTAAGCCGAAGCTGTTGGGGAGATAGTGGCCGACCGGAGCGCTCGTGGCTTTGAAAAAACCGACAAAGTCGCTGGCGCATCCGCGGCGGCAATTGGCTTTGCCTCTTGCCTTTTGGTTGCCCCACCAGAATGGCGTGGAGCTTCCGGCCCGCGCTGCATATTCCCACTCTGCTTCGCTCGGTAAGCGGTAGCGTTTACCGGTTTCCCTGGAGAGCCAGCGGGCATAGGCCCGCGCGTCTTCCCAGCTCACATTGATCACCGGCCTGTCGCCGCGGCCCCAGCCGCTATCTCCGGGCAGGGCTGCGCCGGTGGCATCGGCAAAACGGTCGTATTCGTCAAACGTGATCTCGTGGGCGGAGATCGCAAAGGGCTTTGCTATCTCAATGCGCTGCACCGGGCTCGTGAATGGTTGTCGGCTGTTGCCTATTCGGAATGTTCCGGCCCTGACCACGACCATTTCCGGACCATTGCCTCCACCGGCAAGGGGGCTGCGGAGTGTAGTGCCGGGGCGGTAGCCGCGCTCGAGTTTGACCTGCAGAGTGAGATCGTCTTCCTCGAGGCTGACCCAGCGGCGTACGGTTTTGTAGCCCGGCCTGCTCACCTCAACATCGTATCTGCCCGGCGGCAGGGCCATGCCATAGCGATAGCGGGGCACGATGTTCATGATCCGGACCAGAGCCTGTTCCGGTTGCGTGTTGATCCTGAGTCTGAGCTGCTCAAGAACGGGCTCCGTTGCTGGTATCCGGCTTTCTGTTGTCTTGGCGGTTGAGACCTCGGGTTCAGGTTGTACCTTCTGCTCGTCTGGCGCCGCGGCCGGCTGCTCGCTCACTGCGGTGGTCGCTTCCGGTCCTGTAGCCCGTTCCGCTTTCTCTGGTAACTGTGTCGCGGGGCGCATCGGTGGTCGGAGTCCTTCCATTGATTCTGGAACGGCTTCACTGGTTCCCGCGCGCTGGAGTAGCGGGGTGATCTGGGCAGATCGGATCACCGGCTGATCTGCGGAAATTTCTGGCGCTGCTGCCCGGTCGGCCACCGGAACTGCACTGTTGATGGCTGCTGCGCCTTCGGCCCGCCAGGGTAGATGGTCGCCCCAGATTCCATACAGCAGGCCGCTAGCGGCCAGCGCAGCGATAGCAAGGGTGCCGGCAAACCACTGGCGTCTCTTGCGCTGTGGGGCCTGCTGGATCACCTGTTGGATCCGCATGATCGTGTCCTGCTCGGCACGGGGATGATGCCGGTCCAGCGGTTTGTCCCGCACGCGGGCCCAGAGTGCGGCGATCTTGTCTACCAGTGTGCCCCAGAGTGTCATCAGCAGAGCGCGCATGAGGCTCGAGGGACCGACGGCGGTGTTGTTCAGTTGCGTCGCCTGGGTGGTGGGCTTTCCCGCCAGTGCTGCGAGCAGCTGATCGATCGCCTCCACTACGTCCAGCCCACGCTGGAAGCGGTCTGCAGGATCCTTGGCCAGCAGCCGCTCTACCAGCCCCTGAAACAGAGAGTGGCGGGCTGGCAGTCGGGGGATCGGGTCGGTCAGGTGCTTGATGGCAATGGCCACGGCCTCATCGGCCTGGTAGGGCACGGCACTGGTCACCATCTCGAAAAACACCACGCCGAGACTGTAGAGATCGGCACGGCCGTCGATCGCGGCACCGCGGGCCTGCTCCGGGCTCATGTAGTGGGGCGTACCCACCACCATGCCGGTATTGGTCATTCGGGTTGTGCGGGCGACGGCCCGGGCAACACCAAAATCGGTCAACACGGCGGAGCCGTCTTCGCGGAAAAGGATATTCTCGGGTTTCAGATCACGGTGTACATAACCTTTGCCGTGAGCATGATCCAGGGCGAGCGCAATCTGTCGGGCCACATTCAGGGCCTCAATCGGATCCATGATCCCCTTGGCCAGTCTGTCGGAAACCGAGCCCCCGGGCATATAGTCCATGGCGATGTAATTGAGGCTGCGATAGCGGCCGATATCATGAATGGCGACGATATTGGGGTGGGAGAGCTGGCCGACGATGTTGGCCTCTCTCTGGAAGCGCTCGCTGAAGATCGGATCGGCATTCAGCACCGGTGACATGACCTTGAGAGCGACCTGGCGGCCAACGCTGCGCTGAACCGCCAGGTAGACAGTGGACATGCCGCCCTGGTTGATCTTCTTCAGAATCCGATATCCGGGAATCTCCAGTGATGTTGTGCCCGAGCTGACGACTTCCATTGAGTTCATCCCCTGAATCAAAGTGAGTCGAGCAGCCACGCGGTGAGCGTGGCCAGTAGAGCAAGCAAAATTACTGCGCTGAATGCCAGAGTCATAGTGCCCCCGGGGAGGAGGCTGGAGCGAGTGCCTTCACCATCATGAGCAGCCCCAAAGGGCCATTCCCGGCCATCTGCGGGGCTGGTGGGGGCTTCTACAACCTGTACGGTGATGTTGTCCTTCCCGCCTGCATCGAGGGCGGCGGCGATCAGCAGATCTACTGCACGGCGATTGTCGGGGTTTTCCGCCAGGATCCGGCAGATCTCCTCCGCCGGAACCTCCGCGCTGAGCCCATCGCTGCACAGCAGCAGGCGCTGTCCGGGCTGCCACAGTGCAGAGACGCGGTCGATTTCAAGCTGGGGGTTGGTGCTGCCGCCGATACAGCGGGTGATGACATGACGGTTGGGGTGGTTGGCGGCTTCCTCGGCGTTGATCGCGCCGGAATCCACCAGCATTTGTACATAGGAGTGGTCGATGGTGAGTTGCTTTAGCTCGCCACCCCCTGCGCTTGGAGTGAAAACGTAGGCGCGGCTGTCACCGACCCAGTAGATATGAAAGTAGGCGCCGTCTTCCGCCATCACCACCGCAGTGGATCCCATATTGGCGGTGTTTTGCTCCTCCCCCAGAAGCAGCGCATGGGCCCGTTGCAGGGCGCGCTCGTAGTGGCGATCTGTAGCGGCGGAGCGTTGCACCTCCTCGATCACCGTCATGCTGGCAATCTCACCCGCCTGATGGCCGCCCAGCCCATCTGCAACAACCCAGACGCCGCGGTCCTCATCTGACCACAGGGCATCTTCATTTTGCTCGCGTTTATAGCCGGGATGGGTGGCTCCCGCGCTCCGGGAGGGCGGGGAGACGCGCTGGATTGTCCCACTGTGCCGCGATCTTTCGCGTACGTTGGCTTCACTCACTGGCGTGCAACTACCTGTTTATTCTGATTTATCCGGTGGGCACCGCCGTGGGTGCCATCTGCAGCGACCGGGTGAGGCCGCGGGCCGGAATTCCTTCCATGGCCAGAGAGCGTTGATCCTGCCGCCTCCCGGCAATAGCCTGCAAATCCGTTCACTCGTGCATACTAGCGTCAGTGGGCATTGTAAGCTGCAAACCGAATCACACGCTAACCAAAAGTGCCGTGATAAACTCGCTACGGAGAACAATAATGCGCTGTATCCAGGTTGGTTCCCGCAGTTTCAACTGCGAGGCGCCTGCTCAGCCACTGCGGGTTTCGCCGTCAATGCTGAACTGAGGTTCCCATGCCGTGGCGGCCCGATCAAGGACAATATGCCCATGCTCAAACTTTGTGATCTCAAGGACGTCAGCCAGAGTGTATGGCTGGTGGCGCCGAAGGTAACGATCGGTCGTGCCAGCAATTGCGATCTCACCATTGCCGATGAATCGGTGGCTAAGTTACAGGTAGAGATTCTGGTGGAGGACGACAGCCTGGTCCTCAGGAACCTGGCGGAGCACGGTGTGGTTACCGTCAACGGTCAGCAAGTGGAGCGGAGCTGTCCGCTCAAGCTCAATGACAAAGTCACCATCGGCAGCCGCACACTGGGTGTGGTCGATCCCAAGGTGACGCGTCTCAAGGCTGCGTCATCGGCCGCATCGGTGGCCTGGGCGCTACGGGCGAACCACCCGGCGATTGCCGGCAAGGTGTTTCCGGTGCGGGAGACGACCGTAGTGGGGCGTTCCGATGAGTGTGATATCACGTTTTCGTTGTCGCACCTGTCTCGCAGGCACGCCCGCCTTGAGGTGCGCGACGGCCTGCTCTTTGTGACAGACCTGGGGTCTGCCAATGGCACCTATCTCAATAACAAGCGCGTGGTCGAAACCCGGGTGCGGCGGGGTGACGAGCTTCGTTTTGATACCCTGAGCTTCAGTGTGGTTGGCCCGGCTGACGACCTGGATAAGACGACAGTTCGCCCGGCGATCACTATCCCTCCTGAGGTTGTCCGCTCTGAAGGTCAGGTCGAGGCGCAGGTTCGCGACCGATCTGCCTCTGTGGCTGCGCGGGCGCCGGCCGCCAGCGATACGACCCGTGAAAGACAGCGTATGTCTGCAGATGCTGAGGCGATTGAGCGCGGCCAGGGTGTCTGGCCATGGGTGGGAGTGTTGACCATTGCCGCGGTCGTGATCGGTTATTTCTGGGCCCGCGGTCAGGGGTTGCTCTGAAGCATGGCTGATGAACTGATACTTTATACGACGCTGGGCTGCACGCTGTGTGAGAAAGCGAAGCCTGAGATCTGGCCTGTGCTTGAGGCTTTTGGCCTGCACTTAAAACAGGTGGATATTGCCGAGGACGAGGCTTTGATGGCGCGCTTCAGCACCTCAATTCCCGCTGTTGGCCTGGGTGACCCACGGGATGTCTGCCTCTGGCCTTTCGATCAGGCCGCGCTGGCCGAGTGGGTCTCGGCGCGGCTCTGATGTGCGAAAGGCGCGGGCCGCGGGCCTGCGCCTGATTCCCGCTCTTCTCCTTTCCCAATCCAGTCCTTCCTTGTCCCGGCCTGCTTCTCTTGGCGCCGATCGTTTCGGGATCGTTGGGGGTTGTCGTGATTAAAGCCGTGTAGTGGCCTCGTTTTCCCTCAGCAGCGGTAAATTGGTACCGCTTCGGTAGGCATAGATCACGCTATAGGCGAGAACGTTCTGCACGTACTTGCGCGTCTCGCTGTAGGGAATGGTCTCGATCCACACGTCGTAGGGCAGCTGCTGGCGAGTCTCCTTCAGCCACTGGGCAACCCGGGTCGGGCCGGCGTTGTAGGCGGCCGCGGCGAGAATGCGGTTGTTGTCGAAGCGGTTGAGCAGGGTACTCAGGTAGAAGCTGCCGAGTGCGATATTGGTGCTCGGGCTGAGCAGGTCCCAGTTGCGCCGGAAGTCGACCCCGGCGCGCCGGGCGGTAGCGCGGGCAGTGGACGGCAGCAGTTGCATCAGCCCGAGGGCGCCAGCGCCGGACTTGGCGTCGTGGCTGAAATGGCTCTCCTGGCGCGCGACAGCATAGATAAGGTACGGATCCAGTGCAGACTTGCTCCCCATGCGCCGGCTGACATCGGTGACGATGTCGGCGAACGCCAGTGGGAACCTCAGTTCGAGGTCATCCAGGTAGTCTGCTGCGAGCACTGAACGGATCGACTTGTGGTACCAGCCCCAGGCGCTCGCCACCTTACCTGCGGTCAGAAGTTCCTGATGATTCATGCCTTGGGTGGCGTAATCCCATTCCCGCCGAGCATGGTAGAACTCCCCGATTGCCTGCAGTTCCCGGGCTCGCTGCATGGCAGGGCGGGCTGACATCTCCTCGACCGCACGGGCGTTGATGGGCGCGGGGCGATCGACAAAGCTGTAGTTCTGGCCAAGGGTGTCGGCGGCGAGAAAACCGTAATAGCTGCGCTCCTGCGCCGCACGCCGGTAAAGGTAGGCGGCTTCCTGTGCGCGGGAGCTACCGTATTGTTCCTCGAGGACCCGGGCGCGCCAGTACAGCCAGCGCTCGTGATTGCGCGCTGTCTCTGGCAGGCGGTTGATCCAGAAGTCCACCTGGGCCCAGTCCAGTTCCCGCATGGCTTGGCGCGCGAGCCATTCGATGGTGCGCTCGTCGGAAAAATTGTCGCTCTGCTGTACCAGTTGGCGCAGCCCATCCAGGTTGTCCTGGCGGGCGAAATTGAGTGCGATTTCGCGCAGCAGGACATCCCGCTCTTTGTCATCGAAAAGGTAACCGGCATCATAGTGGCGCCAGGCGGTCAGCGCATCTTCCGCGCTTGCTCTGGCGAGCCTGGCGATTCCGTGCAGGACGATCTCCCGGTATTCCGGCTTGTTACTCAGGAAACGCTGGTGATCCAGGAGCTGCTCCGGTGCGCGGTGAACTGCTCGGGCGATTTTGGCCAGGGCGGCCTTTTCGGGGGGCATCTTTCTCGCAACATATTCAGCGAGATCCAAATTGCCTGCTTCCACCGCCAGCATGTGGCGGCGCCATGCCAGGTCTTCGGTGAGGCCGCCGTCACTGATCCAGCGGGCGAAAACCGGGTCGCATTCCTCAGCCTGGGAGTGGCCGACCAGCCACAGGTCCTCCACCAGTTGGTAGGCTTCTGTCTTGTCGCCGTGTCTGGAAAGCGCATCGGCGTAATAACAGCGCAGCGAGGTACGCACTACCTTGTCGGCGTCATAGTATTTCAGGTAGGCGCGGAATCGTTGGCGGCTGCCAAGTTCCCGCAGCACCTTGACCTGCATCCAGTCACCAATGGCGGTGCCCCGGTACTCCTCCAGGAAGCGGTCGATTTCACTGTAGGGGAGTTGCGAAAGTTTCTTGCTGAGCGCCCAGTAGTCCAGGTAAGGCAGCAGGGGATAGTCGGCGAGCTCATGCTTGAGTCTTGAGAGGGTTTCCCGGTCGCCCTGGGCGATAGCCATGCGGGCGCTCTGCAGCTTCTCCCGCTGGGCGACAGCATACTCGGCATCCGGCCTCTCGGCAGAGCCAGCTGCGGCTGAAATTGTTGAAGACAGGGCCAGGGATAAGATCAGCGCGAATCCCTTTGCGTCAATCGACATCTGAATCACCCGATTGAAAATTCGCGAGAGTAAATTTATCAATACAGCGCGAGGAAAACTACGTAAAATTTCCGTCTTTACGCGTGATCTGGAGCGCGTTATTGCCGTTTTTGCGGTGGTAACCGAATGCTCCAATCCACTTTCAATTGTAGTTGTATTTTATGCTCCAGTTAGACAATGTCGGCCTGCGTTACGGTGCCCAGGTGCTGGCGGAAGCGGTTACTGCCCGGGTTGAGAAGGGCGACCGGATCTGTCTCGTCGGCCGTAACGGTGAGGGAAAGTCGAGCCTTTTGCGCCTGATTGCCGGTGAAATCGACGCCGACGAGGGCGAGGTGGTCCGCTCGGCCGGGTCGCGGCTCGCCACACTCGAGCAGGAGCTTCCTGCCGATTGCAGGGACTCCGTTTACCAGTATGTCGCGGCTGGCCTGGGTGATGTTGGTCGCTATCTGGCGGCTTACCGAGAGCAGCCTGACGAGGACCTGCAGGAGCGCATCGAGGCTGCCCACGGTTGGGACCTGTTACCGCGCATCGACAGTATCATCGACCGCCTCGGCCTCGACGAGTCCGCAGTCGTGGCAGATCTCTCCGGCGGCTGGCAGCGCCGCGCCGCGCTGGCGAGGGCCCTGGTTACCGAGCCGGACCTGTTGATCCTCGATGAGCCCACCAACCACCTGGATATCACTGCCGTAGAGTGGCTGGAGGGGTTTCTCGCCGGGTTCACCGGCGCACTGCTTTTTGTCACCCACGACCGGGCTCTGGCCCAACGACTGGCCACGACTGTCTGGGACCTGGATCGCGGTCACCTGCGTGTCTTCAATTGCTCCTTCGATCGCTACCAGCAGGAGAAGGAGAAGCTGCTAGAGGAAGAGGCGCGCCATGAGGCACTTTTTGACAAAAAGCTGGCCCAGGAGGAGGCCTGGATTCGCCAGGGGATCAAGGCCCGGCGGACCCGCAATGAGGGACGCGTGCGCGCCCTGCAGGCGCTGCGCCGCCAGCGCGAGGCCCGTCGCAACCGACAGGGTACGGCCCGCATGGCCCTGGACGCAGGCGAGCTGTCCGGCAAGCTGGTTGCGGAGCTAAAGCACGTCTCCTTTGGTTATCCGCAGGCGGACCAGCAGGGACCGGATCTCGCCGAAACTCAGTACCTGATTCGAGATCTTTCCTACACCCTGATGCGGGGTGACAAGGTGGGCCTGATCGGCCCGAATGGGGTGGGCAAAAGCACGCTGATCCGCCTTTTGCTGGGCGACCTGGAGCCTCAGTCGGGCAGCATTCGGCTGGGAACCAAGCAGCAGATTGCGTATTTCGACCAGCGCCGGGACCAGCTGAATCCCGAGCTGACCGTGGTCGACAATATTGCCGAGGGCCGGGACAGTGTCACCATCGGTGGCAAGAGTCGCCACATCATGTCCTACCTGTCGGACTTCCTCTTCAGTGGCGTCAAGGCCCGCACAGCCGTTGGTGCGCTGAGCGGCGGTGAGCGCAATCGCGCGTTGCTGGCCAAACTGTTCAGTCAGCCGGCCAATATTCTGGTGCTGGACGAGCCGACCAATGACCTGGATGTGGAGACCCTGGAGCTTCTCGAGCAGTTGCTGCTGGATTACTCAGGTACGGTACTGCTGGTCAGCCACGACCGCGCTTTCCTCGACAATGTCGTCGATTCCTGCCTCGCCTTCGAGGGCAATGGCCTGGTTCGCGAGTACGTGGGAGGGTATTCGGATTTCATTCGCCAGGGCGGCCACTTTGCTACCGAGGAGGAAGCCTCCAAGAAAGACAGCACACCGGAGAAGGATGCGGGCGCTGCTGGCGACGCCGGTTCCAGAGATACCAGAGCTGAAGAAAAACCGGTCAAAAAGAAAAAGCTCAGCTACAAGCTGCAGCGGGAGCTGGACAGTCTCCCCGGCCTTATTGAGGCGCTGGAAGGGGAAATAGAAACACTGGAAAGCGAGGTCAGTGATCCGGCTTTTTACGAGCAGGATCCCGCACTAGTCGAGGAGCGGCTCAAGCTGCTGGCAGATCGTCAGGCGGAGCTTGATTCGGCATTTGAGCGTTGGGCCGAGCTCGATAGCGAGGGGTAGATACCGGCTTAATCAACTGCCGGCAGTGAAAAGACCGTATTTCCAGCGTGGCAAAACCCGGCGCGGCGAAATGCCCGCGCCTTGTCTGTCATTGACGCCAGGGGTCAGTCTGAGTGCACCCGGACGGCGAGTACGTCACAGCCGGCGCCGTGTAGAACCCCATTGGCGGTGGAGCCGAGCAGCAGAGCAAGGCCGTGCCGCCCATGGCTGCCCATGATGATCAGGTCTGATTCGAGTTCATCGGCGAGACGGTGAATCTCGGTTGCCGGTTGACCCAGCACTACACGCTGTCGTTCCTCAGCAACGCCGAACTTATCACCTGCCTTCCGCAGTTGTTCTTTTGCCTGGTTCTGAAGCTGCTCCTGCACTTCGGAGAGATCCATCGGGATGTCACCGCCATAGGCAAAAGTGAGTGGTTCGATCACGTGCGTCAGGCAAAGCTCGGCGCCGAACGCCTTTGCCATTTCCCCTGCCTTGTCCAGCACTTGTGAGGATTCTTCCGACAAGTCCAGGGCTACCAGAATGCGCTTGTAATCCGCCATGAGCACGCTTCTCCTTTTTTAATATCGCGTTGACAGTGGCTTGAGAGCTCACAGAGAGTCTACTGTAAAAAAAATCGATTGACAGGACCGGCGCGCGGCAAAGCACAATGGGCGCCATATTCATCAGACAGGGATACGCTTATGTCAGGATGGCTCCCCCTTCTTATTATTATCTTTGCCGTCGCCCTGGTGGTGGGGCCGGTCATGTGGATGAAGCCCAGCGACCGCGACCGCAGGCTTGCAGCACTGCGGCAGCGGGCGACCGCTGCAGGCATGACGGTAAAAATGCGGCCGTTACCGCCGGCATTGGGTGAAGGTACCGCCGCCGTTTACTTCAATCGATGGGAAGATCCCCGTCGACTGGATGTGGGCTGGAACATTGAGTTGCAACGCATGTCCCATGATCTCCACTTCTCCGATCGCTGGGATTGGGCCGGCAAAGCCGCCCCTGAGGCGGCCTGGCCGCTTGTCCGGGAGCTCCTCGGGCGCCTGCCGGAAGATGCCTGCGGTATCCACAGCACTCAGGGTGGCCTGGGCATTCAATGGCAGGAGCGAAGCGGTGACAAGGGTTTTGAGGCCGTGGAGCAGGCGCTGGCGCATCTGAGGCCGGAAATCGAGGAGGCAATCCGTCAGCGCCCCCGACGTACAGAGGAAAATGGTGGTGAGGGCGAAGAAAAGGGCGACGAAAAATAGTTGCCAGGAGGCCTTCTGCTGCCGCTTCTCAGTCGGAGCCCGGCTTCGGTTAATCGGCTTTCAAGAGGCGGTTCGAAGCCTGTAAAACCATCCTGCACGGAGGGGGATTTTACCCCTCCGGCTTGACCGCACTGGGTGCGGAGCTTATATATTCGCGCATTGCAGCGCCCATAGTTGCCACTGGAAAGGCGCTGTCGGCAGTAAAATTTCTTAAAGAATTCAAAGGCTTATGGGTAAATCACTGGTCATTGTCGAATCACCGGCCAAAGCGAAAACCATCAACAAATACCTCGGCAAGGACTTCGTGGTGAAGTCCAGTGTGGGGCATATTCGCGATTTGCCCACTGCCGGCAGTAACAAACAACCTGTCGATCCCAAAGAGCGTGCGCGCAAAGCGGCAGAGACGCGCAAGCTTTCACCGGAAGAGAAAGAAAAGTACAAGCGCAAGAAAAACCGCGAGCAGCTGATCAAGCGGATGGGGATTGACCCGGATCATGACTGGGCCGCGCATTACGAGATCCTTCCCGGCAAGGAAAAAGTGGTCAGTGAATTGCGCAAGCTGGCGGAAAACGCGGACCAGATTTATCTGGCAACGGACTTGGACCGTGAGGGGGAAGCGATCGCCTGGCACCTGCGGGAGGCGATTGGTGGTGATGACAATCGCTATCGCCGGGTGGTCTTCAATGAGATCACCAAATCCGCGATCCAGGAGGCCTTCAAAGACCCGGGCCGGTTGAACATCAATCGTGTAAACGCCCAGCAGGCCCGGCGTTTCCTCGACCGGATTGTCGGTTACATGGTCTCGCCGCTGCTGTGGGAAAAGGTTGCCCGCGGTCTCTCCGCGGGTCGGGTCCAGTCAGTGGCCGTGCGCCTCGTTGTGGAGCGCGAGCGAGAAATCCGTGCCTTTGTGCCCGAGGAATACTGGACCATCTCGGCCGATACTGAGACTGCCAAGACGGAGCCGCTGCACCTGGAGGTCAAGCGCCAGGCCGGTGAGGCGTTTCGCCCCACCAGTGAGGAGCAGGCCAGTGCCGCAGCCAAGGCCCTGCAGTCCAGCGAGTACACCGTTTCGCAGCGGGACGACAAGCCGACCAGCTCCAAACCCAATGCGCCGTTCATTACCTCGACGCTACAGCAGGCGGCGAGCAACCGGCTTGGCTTCAGTGTCAAAAAGACCATGATGCTGGCGCAGCGCCTCTACGAGGCAGGCCACATCACCTACATGCGTACAGACTCCACCAACCTGAGCAAAGAGGCGGTGGATTCGGCTCGGGACTTCATCCTCGAGAAGTTCGGTAAAAAATACCTGCCGGAGTCTCCCAACAGCTACAGCAGCAAAGAGGGCGCACAGGAGGCACACGAGGCTATTCGCCCATCAGATGTACGCATGCAACCGAATATGCTGAGCGGCGTCGAGAGGGATGCAGAGCGGCTTTATAACCTCATCTGGCAACAGTTCGTTGCCTGTCAGATGACACCTGCAGAGTTCACCTCGACATCGGTAGTGGTGACGGCAGGGGATTTCGAACTACGCGCTCGCGGTCGGGTCATCCGTTTTGACGGCTTCCTTAAAGTCGCGCCGCAAGTGAGCAAGAAAGATGAGGACCTGGTACTGCCCGACGTGAAAGTTGGGGAGAAGCTGGCATTGAAAAAGCTCGACCCCAAGCAGCATTTCACCAAACCACCGGCGCGTTTCAGCGAGGCCGCTCTGGTAAAAGAGCTGGAAAAGCGCGGTATCGGTCGCCCATCGACCTATGCCTCGATTATCTCCACCATTCAGGATCGCGGCTATGTCCGTCTTGAGAATCGCCGTTTCTATGCTGAAAAAATGGGCGATATTGTTACGGACCGTTTGAGCGAGAGCTTCAAGAACCTGATGGATTACGGCTTTACGGCCAACCTGGAGGAGTCCCTGGATGCCGTAGCCGACGGGGATCGGGGCTGGAAGGAGCTGCTCAACGAGTTCTATGAAGATTTCTCCTCGCGGCTGGAGAAGGCGCAGTCCCCAGACGGCGGCATGCGTCGCAATACGCCCACCGATACCGATATCGAGTGCAGCAAGTGCGGGCGCCATATGCAAATCCGCACCGGTTCCACGGGGGTGTTCCTGGGTTGCTCAGGTTACGGGCTGCCGCCCAAGGAGCGCTGCACCAATACCATGAACCTGGTTTCCGGTGAGGAGGCGGTTGACGCTGACAAGGATGAAGACGCCGAAACCCGTCAACTACGGGATAAGCGGCGCTGTGCCAAGTGCGGCACCGCCATGGACAGCTATCTCGTGGATGAGCACCGCAAACTGCATATCTGCGGTAACAACCCTGATTGCCCGGGCTACGAGGTGGAAAAGGGCACGTTCAAGATCAAAGGCTACGACGGTCCGGTCATTGAATGTGACAAGTGCGGTAGTGATATGCAGCTCAAATCGGGCCGCTTCGGCAAGTATTTCGGCTGCACCAACGAGGAATGTAAGAACACCCGCAAGCTGCTCAAGAACGGGCAGCCCGCACCGCCGAAGATGGATCCAGTACCTATGCCGGAGCTGCCATGCCAGAAGGTGGATGATCACTACATTCTGCGTGACGGCGCATCGGGACTGTTTCTGGCTGCGAGCCAGTTCCCGAAAAACCGCGAGACCAGGGCTCCGCTGGTAAAAGAGCTGCTCCCGCACAAAGCAGAGATTGATCCCAAGTACAGTTTCCTGTTTTCTGCACCGACTGAAGATGATCAGGGCAGGGACACGGTGGTGCGCTTCAGTCGTAAAACCCAGGAGCAGTACGTACAGTCTGAGGAAGACGGCAAGGCGACCGGCTGGAAGGCTTTTTATCGCGATGGCAAATGGTTGGTAGAGTCCACGGCCAAGCCCGCTGCCAAGCGAAAAGCCGCACCCAAGAAGAAGGCCGCAGCGAAGAAAGCACCGGCGAAGAAGGCGCCGAGCAAGAAGAAATGAGCAATCCCCATACCGGCTCGGTTGCTGCTGCGCTGCGCAAGGCGGCCCTTCTTGCGGATATTGAGCCCGACGGCAACCTGCAACGGCAGGCCCTCGATGAGGCCCGGCTGCTGCAGCTCCGGCGCGCTTATCAGGCTTTTCTTGCCGAGCTGGCGTTTCAGCTACAGCTCGGGGGCCAGCCGGACTCGGCGCTGGCGCTGGCCCGGCTGGCCGAGTCCCAGGGTAAGGGCTGTGGTGAGGCAAGGGAATTGCTGGAGTTGCTGGAGGAACCCGACAGCTGGTTGTCATCCCTCGAGCGTGCCTGGGCTGGCCTATGGGATTTCTCCGGGGATGCGAATCAACAGCGCGCGTCAGAGCCGACTCTGATTCCCAGCAGGGATCTTGGTCGGCGTCCTCTCGAAGCCCTGAACGGGCAGCAAGTGGATCACTGGCAGTCGGCTCTTAGTGAAATTATTCGACGCCAGCGCGCCCATAGTGCCGAATGGTGAACTTCCCGCTCCGGGTGGAATTCAAAGGGGCTCCTGCACCGGCACGCCATGAACCTGTCTCCGGTGCTGTGTTACACTGCGCAAAACTGATGTGAACGGAGATGCGCATGTCCTCTGAGACCTTTGAAATCATTGAACTGGCTAACGGCGATGTCGCCCTGCGCCGGGCCGGTGAGCGCGATGATCCCCTGGTGCGAATCCATTTTTCCGAGGAGAGTGTCCAGTTCCTGCGGGAGCACAAGATCGCGATCGCCAAGGCCATGCTGGAAGCAGGCATTGAAGCTGTTCAAAATTTGGGCGAACTGGAGCCGGAACCGGAAGCTTTCGAGGAAGAGCTGGAACCGGTCAACCATACCATCCACTAAGCCCCTCTAACTAAGCCCCTCTAGATGGCGGGTGCCATCCCCCGAGCTCGCGGCCGCGAGCGGGTCAAACGTCCGGGTTCCCCGGCTACTCAATCCAGTCTTTTTTGCTTGAATAACCCCAGGCCATCATCAGTCCGGGGAGCAGGTTTTATCTGGGGGGCGGATAAACGGGAGGGGATGGCGCTAGCCGGAGCTCTCCACCGGGCTTGTTTCTGCCGATGGAGAGCGGGGTGGGGAATCAGGGAGTCTGACGGATCACACCGACAGCCAGGCCTTCAATCGCGAAGTGCTTGTCCCGCATATCCACCTGAATCACTTCAAACTCGTCATTTTCCGGCAGCAACTGCACCAGTGCCTGATTGCCGCGGCGGCGGAAACGTTTGACTGTGACCTCGTCCTCGATGCGCGCAACGACAATCTGGCCGTTGCGAACCTGATCGGTGCGTTGTACCGCCAAAAGGTCCCCGTCCAGAATTCCTGCATCCTTCATGCTCATTCCATGTACGCGCAGCAAATAGTCTGCCGGAGGGTGGAAAAAGTCTGCTGGCAGCTCGCAGTAATCCTCGATGTTCTCCTCGGCCAGGATCGGGTTGCCCGCCGCGACACGACCAACAATCGGCAGGCCCGGCTGGTATCCGGGAATCCGAATTCCCCGGGATGCACCCGCGACCATTTCAATGGCCCCCTTGCGGGCCAGGGCCTTCAAGTGTTCCTCTGCAGCGTTGGGGGAGCGAAAACCCAGTTCCTGAGCGATTTCCGCGCGAGTGGGAGGGTAGCCGGTATCGTCCAGGTAAGATTTGATCAGGTCCAGTACCTGAGCCTGGCGCGCAGTGAGATTGGTCATGAGAGTCACCTGCCTGATGGTAATCTGTATTTTTATACAGTTGCTGTGATTATATACAGAATGAAAACGAGCGCAAACTTACCGGTCATGACGCAAAAAGCTGCTAAAGTGAAATCAGGGAGAATAATAAGTGCAGCCAGTGGAAAGGCTCGTTAGCCGGTAACTCTGTGAGCCGGGTCTGGTTGCATCAGCAGAGGGAAAGCGATAATGCTAGATGCAAAAATGCCAGAAGCCTGGCGCGTCCTCCGTATCCAATCTGAACTGGTCGATGGCATTGAGCGTTTGATTGCGCTCAGTGGAGCGGTCACCGTATTCGGCGGGGCCAGGTTTACTGAAAGTACCGCCGAGTACCAGCAGGCGGTTCGCCTCGGAGAATTGCTGGCCGGCGAGGGGATCTCAGTGATTACTGGTGGAGGTCCAGGCCTGATGGAGGCCTGCAACCGGGGCGCGCTTCCCCAGCCGGGCACGTCCATCGGCCTGAATATCCAGCTGCCTTTCGAGCAGGCGCCAAACCCGTATCAGGACATCAGCCTGAACTTTCGTTACTTTTTCGTGCGCAAATTCATGTTTGTGAAACACGCCGTGGGGTTTGTCGGCCTGCCTGGTGGATATGGAACTCTGGACGAATTGTTTGAGGCGCTGACTCTGGTGCAAACCAAGAAAGTACAGAAATTCCCCATTGTTCTGGTGGGCGAGCGTTACTGGGCGGGATTGCGAGACTGGCTCGTGGATACGGTGTTGGAGCGGGAATGTATAGACTCCTCTGACCTGGACCTGTTTCAGGTCGTTGACACGGTCGACCAGGCGGCGGAGATCATCATCGACTATATCCGCTCCAAAGAGTAGCGAAGTGCAGCGTTGGATCTCCAGCGCGAGCAGTCAGGCCCCAGTCAGAAGGGGCTTTCGTCGGTGCCAGTGAAACTTTCCCCTTCCAGATTATCCAGGGGGCTGAGCAGCTCCGGAGTGGAGCCAGCTGAATTCGGATCCTGTTCCCGCGCTGTTTGCCCGTAGGCGGCGTGGGCATCTTCTGGAGCGGCTGCGGGCGCCAGTGAGCGGCTGATCCAGTACTCCCGATCCATCTCATCCACGGTGCCGTCCAGGTACTGCACTTCCACTGTCTGGTGAAACTCGTCAAGGGCCACCACCTCGAACACCTCGCCACTTTCCAGGTCTTCGAACCAGTTGCCGATATCTGGTGCCATTTGTGTCATGACTTCCTGCCCCTCTTGTGTTTACCACAATCTAATGTCTGGGCCCCGGAGTCAGTAGCTGCGCCAGCTGCGGATGAATGTGCTAATCTGCGCTAAATACCAAACAACTGTTTTAATTGGTGGTTTGAATTCGTATGACCCAGACTGACACCGTCAGCCGGATACTGGATGCCGCGGAAGTCTTGTTCGCCGAGCGCGGCTTCACCGAGACTTCACTTCGCACCATCACGAGCACCGCTGGCGTCAACCTCGCTGCCGTAAACTACCATTTTGGCTCGAAGAAGGAATTGATCCAGGCGGTTTTCGAGCGGTTCCTGACGCCGTTTACCGAGAGCCTGGTCAAAGAGTTGGACCGCCGTGAGGCGATGGACGAACCTTTGAGCGCCGAAGTGCTGCTGGATGGGCTCTACCGGGTCGCGATGGCAAGTCTCGAGCGGCAGGGCCGTGATCCTCAGCGGTTCATGCGCCTGCTGGGGCTTGCCTACACCCAGTACCAGGGACACCTGCGACGCTTTATCGTATCCCGCTATGGCGAGAGCTATCGGCGATTTGCCGGCTTGTTGTCCAGGGCGCTCCCAGGGCTCGATCCGGTTACTTTCTACTGGCGCCTTTACTTTATGCTCGGGGCCACTATTTTCACCCTGTCCAGTTTCGATGCCATCGAGGCTATCCTCAAAGAGGATTTTGGTGCGGAGAGCAGCCTGCAGGAAACCCTGGAGCGGCTCGTGCCCGCGGCCGCGGCCATGCTGCATGCAGATGGCTAATAGGCAGAGCTGAGCCGTATCCTGCCAACGAGTTGAAGCCCGGAAATGGGCCCCGAACGTGAGATCAAAAATGGAACAGCAAACCGAGGGAAATGGAATCGGTCCGGTAATGATCGATATCGAAGGCACCGAGCTGACCGATCAGGACCGCCAAATCCTCAAGCACCCTATGGTGGGTGGGCTGATTTTCTTCAGCCGGAATTTTAAGGACCGCCCCCAGCTGGAGAGCCTGGCGGCCGAGATCCGCGCGGAGCGCCCCGAGATCCTTATCGCGGTCGATCAGGAAGGGGGCAGGGTGCAGCGGTTCCGGGAACTGGGCTTTACCCGCATTCCCTCCATGCAGAAGCTCGCCCGGGCCGCCGACGACCAGTGCCTCCGCGATGTCGGCTGGTTACTGGCGGCGGAACTTCTTACGGCGGGTATCGATTTCAGTTTCGCTCCGGTGCTGGATGCGGACGATGCCCACTGCCGTATCGTCGGTGATCGGAGTTTTGACGCTGATCCTGCCGCGGTGGGAGCAAAGGTGCGCCCATTTATGGCGGGCATGCATGAGGCCGGTATGGCGACGACCGGAAAGCATTTCCCCGGCCACGGTCATGTTCTGGAAGACAGTCACGAAGAGCTGCCAGAGGATGAGAGAGATCTCGAAGCAGTCATGGCCAGCGACGCCCTGCCTTTTTCGGAGTGTATTCGCAGCGGCGAGCTCGATGCCGTGATGCCGGCGCATATCCGCTTTGTGCAGGTGGATCAACAGCCGGTGGGTTTTTCATCGCTGTGGCTTCAGGATGTGTTGCGTGGCCAGCTTGGCTTCGATGGGGTGATATTCAGCGATGATCTCTCTATGGAGGGGGCCGGAGCGGCTGGCGGTTACGGAGCGCGTATTCAGGCTGCACTCTCTGCCGGCTGCGATATGGGCATCGTCTGTAATAACCGAGCCGGCGCCCTTGAAGTGCTAGACGCGTTGGAGAACTTTCGCCCGGATCCTGCGTCTTCAAAGCGGTTGGCCAGGATGCGGGGTCGGCCAGCCATTGATTCGTGGCAGGCTTTGCAGCAGAGTGAGCGCTGGCAGCAGACCCGGGAATGGCTCAATTCCCTGCTCGCGACGGACTGACACATGTCATAAGCTGCAGCCGCATTGGTTGAAGCCCCTTTGGGCCGCGCTTGTGCCCGTCTTTTTTTTGCCGCCCGGACCAGTGGGTGACGGCTGACAACTTTCAATAACAACGATGTGATTGGAGCAGTAATCAGTGGAAGCTTTTAAGGAACTGATCGTCCCCTGGATTGGTGACAATCGATTCTGGATCGTGGTTATTTTTTCGATCATCCTCGCCACTGCGTTCGGTGCCTGGTTCCTGAGGCGCTTCGTGCAGAAGCTGGAGGTCCGCACCGAAAAGACATCGAACCCGTGGGACGACGCGGTGGTGGGCGCGCTGACGCCGCCGGGGCCGGTGCTGATCTGGCTTGTGGGCCTGACAGTAGCCGCCGGCCGTGCCGGTGCAGCCACGGGAGCCGAGATCTTCGACCTGGCGACACCGATCAGGGATGTCGGCGTGATCCTGGTGGTCACCTGGTTTGCGTGGCGCTTCTCCCGCAATGTCGAGCAGAACCTGCGCGACCCGCGCTATATTGCCAAGCCAATGGATGCGACCACCGTACGTGCCCTTGGCAAGCTGGTGCGGGCCTCGATCCTGATCACCGCGGCGATGGTGATCATGCAGTACTTCCAGTACAGCATCAGCGGTATTCTCGCGTTTGGCGGTATTGGTGGTCTGGCGGTGGGCTTTGCGGCAAAAGACCTGCTGGCCAACTTCTTCGGCGGCTTGATGGTCTATCTCGACCGGCCCTTTGCTGTCGGAGACTGGGTGCGCTCTCCGGACAAAGAGATCGAGGGTACGGTAGAGGACATCGGCTGGCGGCTGACCCGCATCCGCACTTTTGACAAGCGTCCCCTCTATATTCCCAACAGTGTCTTCACCCAGATCTCGGTGGAGAACCCCTCGCGGATGCATAACCGCAGGATCTTTGAAACCGTCGGCATTCGCTACGAAGATGCGCCCCACATGGCCGCTATTGTTGCGGATGTAAAAGCGATGCTGCAGAACCACCCGGAGATCGATACCAACCAGACCCTGATCGTGAACTTCAACAGCTTTGCACCTTCGTCCCTCGACTTCTTCATCTACACCTTTACGAAAACAGTGGAGTGGATCCGCTATCACGAAATCAAACAGGATGTACTGTTAAAGGTTCTGGAGATCGTGGAATCCCATGGTGCCTCCTGTGCGTTCCCGACTTCCACGGTGCATATTGCGGAGATGCCAATGGTGGAAAAGCCGGTTCACGAGCCAGTCTGAATGCATTGGCAGGTTGTGCTGGAAAGTCTGTTTGGCCGGAATGTGACAGCTTTAACAGGTGTAGAAGTTTTGCCGCTTAGCGTTGATGAAAAATTGCGCGAAAAGTCCTCGATGTAGTATTTATTTCACATAGAAACCTAGACACTGGCGCCAATTTATCTAAGAATCATTGTTGTACACCTGAATGACTAGGTGGACAGTGCAAGAGAGCAGCCTGCCGGCTGCCGATATTGGGGTGGCGTTTGTCGCTCTCCACCCGCAGAGGTAACGCAGGGGTAGAGGGTGCAACGCAATAACAATAATGAGGTTGGCTCAATGAGTGATCGCGTTACAGGTACCGTAAAGTGGTTTAACAATGCCCGGGGTTACGGATTCATCACCTGTGGAGAAGGTACCGAGGATATTTTTGTTCACTATCGCAGTATTCGCGGCGAAGGTTATAAGACCCTGAATGAGGGTCAGGCCGTGGAGTTTGAAATGCAGAAAGGTGACAAAGGATTGTTGGCGGAAGATGTCGTTCCCTGCGAATGAGTCCCCGATAAGAACTTCTTTGTAATTGCCACTCCGTTGGGGTGTGCTCATTCAGTATGAGTGAGCATCAATGAGCCCACTGCAGGAGCACTGGTACACCTGGGCGGGCCTTTGGCCCGCCTTTTTATTGCCCGCCTGAAAGTGGTCTGCGGGATGGCCCCTTAAGGGCCTCCCACCACCCGCAGCAACTGACCGCAGAACCATGCGGCGTAAGTGCCCAGCGCATAGCCAAACACCGCCAGCAGCACGCCCACCGGTGCCAGTGACGGATGGAAGGCGGCGGCGACGACCGGCGCCGATGCCGCGCCACCCACATTCGCCTGGCTGCCCACGGCCATAAAGAACGTCGGAGCCTTGATCAGCTTGGCCACCAGCAGCATCAGTCCCGCATGAATGGCCATCCAGATGGCCCCAAGCAGGAACAGCTCCGGGCTATCTCGGAGTGCAGTGATATCCATATGGGTGCCGATGGTGGCCACCAGGAAGTAAATGAAGACCGAGCCAATCCTGGAGGCGCCGGCGCCCTCGAGCTTCGAGGCGGGGGAGAATGCCATTGCCACGCCCAGGCTGGTGGCAATGATGATGAGCCAGAAGAACTGGCTGGTGAAACTGAAGCGGGCCAGGTGCGGTGCGTTGGCCTGGAACCAGGGAGCCAGTTGATCGGCAAAGGCATGTGCAATGGCGGTCACCCCAAAGCCCACAGCGGCAATCAACATCAGGTCGGGCAGCGACGGAATGCGGGAGTGCTTTTTCTGCAGTGTCTCCACTTTCTCCCGTAGCTCAGTGATCGCGGTCGTATCGGCGCCCCGGCGTGCATCAAGCTGTTTCGCATTGCCCGCCATGATGAGCAGGACTGCCATCCAGATATTGGCGATGATCACATCCACGGCAACCATGGCCGAGAACACCTGATCACCGACACTGAAGATTTCTTTCATCGCGGTCTGGTTTGCACCACCGCCGATCCAGCTTCCCGCAACCGTCGTCATGCCACGCCAGACCGCATCCGGACCGCTGACCCCGAGAATGCCCGGGTCGATACTCGCCATGATCATGAGGGCAATAGGCCCACCGATGACAATACCAAGGGTGCCGGTGAGGAACATTACCAGGGCCTTGGGACCCAGGTTCGCGATGGCCTTGAGGTCGATACTCAGGGTCAGCAGCACCAGACTCGCCGGCAACAGGTAACGGGAGGCGACGTAGTAAAGATTGGACTGTTCCGCATCAATGATGTCGAACGTGGTCAGCAGTGAGGGAAGAAAGTAGCAGAGCAGCAGAGCCGGTACGAAGCGATAAAACCGCTTCCAGAAACGGTGGTCGCTGCCTGCGGTATAGAAAACAAAGCCCAGAATGGCGGCAAGCATGCCGAGAATGATGGCGTCATTGGTGATCATAGATAGGTCGTACTTCCGTTGTCGTTATTATTGCAGTCGCTGAATTCGCGTAGCCTCACCCGGCGCGTTAGGGCGGGGTGGGTTTGGGGCCGCCTGTTGGCCGGCGGCCCCGGTAATCTGAATCAGAGGGTGTCAGGGGCTGACTCGGACTCTTCTTCCTGTTCTACCGGTCGTACCTCGATCAGGATGCCGAAGCGCGGATGGTCGAGGTAGTGCAGCTCACCACTGCGCATGCGGCGTTCCTGCTGCAGCACGGCGACCCGGGATGCCGTCAGGGGCGGGCGCGGTTCACTGCGAATGGCGTCTACGGTCAGCGCTTGAGCCGATTGTCCGCTCAGCCCCATGGGTTCGTCCGACATGTTCTGCTCTGCCATTGGTGGGCGGGGCAGGGCGATACCACGGCTGGTCGTTGTGTCCGCGACTGACGGCTGCTGCGCGCCAAATTCGCTGAGCCACAGGTTGGTGCTGAGGTGCAGGTAGCGGGCCACGCTGATGGTGACTGATCCTTCCAGCTGGTGGTGGTCGCCCACCGGGTTGCCGCCGTTGATGACCACGGCGGGGCTGTTGCGCTTGTTCTGCAGAACCTGGCGCCACGCCTTGTGGAACAGCACCTGCTGGCCGCGGGCCCTGCGAATCGCAGCGACCTTGTTGTCCAGCCTGGTGGCGACCTGCTGCAGCAGGGGAGTCTCGCCCTCCATGCTGTTGAAGTCCACCCACTGCTGTGGGTATTCAAGGCGCGGAGATGCCGGCCAGTTCTCACCACTTTGTGCCAAACCGCTGTCGCGACCGAAGACGATCATCTCGATCTCGAACGTATTGCCGGCATAGTTCTTCGCTGAGGCGATGCCGGAAGCGGTGGCGAGGACCAGGCTCGCGCAAAGGTGCAGGAATCTTCTCATGGTGATACCGCTCTGATCGTTAGGGTTACGGCGCCACGAGGGCGCTGAGAAATCGCAGTCTATCATTGCGCCAGCTGCTCCAACACTCCCGTCACTTGTGCCAGCCGCTCCTCGGGGCCGCTTTCGTCCAGGGCGAAGGTCAGCTGGTTGGCGCCGGCCAGCTGAAACACGCCCGGCTGGTTCTGTACCAGCTTCACTAGTGTCAGTGGGTCGACGCTGGTGGCCTCCGAGAACTCGATGCGGCCGCGGGCAGCGGAGGCCTCCAGCTTGCGGATGCCCATGGTGTTGGCCTGCAGCTTGATTTCAGTCGTCCGGAAGAGGTGTTTGACCGGTTCCGGCAGCAGCCCAAAGCGGTCGATCATCTCTACCTGCAGCTCCCGCAACTCCTCACGGGTGGCGGCATTGGCGATGCGTTTGTACATGATGAGCCGGCCGTGGACATCGGGCAGGTAATCCTCGGGAATCAGCGCCGGTACCCGCAGGTTGACGTCCACCGCCGTGGATTCCAGCGGCTCGTCGATGTTTGGCGTCTTGCCCTCACGGATGGCTTTGACCGCCCGGTCCAGCATCTCCATATAGAGGTTGAAGCCGACGCTCTGGATCTGGCCGCTCTGCTCCTCGCCCAGCAGCTCGCCGGCACCGCGGATTTCCAGGTCGTGGGTGGCGAGGGTAAAGCCAGCCCCCAGGTCCTGGGCCTCACTGATGGCTTCCAGGCGTTTGACTGCGTCACTGGTCATGGAGCGCTTACCCGGTGTCAGCAGGTAGGCATAGGCCTGGTGGTGGGAGCGGCCCACACGACCGCGCAACTGATGCAGCTGGGCAAGCCCGAACTTGTCTGCGCGCTCGATCAGAATGGTGTTGGCACTCGGTACGTCGATGCCTGTTTCGATGATCGTGGTGCAAATCAGCACGTTGAAGCGTTTGTGATAGAAGTCGCTCATCACCTGTTCGAGCTCCCGCTCGCGCATCTGGCCGTGGCCGGTTGCGATACGCGCCTCGGGTACCAGAGCCTCGAGCTCGCGGGCGATGCGCTCGATGCTCTTCACTTCGTTGTGCAGGAAGTACACCTGACCGCCGCGGAGGATCTCCCGCAGGATCGCCTCCTTGATCAGCGCGTCGTCCCGCTGGCGGACAAATGTCTTCACCGACAGGCGTCGGGCCGGTGGGGTGGCGATCACCGACAGGTCTCGGATACCCGACATGGCCATATTCAGGGTGCGGGGGATGGGAGTCGCGGTCATGGTCAGGATGTCCACTTCTGCCCGCAGGCTCTTTAGTCGCTCCTTCTGCCGCACTCCGAAGCGGTGCTCCTCATCGATGATCAGCAGGCCAAGGTTTTTGAAGTCCAGGTCGCTCTGCAGCAACTTGTGGGTGCCAACCAGGATGTCCACTTTGCCATCGGCCACCCGCTCTTTGACGCTGTCCACTTCCTTTCCTGAGCGAAAGCGGGAGATCACCTCGACATTTACCGGCCAGTCGGCAAAGCGGTCCTGGAAAGATTGGAAGTGCTGCTGGGCGAGCAGGGTGGTGGGCACCAGCATGGCGACCTGTTTGCCGGCATGGGCAGCGACAAACGCCGCGCGCATGGCCACCTCGGTCTTGCCGAAGCCCACGTCACCACAGACAAGTCGGTCCATGGGTTTCGCGGATAGCATGTCGGCGACGACGGCCTCGATGGCCACCTGCTGGTCGGGCGTTTCCTCGAACGGGAAACCCGCCGAGAATTCGCGGTATGCCAGCCCCGGATTGTCGAAGGCATGTCCGACCCTGGCCTCCCGGCGGGCGTAGATGTCCAGCAGCTCGGCCGCCGCGTCGCGCACTTTTTCCGCTGCTTTGCGCTTTGCCTTCTGCCACTGCTCGCTGCCGAGTTTATGCAGGGGCGCCAGGGCCTCGTCGGCGCCGGAGTAGCGGCTGATCAGGTGCAGGCTCGCGACCGGCACGTAGAGTTTGGCCTCGTCAGCGTATTCGAGGGTCAGAAATTCCGCCGGCTGGCCATCGATATCCAGGCTCTGGAGTCCGCGATAGCGGCCGACGCCGTGATCGATATGTACGACGGGAGAACCGATGCGCAGCTCGGCCAGGTTCTTGACCACATTCTCTGCGTCGTCCTTGGCCTTCTTGCGTCGGCGCTGCTGCAGCACCCGCTCGCCAAACAGCTGTGGCTCGGCGATGACGTTGATGGCGGGGGAGTCCAGGCAAAGTCCCTGGTCTATTGGGGCCACAGCGATCCCGTGGGTGGTGTCGCTGTCGAGGAATTCCGCCCACGAGTCGAAGGGGGTCGGTTTCAACCGAATCCCTTTCAGGAGGTCCAGCAGTGCCTCCCGGCGACCACCTGACTCAGCGCAAAACAACACGCGACCGGAGTGTCCGGCCAGGTAAGCCTCGAGCTTGCCCAGAGGCTGCTCTGCTTTGCCGTCTACCGGCAGGTTGGGTGGCGGCTGGCTGGCGAAGTTGTAGTGGCCGGCAGCTTCTTCCAGGGTGTTTTCGGAAAAAATTGCCCGTGGCAGGTTTTTTATTGCGCTGTTGAATTCGTCCTGACGGAGAAGAATCTGGGCCGGTTCTAGAATTGGTCTGCTGAGGTCGCCGCGGCGGCTTTCGTAGCGGTTGTTGACCTCACGCCAAAAGTTTTCCAGAGGCTTTTGTATGTCCCCCTGGAGAAATGCTGCACTGCCCTCGGGCAGGTAGTCGAACAGGCTGGCGCAGTCGCCACCAAAAAAGAGCGGCAGGTAGTATTCAATGCCCGCGGGTGCGATACCGGCGCTGATATCCTGATAGATGGGCACATTGGCTGGATCGCACTCGAACGCTTCGTGCCAGTGGGCGAGAAAGTTGGACAGGGCCGCCTTGTGCATCGGGAATTCCCGCGCCGGTAGCAGCTGCACTGAATCCACCCGCTCGACGGTTCGTTGGGTTTCCGGGTCAAAGGTGCGCAGTGACTCGATCTCGTCATCGAACAGGTCAATCCGGTAGGGCAGGCGGCTGCCCATGGGGAACAGGTCCATCAGGGACCCGCGGACGGCAAATTCGCCGTGCTCATAGACAGTGTCGACGCAGTGGTAGCCCGCCTGCTCGAGCGCACGGCGCTGTGTGGCCAGATCGAATTTCTGCCCTTCCTCCAGCAACAGTGCATTGCCGGAAATATATTCCCGCGGTGCCAGCCTGTGCATGAGCGTGCTGACCGGCGCGATCACGATGCCCTTTTGCATGCGGGGCAGTCGGTAAAGCGTCGCGAGGCGGTCGGAAATGATGTCCTGGTGCGGGGAGAAAGTGTCGTACGGAAGGATTTCCCAGTCCGGGAAATGGATGATCTCCAGCTCCTCGCCGCCCTCGCTGGCGCCAGCCCTATCTCGCGAACTTTTGTTAAAAAATTTCAGCTGCACCTCCAGCCGGTGTGCTTCCTGGCTGTCGCGGGTGACCAGGAGCACAGGGGTATCTCGCCGCTGGGCCGCGCTCAGTATGGCCAGTGCGGCGGCCGAGCCGCAGAGCTGCCCCCAGTACTGGCGATCTGTTGCTGAGAGAAATTCCGGTGGAGATAGGGGGTTCAGAGAGGTCATGTTTACCTTGTAAATCCGCGCGTTTCCTCGGGGGAAAGAGGTGAGGGTGCGCTATTGTACCGGTGAAGTGGCGCGGGCGCAGTCATCACCGTTTTGGGGCCCGGGCCAGGCCGGGAATCTGGGGGCGCCCCAAAGATGCAATTGCCGCTTTGCTGGCGCAACAAATTGGTAGTTTAACTACAATTTTTAGGTGATTTTTTGCTCGGTTGCGCGGTCTGGGGGGAATACTGATAATGCGCAGCCACGTGGCCCGGGCAGCCCGGAACCCCACGATTTTCCTGCCTACCCATCATATTGCAGAGGTGTCTGACAGTGACTCAGAAGCGACCCAAGCCCGCGGATTTTTTCAAGGACTGGAAGGAGCGCGAAGCGCTGGCTGAAGCCATGATTCCGATGATTGGCAAGCTCAATCGCGAGCGCAACGTCGGTATTTACATGTACGGCCGCAACCTGGTGAACCGTTCCGTACTGAGCATCATGAAGGCGCACCGCTTTGTGCGGCAGGTGGAAGAAAACGAGCTTTCCGAGTTCGAAAGCTTCCCGGTGCTGGAAGCCATCTCCAAGCTGGATCTGGGGCCTGTCCATATCGACCTGGGTACCCTGACCAACAAATATATGCGCGACGATCGCGGCCTGTCCGTCGACCAGTTTGTTAAGGAAGAGCTGTCGGACGCCGAAGGTGCGGGCAAGCCGATTCCGAAGGCGCGCGACGTTGTGATCTACGGTTTCGGCCGTATCGGCCGCCTGGTGGCCCGTCTGCTGATCGAAAAGGCCGGTAGTGGCGATGTGCTGCGCCTGCGCGCCATCGTGCTGCGCAAGGGCAAGGCTGACAATGACCTGGTCAAGCGCGCCTCCCTGCTGCGTCGCGACTCCGTGCACGGCGCTTTCAATGGCACCATCCGCGTGGACGAAGAGACCAGCAGCCTGATCTGCAACGGTAACGAGATCAAGGTCATCTACGCCAACTCTCCGCAAGAAGTGGACTACACCGCACACGGTATCAACGATGCAATCATCGTTGACAGCACTGGTGTATGGCGTGATGAAGCCGGCCTGGCCCAGCACCTGGAGTCTCCGGGGGCCGCCAAGGTGATCCTGACTGCGCCGGGCAAAGGCGATATCAAGAACATCGTTTACGGCATCAATAACGGTGACATCACGCCGGAGGACAAGATCCTGTCCGCCGCGTCCTGTACCACCAACGCTATCGTGCCGGTACTGAAGGCCATGATGGATGGTTTCGGTGTCGAGCACGGCCACGTTGAGACGGTACACGCTTACACCAACGACCAGAATCTGATCGACAACTACCACAAGGGTGAGCGTCGTGGCCGTGCAGCCGCGCTGAATATGGTGCTGACCGAGACTGGTGCCGCCAAGGCCGTGTCCAAGGCCCTGCCGGAGCTGAAGGGCAAGCTGACCGGAAATGCAATTCGGGTTCCGACTCCGAACGTATCCATGGCGATTCTCAACCTGCGCCTGGGTCGGGAGACCACCAAGGACGAGGTGAACGACTACATGCGCGAAGTGGCGCTCCACTCGCCGCTGCGTCAGCAGATCGACTACACCAACTCTCCGGAAGTGGTGTCCAGCGACTTTGTCGGCTCCCGTCGCGCCTGTGTCTATGACTCGATTGCCACCATCGTCGATGGCGATAACGCCGTACTCTACTGCTGGTACGACAATGAGTTCGGCTACAGCTGCCAGGTAGTGCGCTGCCTTGAGGATATGGCCGGCGTACAGTACGCGCTGTTCCCCAAGAAAGACTGAATCTCCCCTCCGTGAGGTTCCGAGGTCGGCGGCCATGTGGGTCGCCGACTGCCCGGTCTGGGTCGCTGTGCGGCCTGACCGGGGCTCTTATACCCCTTGCTCCCTTCTGCCCCCAACTTCCTGTTTTTCCAGCGAAAAAAACCGCTTGACTGGTCATTTCGGCCGCTTCCGCTCTGGTAATGCCAGAGGGGCGTCTTTATAATGCGCGCGATTTTGTGGGGCCACCGTGCGCCAAAGAAGTGATTGTCCTTCTGCCCGATTCCGGGTCCAGCGGTTTAAGACCTCGCGCGACAGGATTTCCCGGGCGTGCCCGAGTCCAGGCCCGACAGGGGTTAGCCCTTGTCGGCCGGGTACAGCGGCCCGCCCGCAGTCTTTCAAACTAGAAACTTAGGCATAGGCGTATGAGAAAGATCCGTCGGGGATTGGATTTACCCATATCCGGCGCGCCCAAGCAGGCCATCCAGGATGGACCTGCGCTCAAGACCGTCGCTGTACTCGGCCCCGATTACCACGGGATGAAGCCGACCATGGCGGTGGCAGAGGGGGATCGCGTCAAACTCGGACAGTTGCTGTTCAGCGATAAGAAGACCGAAGGTGTGCGTTACACGGCGCCGGCCGCTGGTCGCGTGGCGGCTATCAACCGCGGTGCCCGTCGCGTCCTGCAGTCCGTCGTTATCGAGATTGACGGCGACGAAGCGGAAGAGTTCGCTTCCTACGGTGCTGACCAGTTGGCCACCCTGAACGGTGAGCAGGTTCGTGAGAATCTGATCCAGTCCGGTCTCTGGACCGCGCTGCGCACTCGCCCGTACAGCAAGGTGCCGGCGCTGGATGCCGAGCCCGAGGCGATCTTCATCAACGCCATGGACACCAACCCGCTGGCGGCGGATCCCGCAGTCATCATTGCCGAGCAGCGCAAGGCATTTGAGCAGGGTGTTCTGGTGCTTTCCCGCCTGGCGGATACGACTTTCGTCTGTACCGCACCCGATGCCGATATCCCGGTGCCCAGCGTTTCCGGTGTCAGCCGTGAAACCTTTGCCGGTCCGCATCCGGCTGGCCTGTCCGGTACTCACATTCACTTCCTGCGCCCCGTAAAGGCTGGCCGGAGTGTCTGGACCATCAACTATCAGGACGTGATCGCGGTGGGCAAGCTGTTCACCACTGGTCGCCTGTACACCGACCGTGTTGTCGCCCTGGCTGGACCGCGGGTCAAGCAGCCGCGCCTGCTGCGCACCCGTCTTGGTGCCGACCTCAACACCCTGGTGAACGGCGAGACCGTTGGTGACGACAACCGGGTCGTTTCCGGTTCTGTTTTCGGTGGCCGCACCGCCGAGGGCCCGCTGGCGTTCCTCGGTCGTTACCACAACCAGGTCAGCGTGCTGCAGGAGGGCCGTGAGCGTCCGTTCCTGCACTACCTGCGTGCCGGTAACAAGCGTTTCTCCGCGCTGCCGATCTACCTGTCAGGCCTCTTCAAAGGCAAGAAGTTTGACTTCACCACCAGCACCAATGGCTCCGAGCGTGCCATGGTGCCGATCGGTGCCTATGAGCGCGTGATGCCGCTGGACATCCTGCCGACTCAGTTGCTGCGAGCGCTGATCGTGGGCGATACCGCCTCGGCCCAGCAACTGGGTGCCCTGGAGCTGGATGAAGAAGATCTGGCCCTGTGCACTTTCATCTGCCCGGGCAAGTACGAGTACGGCCCCATTTTGCGGGACAACCTGACCCGTATTGAGAAGGAGGGTTAAGGATGATGCGCAAATTCCTCGATTCCATTGAGCCGCACTTCCACAAGGGCGGTAAATACGAAAAGTTCTACGCGCTCTACGAAGCGATCGACACTGGTCTGTTCCAGCCCGCCGACCGCACCAAGACCACTGCCCATGTGCGTGACGGCATTGACCTGAAGCGCATCATGATCAGCGTGTGGGCCTGTGCGATGCTGGCCGCATTCTGGGGCATGTGGAATATCGGTTATCAGTCCAACCTGATTATCGCCGATATGGGCGCGACCGAGTTCGACGGCTGGCGCCACGCCATTATTGGTGCTCTGACCAGCTACAACCCGGCCAGCACCTGGGACAACTTTGTCTACGGTGCCATGTTCTTCCTGCCGATCTACCTCACCACTTTCGTGGTGGGCGGCATCTGGGAAGTGCTGTTCGCGGCGGTACGTGGCCACGAGGTCAACGAAGGCTTCTTCGTAACCTCTATCCTGTTCGCACTGAGCTGCCCGCCGGACCTGCCGCTGTGGCTGGTTGCCATGGGTATCAGCTTCGGCGTTGTGATCGGCAAGGAAGTGTTCGGTGGTACCGGCAAAAACTTCCTGAACCCGGCGCTGACCGGCCGCGCATTCCTGTACTTTGCTTACCCGGCATCCATGTCCGGTGACATGGTGTGGACTGCGGTTGATGGTTACACCGGTGCCACTGCGCTGTCCGTACTGGCCAGCGAAGGCGTGCAGAACGGTGTTGTCAACGCTGCTTCCGGTCCGCTGACCTGGTGGGATGCCTTCTTCGGCAACATGCACGGCTCCATCGGTGAGACTTCCACCTTTGTGATCCTGATCGCTGGTGCGATCCTGATGAGCATGAAGATCGCCAGCTGGCGTATTGTGGCCGGCACCATGCTGGGCATGATGGCGACAGCCACGCTGTTCAACTTTATCGGTTCCGATACCAACCTCTTCTTCAATGTGCCCTGGTACTGGCACCTGGTAGTAGGCGGTTTTGCATTCGGCCTGATCTTTATGACCACCGACCCGGTGTCCGCGGCGATGACCAATCTGAGCCGCTGGTACTACGGCATCCTGATCGGTGTTATGACCGTCCTGATTCGTGTCGTGAACCCGGCCTTCCCGGAAGGCATCATGCTGGCGATCCTGTTCGCCAACCTGTTCGCGCCGCTGTTTGACCACTTCGTGGTGCAGTCCAATATCAAACGGAGGTTGGCACGTGGCTAATAAAGATTCCGTCAAGGGAACACTGATCGTAGCCCTGGTGCTGTGTATCGTCTGTTCCGTTATCGTCTCCACCGCCGCGGTGATGCTGAAGCCGATGCAGCAATCCAATGCTGCACTGGACCTGAAGCGCAACGTGCTGCTGGCCGGTGGCCTGATCGATCCGTCTGAGACAGGTCGTGCAGCGGTTGAGGAGGCGTTTGCCAACGTCACCACAAAATACGTAGATCTGCGCACCGGTCAGTTCACTGACGAGGCTCCGGCTGGCGGCAGCGGCCGTGCGGCAGCCAAGATCCCGTCTGCCAGTGAAAAGCTGGATGCCGAGCAGGACATCGCCAAGATCATTCGCCGGGAAAACATCAAGGAAGTTTACCTGGTCGAGGAAAATGGCGAGCTCAAGAAGATCATCCTGCCGGTACGCGGTTACGGCCTGTGGGGCCAGCTGTACGGCTTCCTGGCTCTGCAGAACGACCTCAATACCGTTGCCGGTATCGGTTTCTACGAGCACAAGGAAACTCCGGGGCTGGGCGGCGAAGTCGATAACCCGAACTGGAAAAGCATCTGGGAAGGCAAGAAAGCCTACGCCGCCGATGGTGACGTTGCCCTGAGCGTGATCAAGGGCAGTGTCGACCAGAACACCCCGAATGCAGAGTACAAGGTCGACGGTCTGTCCGGCGCGACCCTGACCAGCAAGGGTGTCGATAACCTGGTTGAATTCTGGCTCGGCAGTGAGGGCTACGGTCCCTTCCTGAAAAACCTGAAAGCAGGGGAGGCGTAAGCATGAAAGTTAAAGATACTCTGCTGGAACCCATTTTTAACAATAACCCGATCGCCCTGCAGATCCTCGGTATCTGTTCCGCACTGGCAGTAACCAGCTCCATGAAAGTGACGCTGGTAATGTGTGTGGCCCTGACCGTGGTGGTTTGCTGCTCCAACGTGCTGGTATCCCTGATCCGCACCCAGATCCCGAACAGCATCCGCATCATTGTGCAGATGACGGTGATTGCCTCGTTGGTAATCCTCGTGGATCAGGTGATCAAGGCCCTGGCCTACGACATCTCCAAGCAGCTGTCGGTATTCGTTGGTTTGATCATCACCAACTGTATCGTGATGGGCCGCGCCGAGGCGTTCGCAATGAAGAATGGCCCTGTGGCCAGCTTCTTCGACGGCCTGGGTAACGGTCTCGGCTACAGTGTGATTCTGATCGGCCTGGCGTTTATTCGTGAACTGTTCGGTGCTGGCAAACTGCTGGGTGTCACCATTCTGGAAACCGTTAACAACGGTGGTTGGTATGTACCCAACGGTATGCTGCTGCTGCCGCCCAGTGCCTTCTTCCTGATCGGTCTGTTCATCTGGGCGATCCGCACCTGGAAGCCGGCGCAGGTTGAAGAAGAAGAGTTCAAGATTGCGCCGAACAGCAAAGCGCAGGAGGCCTGATAAGTGGAACATTATATTTCTCTGATTGTCCGGGCCGTCTTCGTTGAGAACATGGCGCTGGCCTTCTTCCTTGGCATGTGTACTTTCCTGGCGGTGTCCAAGAAAGTGGATGCGGCCATTGGCCTCGGTGTAGCGGTAATCTTCGTACTGACGCTGACCGTCCCGGTGAACAACCTGATCTACACCTACCTGCTGAAGGATGGTGCACTGGCGTGGGCCGGTTATCCGGATGTGGATCTGAGCTTCCTGGGTCTGCTGTCCTACATCGGTGTAATTGCTGCACTGGTACAGATCCTGGAGATGTTCCTGGATAAGTATGTACCGGCGCTCTACAACGCCCTGGGTGTATTCCTGCCTCTGATTACCGTGAACTGCGCCATCATGGGTGCGTCCCTGTTCATGGTGGAGCGCGAATACAACTTTGGTGAGAGCGTTGCTTATGGTTTCGGTGCTGGCCTCGGCTGGGCCCTGGCCATTACCGCACTGGCCGGTATCCGCGAAAAACTCAAGTACAGTGATGTACCTGAAGGCCTGAAGGGCCTGGGTATCACCTTTATCACCGTAGGTCTGATGTCCCTGGGCTTCATGTCCTTCGGCGGTATCGATATCTAAGCGGGGGAGCGCATTAGCATGAATCTGGAAATTATTCTCGGCGTTGTGATGTTCACCATCATCGTGATTGCGCTGGTGGCGGTCATTCTCGTCGCCCGCTCGCGCCTGGTGAACACCGGTAACGTCAACATCCTGGTCAACGGTGAGAAGACTCTCACCGTTCCCGCCGGCGGCAAGCTGCTGCAGACCCTGGCAGCCAACAACCTCTTCCTGGCTTCTGCCTGTGGTGGCGGCGGCAGCTGCGCGCAGTGCACCTGTAAAGTGATTTCCGGTGGTGGCGATATGCTGCCGACGGAAGCGGCTCACTTTACACCGCGTGAAGCGAAGCAGGGCAAGCGTCTCTCCTGTCAGGTTGCTGTAAAGCAGGACATGGAAATCGAGGTGCCGGAAGAAGTGTTCGGTGTGAAGCAGTGGGAGTGCACTGTGGAATCCAACCCGAACGTGGCTACCTTCATTAAGGAGCTGACCCTGAAGCTTCCGGAAGGCGAGAACGTCGACTTCCGTGCTGGCGGTTATGTTCAGCTGGAGGCGCCGCCCCATCACGTCAAGTTCTCCGATTTCGATATCGAAGAGGAATACCGTGGTGACTGGGAGCATTTCGGCTTCTTTAACCTGGAATCCAAGGTGACCGAGCCTGTAGTGCGCGCCTATTCCATGGCGAACTACCCGGAAGAAAAGGGTGTTGTGAAGTTCAACATCCGTATCGCAACCCCGCCGCCCCGCACTGAGGGCGTACCTCCGGGTCAGATGTCTTCCTACGTATTCAGCCTGAAGCCGGGTGACAAGATCCGCGTATACGGTCCCTTCGGTGAGTTCTTCGCCAAGGAAACCGATAACGAAATGGTCTTCATCGGTGGTGGTGCCGGTATGGCGCCGATGCGTTCGCACATCTTTGACCAGCTCAAGCGCCTGAACTCCAAGCGCAAGATCAGCTTCTGGTACGGTGCACGCTCCCTCCGTGAGATGTTCTACGAAGATGACTACAACGGTCTGCAGGAAGAGTTCGATAACTTCCAGTGGCATGTTGCTCTGTCTGATCCGCAGCCGGAAGACAACTGGACGGGCTACACCGGCTTCATCCACAACGTTGTCTACGAGAACTACCTCAAGGACCACCCCGCTCCGGAAGACTGTGAGTACTACATGTGTGGGCCGCCCATGATGAACGCAGCAGTAATCAACATGCTGAAGGATCTGGGTGTTGAGGATGAAAACATCCTGCTTGACGACTTCGGTGGCTGATTGAAGTGATTAGTCTGCTCGATTTCAAACGAGTGCCGACAACAACAAAAACAGGGCCCGTAAACAGGGCCCTGTTTTTGCTTTTCGGGCTGCTGTTTTTTTCTGTCGGATGTACACCGCGAGAAGATGTATGGCGTTTGAGCGGGCCCACCATGGGCACGCGCTATCACATCACCGTGGTCAACCCGCCGGCTGCCATCGACAGGGCTGAGTTACTGGCCGCTGTCGATGAAGAGCTCGAGGCGGTGAACCGGGAAATGTCTACCTACATCCCGGACTCCGAATTGATGCGCTTCAACCGAGGGCCCGTCGGGGAGGCAGTACCGGTCAGCCGGCATCTGGCCGAGGTGGTGGAGCTGTCCCTGGATATCTCCCAGCGCAGTAAGGGCGCTTTCGACATTACGGTAGGGCCGCTGGTCAACCTCTGGGGCTTCGGTCCCAGGCCGGAACCGGAGGCCACGCCGAGCGATACGGAAATTGCCGCTTTGCTCGAAACCGTGGGTTCCGACGCGCTGCGTCTGGAGCGGAATCCGGATCGACTGACCCGCAAGCGCCCGGTTGAGCTGGACCTGTCAGCGATCGCCAAAGGGCACGGTGTCGACCGGGTCGCCCGGCTGCTTGAGCAGCGCGGTATCGACAACTACCTGGTCGAAATCGGTGGCGAGTTACGCACACTTGGTATGAATCCAAAGGGTGCTAAATGGCGCATCGGTATCGAAAAACCGGTTGCCACCGGCAACGTGGTGCAGGTTCCTGTTGAAATCAGCGGGTTTGCCATGGCCACCAGCGGTGATTACCGCAACTATTACGAGCGGGATGGTGTTCGCTACGCGCACAGCATCGACCCGAGAGACGGACGACCATTGCAGCACCGTCTCGCCTCGGTAACCGTGATTGCTGACAGCTGTGCCGAGGCTGATGGCCTTGCCACGGCGCTCAATGTGATGGGTGCCGAGGCCGGGTTACAATTGGCTGAGCGGGAGGGGCTCGCCGTTTATATGCTGGTCAAGTCGGACGAGGGTTTTGAACCGATCGCCAGCACTGCCTTCCAACCGTTTTTAGAGAGGTCTGCGAAGTGATGATTTATGTTTTTGCGTTTATCGCCGTTGCACTGGTGATAACCGGTATGGCCCTGGGTGCCATCATCCAGAATAAGCCCCTAAAGGGCAGCTGTGGTGGCCTCAACAATATCGGTATGAAGCAGGACTGTGCGATCTGCGGTGGCGATGACGACGAGTGCCGCAAAGAGCAAGAGCGCCAGCAGCGCGAAGCGCAGACCCAGGACCTGGCCTACGACGCAACAAAGCGCCAGTAAACTCAACAAGTACAACAAATCAGAATTATTAGAGCTGTTAGATGGCAGAGCAAAAGTTTGACCTGGTAGTAATTGGATCCGGCCCCGCTGGAGAGGCGGCCGCCATGAGTGCGGCCAAAAAGGGCATGCGTGCGGCGGTGATCGAGAAGCGGCCCGCGGTGGGTGGCAACTGCACCCACAAGGGCACCATCCCGTCCAAGGCCTTGCGCCACTCGGTCAAGCAGCTGATGCGCTATAACACCCAGCCGGTGTTCCGTGCCCTCGGTGAGCCTTGCCGGTTGTCTTTTCCGCAGGTGATGGAATCTGTACACAAGGTGATCAATTACCAGGTGGAAATGCACACCAGTTTCTATGCGCGCAACCGCGTTGAGCTGATTCTCGGAGAAGCCTGCTTCCGCGATGCCAATACCGTTGAAGTACAGCTTCAGGATGGCGCCGTCGAAGTAATCAAGGCTGACAAGTTCGTTGTCGCCACCGGTTCGCGGCCTTACCGCCCGGGTGATGTGGATTTTCATCATCCCCGTGTCTATGACAGCGACACCATCCTGGAAATGCAGCACACCCCGCACTCCATGATGATTTACGGCGCTGGCGTGATCGGTTGCGAGTACGCGTCCATCTTCGCCGCACTGGGAGTCAAGGTCGACCTGATCAATACCCGTGGCAGCCTGCTGGAGTTCCTCGATGATGAGATCTCCGACGCGCTCAGTTACCATCTGCGGGATATGGGCGTGACCGTCCGTCACCAGGAGGAGTACGCCAAAGTGGTGCCCACGGAAAATGGCGTCATCATGGAAATGCAGTCCGGTAAGCGCATTCACGCGGATGCACTGCTGTGGTGTAATGGCCGCTCCGGCAACACCGGCTCACTGGGGCTGGAGAATGTCGGCCTGGAGGCCAACCACCGCGGACAGCTGACCGTCGATGAGCACTACTGCACCGCGGTGGACAGCATTTACGCGGTGGGAGATGTGATTGGCTGGCCGAGCCTCGCCAGTGCCTCCTACGACCAGGGCAGGGCAGTGGCAGCAGCCATTGCCGGTCGCGGTCACCGGGTGATCGAGGATGCGCCTACTGGAATTTACACCCTGCCGGAAATCTCTTCCGTCGGCCAGACTGAGTCCGAGCTGACGGCGGCAAAGGTGCCTTACGAAGTGGGGCGGGCATTATTCAAGCATACCGCCAGGGCGCAGATTTCCGGTGAGCGTGTCGGCATGCTCAAAATCCTGTTCCATATCGAAACCCACGAAATCCTCGGCATCCACTGCTTCGGTGCGGAGGCGGCGGAGATCGTGCATATTGGCCAGGCCATCATGAAGCAGCCGTCCCCCAATAACGTGATCGACTTCTTCGTAAACACCACGTTCAACTATCCGACCATGGCCGAGGCCTATCGCAGCGCTGCATTGGATGGCCTGAACCGGGTGATGCGTCTGTGACGGAGCCCTCGCCAAAGGAATTCCGCGAGCTGGTTAAAGGGTTCTTCGAGCAGATTCCCTTTAACAAGCAGATCGGTCTGGAGATGCGTGAGCTGGATCTCGAGCAGCTCACTCTCTCCGCCGCGTTCGAGTTGCGCCCGGAACTGATCGGCAATATCTGGAAGAACATCCTGCACGGCGGCGTCATTGCGACGGCGCTGGATACTGTGGGTGGGCTGACTGCAATGGTGGCGGCTTACCAGCGGCTCGGGGATATTCACTGGAAGGAAAAGGCCGAGCGCCTGTCAAAACTCGGCACAGTTGATATGCGGGTTGATTACCTCAAGCCGGGCAGGGGAGAGCATTTCCTGTGTAAAGGCTCCATCCTGCGCACCGGCAACAAGCTGGTGGTGACGCGGATGGAGCTGTTCAACGATTCCGAAGAGCTGATTGCCACCGGAACCGCCACTTATCTCTACTGAGCCTGGGCGGACTCCGCCCGCGTTACCCGCCGGTTGTTGGCGAAAAACCATTCGGTAATCCACGCCGGGTAGTTCACATGCTCGCCATCGACGAAGAAACCCTCGACTCCTTCTCCGGCCGGCCACGCATGCCCCATGCCCTGAACCAGCACCGTTGAAACACGCGGGCCGCTGGCATCACACCATTGCGTGACCTCAGCGCCCTCCAAATTCGCGGCAGGCTGGCCATTACAGTCAGCAATCTCGGCATAGTCCGCATAAACGGCCCGTGCTACCTGCGCGCTGCGCTCGGTATGGGTGGGAACCACAATTTCGTCCTCGGAGCCGTGCACAGCGTTCCACAGCTGTGTGCTGAGCAGTGCTTCCAGCGTCTCTCCTTCTGACTGGCCGGCATAGTTCAGGCAGTGCTGTTTGCCCTGCTCGACGGAAACGGAAGGAGAACCCAGGTCCGCTTTGTCGCCCTTTGATCCAGGTGTGGGGCCGGCACTGACGCCGACGCCGGCAAAGATCTCGGGAGCCAGACACCACAGCTGATTGGCAATGCCGCCACCGGAGGAGAGGCCGGTAAGGTAGACCTGCGCCGGATCGATATTGAGGGATTCATCGGCCAATAGTTCTTCCACCATGGCAATCAGATAAGCCTGATCGCTCTCAGCGCGGCTGGCCTCCGGGCCCTCATGGAAGTTCCAGCAGCCGAGAAAACCGTAGGAACCCTCGCCGGAGGCTTGCGGCGCTGCGACCACCATACCGTATTCTTCTGCCACTGCTTCCCAGTTTCCAGACTCCCGAATGGTGTCATTGCGCTGGACACAACCGTGCAGGCTGACCATCAGAGCCCTGCCAGAACTAATGCGTGGAGCGGTGCTGGGGACGTACAGGAAGGTATCGAGCTCGCCGGCATATTCGCGTTCGTCGCTCCATGAACCAGCGACGGAAGGCCCGGATGCCAGTGTGAACAGTGCGATGAGAGGTGTGACAACTTTGGTGTATAGCTTGGTCATTATTTTTACTCTTGACGGCAGTTAAGCCGGGGGGAGATTAAAGCCTTTTCTCCAATCTATCAGACTGAACCCCTCGTCGCACTACACCCTTGGTCTGAGTTCAGATCGAGGTCAGGCACTCGCGGGCCGTGAGGTCTGCGAGTGCCTGTGTATTACCCGGCAAGCTATGGGCAACTGCCTTTTTCGAAGTAGCCGGGTGAAGTCTCAGCCAGGCGGTTATAGGTAAACACGTTCCAGAGCCCTAAATTATCATTGGAGCCTTTTGCATAAGTGATTCCGAGTAAAACATAAGCCCGCCCCATGACCGAGTGACTGTAGTTGTCATCGTAATACTCGGTACAGCTACTGGCGGGGGGAGCTGCTTCAACGGATACGGTGCGTGTCCTGACCGCGCTGCTGGCATCCGAGAAGGTCACCGAGTAGTCGATACTGTAGTTGCCAACAACACAGCTATCGAAACCGGCCCCGGTGACAATGACCTGATCGGTGATATCTCCATTGGAGGCGTCTGTCGCAGAGTAGCCCGGCTCGATGTAGGGATCGCACTCGTACAATGTGATCTCAGTTGGAAGCTCCAGCACCAGACTATTCTCACCGGCAGGAGGCGGCGGGGGATTGCCGGCGTTAACGCGGCGATTGTTGGCGACGAACCACTGGGTAATCCATGCCGGATAATCGATGTAATCCCCGTCGATGTAGTAGCCATCGTTGCCGCCTGATGGCCAGGCGTGGCCCATGCCATTGACCATGATCTTGGACACACGAGGGCCGCTACTGTCACACCAGACAGTCAGGTCTGAATCACCGGCTGCACCGGGAATGACGCTGGAATCGCACTGGCTGATGGTATCGTAGTCATCGTATACCGCTACTGCGATATCCGCATTTCGGTGCGCATGAGCTGGAGCCACAGAGCCATCGCTGGTGCCGTGTACGGTGTTCCACAACTGGGTTCTGAGGAGAGCTGTACCCTGGCCCCCGGGAACCTGGGTAGTGTAATTCTCACAGTTGCTCTCACCCTGACTGACGGAAATCGATGGATTGTTAAGATCAAGGCTGCTGCCGGTGGAGCCGGGCGCAGGCCCGGCATTGACTCCGACACCGGCAAAGACATCTGGTGCGATACACCACATCTGATTGGTAATTCCAGCTCCGGAGGAGAGTCCGGTCAGGTACACCTGAGCGGGGTCAATGTTCAGGCTGGCATCCGCAATCAGCGCATTCACCAGGTCGATCAGATATTTCTGGTCACTGGAATTGCGGTTGGCGTTGTTACCGGTATGGAAGTTCCAGCATCCGGTAAAGCCGTAGGTGCCCTCACCGGAAGCCTGCGGCACGGCGACGATCATGCCGTATTCGTCAGCAGTCGCCTCCCAGTTTCCATCATTCTTTATGTCATCATTTGTCTGTACGCAACCATGTAGGCTGACCATGAGGGCGCGTTTGCCATTTAGTGCTGGAGGCGTGGTGGGTGTATACAGGAAAGTGCGTAGCTTGCCACCGACGACCTGTTCGCTGGACCAGGACCCACTGTAAGCCTGTGCGTTGAGAGTTAACAGGGCGGACGCAGCGAGCGTCGCCATGAGCCATTGTTTCAAGTTCATCGCTTGTTCTCCCTCTTGGGGTGATTATTGTTATGTATACGACTTTGAACTTCTTACATAACGCCTGCCTATACGCTGCACAGGCGAGCTACTGCAGCCCTCCGATTAAAACCACAACTTCCAGATCATCGGCATTGCACGCTATACAGGTGATAGTCTTTGTTGTCTGGTTTTCTGCTGGCAGTCCCAGGTTGTATTGGTAATACCTTGCCTGCGCAGCTCTACTTTTCTTATCTTGTTAGTGGACGTTCTGGGGATCTCGTCTGCCGAGGCAAAACGGATGTAGCGGGGAATAGCGTAACGGGGGATGTTCTGCTTACAGTGGTCGATGATCCCGATAGGATCAAGTGAGTCATCTGCAACGACGACGGCCATTACTTCGTCCTCACCTCCCTCGATATCGGCCGGCACGGCAATGACCGCGCACTCCCGAATACCCGGGTAGTCGAGCAGCGCGGTTTCCACTTCATAGGAGGAAATATTCTCACCGCGCCGGCGAATGCAGTCTTTCAGTCGGTCGACGAAATAGAAATAGCCATCTTCATCCATCCGGCCGGCATCACCGGTGTGGAACCAGAGGTTCTTCCAAGCCTCCAGTGTCTTTTCCGGCATGCGGTAGTAGCCGCTCATAAAGCCTGCGGAAATCCTCGGGCGTACCTGAATTTCGCCAACGTCACCCGGTGAGACTTCCAGATCCGTTGCCGGCTCGGCAACCCGTACCTCGAAATATCGGCTATAGGGCTTGCCGCAGCTACCGGGCCGTGGTGCATCCAGTGGCGTAAAGAGGGGGATGTTGACCTCCGACATTCCGTACAACTCGATCATGCGCACGGCAAAGCGTTGTTCGAAACGTTGGATAAACGTGGGTGCTGCCGGGGCAGCGGCGATGACTCGTAGCTGATGATCGCGTTCACCGGCAGCCCCCGGTTGCTGGTCCACGAACTCAGTCATTACACCCAGAAGGTTGGTGTGGGTTGCACCGTAATCACGGATATCGGAGAGCCAGCGGGAGGCACTGAACTTTCCGCGGATCACTGCAGTAGCGCCATTGATCAGGCAGGCATAAAGTTGCATGAAGAGCGCATTGCAGTGGAACAGTGGCATGGTGATGTAGTAGGTGTCATCGCGCTGGAAATCCAGGTTGTCGATGGTGCCCAGTCCGTAAAGGTAACAGTGGGCGTGGGGCATCATCACGGCCTTTGACGGGCCGGTGGTTCCGGAGGTAAACATCAGCCCGGCCAGATCCTGGAATGTTGCTTCGGACTCGGGCGCGTGCTGGGCGTCTCCCCGCAGGACTTCAAAGGGCAGAACGGGAATATTCAGCTTGCTCGCCGCTTCCTCCGGAATGTCGCCGCTGACAAAAATCTGCTTCAGTGACTCGAGCTCCTGAATGATAGGCGGGAGCTTTGTCAGTTGATCGGGGC